>JAKEFC010000190.1 GCA_022616235.1 Planctomycetota bacterium
CGATGATCGCGAAGACCCCCATGGGCACGCTCGCCCACGCCGTCGCCGTGATCGCGAAACCGCACAGGAACAGGAATCCCGGCCAAATCCACCACCGCATGCGCAGCTCCCTCCGCAAAACTAGAGTCTTCCCCTGAAATCCATCGATGTCCGGCGCCGGCCGGCGAAGAGATGACGGAACGCCGCGCGGATTGTTAGCGCGATCCGGAGCTATTCGTACCAGTACGTCCAGCGCATGTGATCGCGCCACGCTTCGAGCGCATCCGCGCCGGCGCGCGCCAATTCCTCGGGCCGGATGCTCGCGGGGGGCGGCGCCAACTCCAAGAGCCGCGCGCGGACCGCGGGCACGAGCGCTGCGGGACTGCGCGAGAGGAGGTGCCAGAGGGTGAGCGAATCGCGCGGGCGCGCCGCTCCGAGCGCCGCGGATACCGCCTCCGCATTTGCCGGATCGAGGTCGCGGAGCGCGGGCGCGGCGTCTTCGAAGTACGGGACGCCAGGGCCCAGCCCCGCTTGCGACCGGCACTCCGCTTCGCGCGGAACGAAGGCGGCGGCGCGTCCTGGCGCCTCGAGCTGCACGTAACCGAGCGAGACCCGCAGCAATCCGGCGCCAGTGCGATCGACCGTGAACGAGTATTCGCAGCCGAGATCCACCGCCGTTGCGGCGGGGGTGTCTACGAAGAAGAGGCGGGGCGGCGCCGTGATCCGCGCATGGAGCGAGCCGCGCTGCATCTCCAGGCGGTGTGCGCGCGGGCCCGTGTCGGCGAGGCGCACGCGCGAGTGCGGCGCGACCTCGACGAAGCCGATGTCCGCGACCGCGATCCGCGCTCGCTCCTCCGCGGCGGTCTCGAGCCACGCGCCTACTTCGAGCCGCGTCGCCGCCGGCGCGCCCGCGAGCCACTCGACCGTCCAGCCGCGCGCGGCTCCCGGCGCGCGCCCATCGTCCGGAGCGATGCCGAAGAGGACCGCCGCGAGCGCGATCGCCGCCGCCGCGCTCGCCTCGAGCCATCGGCGCGCCGGGGGCGCCGCTCCGCGCCCGCGCGGCGGTTCCAGGTCGGCGCGGGCGGCGGGCCGATAGCGAAAGGGTGCGAGCGCTTCTTCGAGGCCCGCGATCTCCGGATCCGCCGGCCCGCGCCGGTCCCAGAGATAGTCGTGATCATTCTCTCTCATGTCGGTCGATCGCCCCTTCAAGGCGCGCACGAAGCAGGATCATTCCGCGATGCAGGTTGACGCGCACGGAGCCGTGCGTGAGCCCCGTCGCGCGCGCGATCTGGGGTCCTGTCATCCCTTCGACGAGGCGCATGAGCAAGGTCTCCCGGTACGTGTCCGGCAGCGAGCGGATCGCTGCGAGGATGTGCGCGCCGCCATCATCATCTTCTTCTTCGATCGCGCGGTCGCGCTCCCTACGCGAGGCACTCTCCTACGTAAGCTCGTGCTCCTTCGCCGATTGCCGGTGGTAGTCCGCGGCCCGGTTGCGCGCGATCGCCGCGAGCCAAGCGCCGAACGCGGCGTCCAAGCGCAGCGCGGCGAGCCGATCGAGCGCCGCCACGAATACATCCTGCACGAGGTCGTCCGCCTCGCGGGGGGGCACGCGCGCGAGCAGAATCGCGTGCACCATCGGGGCGAAGCGCGCGTGCAGCGCCGCGAACGCCCCGCGGTCGCCGCGGCGAGCGGCCGCGACGTCGATGGCCACGGAATCCGGCTCGGCATCTCTCACGAGCGCCAGGGCCTTCGCGCCCGCCGGCGCACTTCGTGCCGTTTCCATCGGCGGCCACCTCCGCGAGAAGTCTCCGAACGGCGCGCCCGCGCCGGGCGTTCCAGGATAGAGACGGTCGGGACGCTCCGAGTGTTAGCCACGCGCCGGCGCCAAGTCCAGGACGAGCGGCGGAGGCATTGACGCTGCCTTGCCTTCTGTCGATCGAAACCGCCTCGTGGTAGAGCTGGCGCAGCTCTTCGCTGGAGAAAGAACGGCTCCTTCGTGACCGCAAGGGGCTACGGACCGAACCCCGAAGTTTCGAATCTCAGGCCGAGAACGATCGAAGACCTTCGCGTTCGAAATCGCTTCCCGCGCACGATCGATTCGTACGTCCGCTGTGTCCGGCAACGCGCAGAGCATTCCTCCAAGTCCTCCGATCAGCTCGGCCCAGAGCGTAGCCGCGGATACCCGCTCTCGGCCGGCGCCGCCCGTTGCTCCGCCCAGCCCCTCGTCGTTTGGTGACTTCGTACCCATCATGCCACCTTCTCGCGAGGCCTCTGCCCGGCCAAGGAGGCGAAATCCGATCTACACGCTGTCTCGCTCCGAAAGCGCATTAGTTTCTGTGAGCATCGCATTGAGGAAACTCCTGTATGAGCACGCCTTGTGCGAATCGGCGTACACCGCCGCCTCAGCCTTCGTCGCGACATCGATGACGGCTGCCCATTAGCGATGAAGGAAAGCGAACTGGCTCAAGTGTCGGAAAGCTCGGCGAAGAGGTCGGCGAGCGAGAGCGCCTCGACGCCCACGGCGATCTGGAAACGTTCGGCGCCGCCGTACACCACCAGGCGTCGTTCCGGACTGATGGTCTTGCAGGCCAGGTGGAATCCCCGTTCGAGCTGCGGCGCGAGCCCCCGCTTGATCTCGATCGCCCAGGGTTTGCGCCGGCCGGGCAACGTCAGCAGCAGGTCAATCTCGGCGCCGGCCGCAGTGCGGTAGAAGTGCGCCTCAGCGCCGGCAGGGGCGGCGGCGATCAGCGACTCGATCGCCAGGCCTTCCCAACTCCCTCCGGCAACCGGGTGGGCGAGCAGCGCCTCGCGATCGGCGATCCTGAGCAGCGCATGCACGAGTCCGTTGTCACGGACGTAGACCCTGGGCGACTTGACCAGGCGCTTGCGCACGTTGCCGTGCCAGGGGGCGAGGCGGCGCACGAGAAGCAGGTCCACGAGCAAGTCGAGATAGGAGGCGACTGTCTTGCCGTCCACGGCGAGCGCGCGGGCGAGCGCCGAGGCGTTGAGCAGCCCACCCTGCTGGTGCGCAAGCATCGTCCAGAGACGGCGCAAAGTCTCGGCCGGGATACGCGGCCCGAGTTGCGGGATGTCTCGCTCGAGGTAGGTCCGGATGAAATCCGTCCGCCACCGCAGGCTCTCCCCATCGGAAGCGGCGAGGAGGCTCTCGGGAAACCCGCCGCGCAACCAGAGCGCGTCGAGACGCTTGCCGCCGGCTTCGCCGGCATCGAGCGGCGCGAGTTCCAGATAGCGGATGCGCCCGGCGAGCGACTCACTGGATTGCTTGAGCAGATCGATCGACGCCGAGCCGAGCACGAGGAAGCGCCCATTGCCGCGCCCGCGCCGCCTTCCAGTGTCAATCAGTCCTCGCAGGCTCCGGAAGAGCTGCGGCGTACGCTGGATCTCGTCAAGGATCACGAGCTTGTCCTCGTGCTGCGGCAGATAGGATTCGGGCTCCGAGATCTTCGCCCGATCGGCCTCGGACTCCAGATCGAGGTAGACCGAAGGGCGGGCCTTGGCCACTTCGAGGGCGAGCGTGGTCTTGCCCACCTGGCGTGGGCCGAGGAGCGCCACGGCCGGGCTTTCGGACAGGGCTGTGCTGAGCGTGCGGAAGAGCCGGCGAGGAATCATCAATCGTGAAATTATGGAGCGGCGCTCCAGAAATGCAAGGAAGCGCCTAGAGCCCGCCTCGGAAGGCGCGGTGCTGGACGGAGGTGATCAACCTTGCAACCCACTGACCGCTCCGCACGGAGCCACTCCGGAAAGAAGTCTGCTTGTTAGGAGCCGGCCAGGGCTTCGAGCGCCTGGCTAAAGGAGTGATAGCGTTCTTCGAGGCGCGCGGCGGTGAGGCGCTCGATCACGCCGCTCAGGCGCTCCGGACACTCGGAGCCGAGCACGCGCCGCGGACTGAGGCACTGCGCCTCCTCCTTCGCGCGCAGGATTTCGAAGATGTTCGCGCCCGCGAAGGGAATTTCCGCGGTGAGGAGGTGATAGAAGCTCGCGCCGAGGCAGTACATGTCGCAGCGTCTGTCGACGTTCGATCCGCGAAACTGCTCCGGGCTCATGTAGAGCGGCGTGCCGAGCATCTGCTGCGTCGCGGTGATTCGCGTGGCATCCACGAGCCGAGCGATACCGAAGTCCGCGATCTTCAGCGTGCGCCCGCGATCGAGGAGCATGTTCGCGGGCTTCAGGTCGCGGTGTACGATCTCCAGGCTCTCCGCATCGAGAAGCGCTTCGCACGCCTGCGTGAGAAAGCGCTCGGCGAGCTTGGGAGGCAGCCGCGCGCCGGGCTGCCCTTGCGCGAAGCGGCCCAGGTCTCCGCCATCGACGAACTCCATCACCAGGAAGTGGATCCCCTGCTCGGATCCGACTTCATACACCTGCACTACGTAGGGACTGCGAAAGCGCGCAATCGTCTTCGCCTCGCGCAGGAAGCGGTCGATGTAGCGTTGCTCTTGGAAGAGATCGGGCAATATCACCTTGAGCGCGACGATGCGATCCACCGATGCCTGTCGTGCCTTGTAGACCGCGCCCATCGCGCCGCGCCCGAGGACTGAGATGATCTCGCAGCCGCCGAGGACCTTTCCGACCAATGGATCGCTGGCGTAGAAGAGCCCAGGCGGCGCCTCGGCCGGCGGCGCCGCCGGCGCGGCGTCCGCAGCGATTACCGTCGGCGCGATGGGACGCGCCTCGGCCGGCGCGATGGTCTTCAGGAGCGTGACTCTGGTCTTCATTTCGCGGTCCGCGCCGTGAGCGATCCCCAGCTTCTCCGCGAGCTTGAGCGCTTCCCCGGCGAGCTTCGACGCCGCCACGCGATTTCCGAGCTTCTGTTCCGCCTCCGCGAGCTGCGTCTTCGCCGCCAGGTAGCTGCGCGTATTCGTCACCTGCATCTCGTCGTAGAGCGAGAGCACCTGCTGCATGATCGCGCGCGCCTCATCCATCTTGCCCTGCGCGAGCAGCATTTGGCCGCGCCCCGCGAGGCTGTCCGCGAGACCATTCTTGTGGCGGATCGCGCGCGCCCCGGTCTCCGCTTCCGCGAACACCGCAAGCGCCTCATCCGGCTGCCCCGCGCCGGCCAGCGCGCGCGCGCGGCTGTTCAGGCACTGCACTAGCTCCGCCTTGCTGCTCGTGTCCCGGAACATCTGCTCGGCCTGCGCGAAGGAGCGGAGCGCGAGGTCGTACTCCTCGCTGCGATAGTGCACGTCGCCGCGGCTCATGAGGTGCCAGGCGATCACCTGCTTTTGCCCCAGCTCGCGCGCGATCTTCTCCGCTTCCGCGAAGCAGGCGAGCGCCTCGTCGAGGCGCCCCAGCTCCATGAGCATGATTCCCTGGTTGCCGGCGTAGCGCGTGAGGAGCGCCTTGTTGCCCAGGTTGCGCGCGACCCGCTCCGCCTCGCGGTAGACTTCGAGCGCCTGCGCGTACTCGCCGCGCGCCCAGTAAACGCTGCCCTGATTGCTCATGCACATCGGCAGGCGCTGCAAGTCTTTCATCTCCTCCGCGATCCGCGCCGCGCCGCGAAACGAATCGAGCGCTTGACCGTATTCGCCGCGCTGCAAGTGCACGAGGCCGCGGTTGTTGATCGCTCCGGCGAGCAGCACTTTGTCGCCGCACGATTCCGCGATACGCTCGGCCGCCGTGAAGCACTCGAGCGCCTGCTCGAGGTCCCCCTCCCGCTTCTTGACGTTGCCGCGGCTCTGCAAGCAGCCGCCGATTCCGCGCTGGTCGCCGTGACGCCGGTAGATCTCCTCGCTCGCATCGAAACAGGCGAGCCCCTCCGGGAAGCTGCCGCCGAGACAGCGCACTTTCCCCTGCTGGTCGAGCGCTGCCGCGCGGAGCAGCTCGTTCGAAATCCGTTCCGCGAGCCGTACGGCGAGGTCCGCGCGCGAAGCCACGTCCTCCCACGGCCCCATCACCTCCCGCGCTTCGGAGAGCGCGACGAGGACGCGGATGCGCAATTCCAGTGCTGCGTCGGGGAGCGCGCGATACGCGGCTTCGAGGCGCGGCACGAGCTGCTCGATGGGGCCGCGGACGTGCAGCACGCGGCGGGCGGCGAGGAGGAGGCGCGCGGCGCGCTCGGCATCGCCGGCGCGCAGCGAACGCTCCTCGGCGGCGAAGACGTTCTCGAGGTCGAGCTGCAAGCGATCGATCGCCTCGCTCGCCGATTCCGTTTCGAAGCGTGCGCTCAGCTCCTCGGCGCGCTCCAGGTAGCGCTCCGCGTGGCGCCGCTCGAGGCTCCCTCGCTCCTCCGCACCCGCGAGAGCCTGCCACTTCAGCTCGGCGTACTCGCGGAGCGCCGCGTACATGGCGAAGCGCACCCCGTGTTCGGTCTCGATGGTGCGGAGCAGGCTCTTCTCGCGCAACCCTTGCACGACGTCGATCGCGGGCGGCACGCCTGCGAAGCGCGCCAGGTCGAGCACGGCCTCCGCGTCCTCCAGCTCGAAGCCTCCGCGAAAGACGGCGGCCTGCATGAACGCGTGCTTCTCCCACTCCGCGAGGAGATCGAAGCTCCACTCGATGGCGCCGATCAGAGTTCGCTGGCGCGCCGGCAGGTCTCGGCGGCTCGAAGTGAGAAGCTCGAAGCGCTTGCCGAGCCTCTCCGCGATCTGCTGCGGCGCGAGGATCTTGATGCGCGCCGCTGCCAGCTCGAGGCTGAGCGGCATCCCCTCGAGGTGCACGCAGATCCGCGCCAACGCATCCGCGTTCTCGTCGGTGGCCTGGAAGTCTTGCTTCACTTCGCGCGCGCGATCCACGAAGAGCTGCACGCTGTGGTAGGCGAGCACGTCGCTCGCGCCGAGGCGCCGCCCGCGATCGAGCGCCGGCTTCGGGAGGGGGCCCAGCTCGAACTCGCGCTCGCCGGTCAGGCCGAGGACGACGCGGCTCGTGACGAGGAAGCGAACCTGCGGCGCTTGTTTCCGCCAGAAGCCCACCGTGCTCTCCGCGTGCGCGACGAGCTGCTCGAAGTTGTCGAGCACGAGCAGCATCGGCGGGCGAAACTGGAGAATGTCCGCGATCGAGCGCTCCGCGCTTCCGTGCGCCGTGAGCGGCACGCCGAGCGCAGCGGCAATGGAGCTGCAAATCTCGCTGGCCGCGGCCGCATCCGTCAGTTCCACGTACCAGGAGCCCCCGGCGAGGCCCTCCTCGACGCGGCGCGCGACTTGGATCGCGGTGCGCGTCTTGCCCGTGCCCCCCGGCCCGGTGATCGTGATCAGGCCCGCCTGCTCCCCGAGGACGAGCGCGCCGAGGTCCCGCACCTCATCGTCGCGATCCACGAAGCTCTGGAGCGTTGCCGGCAGATTCGACTGCATCGGACTCTTCCTACGTTGCCGGCGACCCGAGCCGAACGTCGCACGCGCAATTGGCGTTACAGCGACGTCGCGACATCCCATCGAATCTCGGCGAGCTTCCACTCTCCCTGCTCGAAGGACAAGTCGATCATTACATAGTCGATCTTCTTGTCTCGGCGCCAAATTCTTGCGTGGGTACCGTGATGGTAAGTGAAACCAAAGGCGTCATCGCCACTCGCCAAGCTGGAGAGTGCAAGCTCGATGAAGCTGCAAAGTTTGAAGCGGCCCGATTCAAGATCCTTGGCGCTGTCCGCAAGGAACGCGGCGCGCGCTTCTGTTCGCATTTCCGGCACGTGACGCATGAGGACTTGGAACAGGTATGGAGAAAAACTTTCCTTCATTGAACGCTTCCCAGTCGCAGCCAGTTGCCCCTGCGCGATCGCCTGTCGAAGTTCGCGGATCGCCCCTGCTCGAAAAGGCTCGTAGTTGCTCGCAAGGTAGCGCCAAATTGGCTCCGGAACTTCTGCCCCCTGCAAGTTTCGCCTATAAACTAACCAGTAGTAGCGGTCCGCGCGGGCTTGCTCGGAGAACAATTCATCATAGAACTTGCCCGTATCGTCGGCGCGGGCGGCGTCGCGTACTTTTCCCAGGAGAAGGATTTTTTGTGCATGTGCGGCATCGGCATCGCTGAAGGGCTGCCACTCCACCGTAGCCGCCAAGTGACAAATTTCCGCAGGCATGCTTTCCATGAGGAGGTGAAAGCGCTGGGTGGCTTGCACGCGGAACAATGCATCGCGGCAGTGCACGGGAAAGTCTTCTGGATCGATCGGTTGCAGCGCTTCCGGGATCGCTGGGCCGTGGAAGCCCGCCACTCCTTCGCGATAGGAGCTGTCGCCGTCCAAAGTCGGAGGAATGGCCCACACCCCTTTTGAGTCGATGAAACCCCAGCCGGTCCTCGTCAGCACGGCCGCAAGGCCCTCGTGGAAGAACCAAACATTTTCGAACCAAGTCGCGCCGAGCAGCTCGCCGCGCGGCGAAATGAACCCATGGCGACCGCCCTGCTCAACGCGCGCGAAACCCTCATCAAAGGAGTGCGCCTTGGTGAAGGCCGGTTCGATGACGACGCGCCCGTCTAATCCGCAGTAGCCGTAGCGACCATCTCTCTCGATGACGCCGAACCCCTCCTTGAACTCCCTCGCGACGTTGCAGCTCTCGGTGCCAATGCGGCTGCCGGCGCGGTCGATGTAATACCAGCGCGCGCCGCCGTGGACGTCTCGAGACTTGACTGCCGCGCGCCCCTCCGAGAACTTGCTCGCCTCCGTGAAGCGAGGCGCGATCGACAATTTGCCGGACTGATCCGCGTAGCCGAAGAGATCGTCCTTTGCGGTTTGCACCGCGGCGAGTCCCTCCGAAAACTCGGGGAGCTGGAACGAGCGCAGGGCACCGAATTCCTTGCCTTTCCGATCGATCAAGTGCCAATGCCTGTCTTCGGCATCGAGGACGCGCGCTATGCCTTCTGCAAAAGGCTGCGCCCATGCGAAACGGGGCTCGATGGCCCACGCACCGCTCGTATCGATGAACCCGTAACGCTCGGCTTTCGCGGCGCCGATGGGTGCCCCTGCGAGAGCCACACCCTCCGTGAACTCCCTTGCATAGGGGAACTGGATAGGAATGACAACTTTGCCGGTGCGGTCCACGAAACCGAAGGGTCCCTGCGGCACGCTCTGCACCGTCGCGAGCCCTTCGGCCGAGAAGCTTCCTATCGACTCGTAGATCGGCGGTACGAGAAACTTGCCGATGCGGTCGATCAAGCCTTCGGAGCGCTCGCACCAAGGCAGCTTCACAGACGCCGTGCCATTGTGGAATGCGCCGGCATACCGAAATCGCGGCGCGATGACCTCCCGGCCATCTCGGTCCATGTAGCCGTGCAAATTTTCTCCGAGCGGCTTGAACGGAAGGACCCTTCCATTTCGCCTGGCAATCGCTCCTTGCGCCCAAAGGAAGGGCAACTCTCCGCAGAGACGGGTCGCTACCGCACTCTCGAAGTGGCGCTCTGCCGCATCCGCTTTCCCCTCGCGCTCGAACCACACCCCTAAAGCGAGGTGCGCATCGAGCAAGCGACGCTGCCGAGTGGATTCATCTTTCGCGCCCATCGCCTCGGCGAGGAGCGTTTCGGTTGTGCATTTCTTGCGGAGGAAACGTATCACCGGACCTGGCCACTCGGCCAAATCTTCGAGAGGCCGCAGAAGCTCTGTGCCATCCGCGACGAAGGTCGCGTAGATCCTGCGTTCAGGATGCTTGGAGTCGAACGCAGCCGCGAACTCCAGCAACGATCGCGACGTGTCTCCCCACAAGGCGTAAAGGACTCCGCGCAGCGTGTATTCGTCATCGCCCATCCGTTCGGTCTTTCGGTATCCAAGCGACTTGTCGTAGCGATCGAGAGTATCATCGTACGCCGCCTGCAGATCCAAGCACCCCAGGTGAGCTAGTGCACGCGCATTCAGCACGCGCTCCCTCACTTCTCCCGTCGCCGCGGCATCGGCCAACGCGCGCGTCAGGCAGTCGCGCGCAGCTTCGAAGCTCCCCGCGTGCAAGCTTCGACACCCGTCCAGAAAGAGCGCCTCGGCATTGGGAGCAAGGGCGCCAGGATCTTCGACAATGGGGCGATCGATGTCGGCTGGGAAGAAACCGAGAGCGCCGTTCCCTTGCGCGGCACGGCTACCGTGCTCCTGCGCTCGCGCTGCCGGCGCCGGTGCAATGGACAACCAGACCGCGAGAGTTACGCGAAGTGTGTAATTGACCCGCCGCATCGTAATGCCGCTCCAAGTTTCGGATCGTGCCCTGGGAACTGGGAG
>JAKEFC010000191.1 GCA_022616235.1 Planctomycetota bacterium
ATGCTCGCGTGAGCATTGGCGCCTTCCCCACTCGCGACGGATCGCGTCGAGAGCGAGGTGGAACTGTTCCTCGATGTCGATGGTACGGCGTTTCGCCACGGCGAGCAGCTCGCCGCTCTTGTGCAGCGAGCGCGGCTGCGCGAAGTGGCTCGTGCCGGAGGTCGATACCGACGCCGCGTAGATCAAGGCGGCGAGGTAGAGGGTCCGCTTGCGGGCGGCGTGCGGGTCGGAATCCGGGAGGCGCGCGATCGCGGCGCGCAGGGAGTCGAGCACCATCGCCTGCCGCACGCCGAAATAGATGTTCTGGTAGTAGAAGGTCATGAGCCCGAACGGCAGAGCGCCGTGCTCGCTCCTTCGCTCGGCGAGCGCTCCCGGGAGGAGCGAGCGGAGCGGCTCGAACGGCATCGCACCCGCCGGCGTACCTTGCTCCTCGGGATCAGGAGTCTGCGCGATGAACGCGCGGTAGGCGGAGGCCGCTCCCCCGTCCGAGTTTCCAGCCGCATCTTCGATCACGCGCTCGAGCAGCTCCCGCTCGGCGGCGCAGGCATCCGGTGCGAGCGCTTCGAGCTGCCGCAGGTTCTTGGCGAAGCGGCGGTGCAGGTCCTCCTCGGGGTCGATCATCTCGAGCGCCGCGGCCCACTTCGCGCCTCCTTCGAGGTGCGCGCTCGCAAGCACGCCGCAGAATCGATGCACATCGTTCGCGATGATCGCGTAGCGATCCGCGAGCGTGCGCCCGACGATCCCGGTGCCGGCGCACAAGTCGAGGAGCGTGCCGCCGTCGGGGAGGAGATCCTGCACGGCGCTCTCGATGAAGTCTGGGATGAGCCGTGTCTTCGCGCCCATGAGCCAGATCGTGCGAAGCGGCGCCGCGCTGGAGATCATGCGATGCTCCCCGCGATGCCGAGGGTCTCCGCGCGCATCGCATCGAGAAACGAGCGCTGGAAGGCGCGAAAGCGATGGGGCAGCTCCCCCCCCGCCGCGAAGCGTGCAGCCCAGCCGGAGAGTTGAGCGCCGAGCGCCGCGTGGGTTCCGCTCTGTGCGGGGGCGAGCCGCAACAAGAACTGCGGCCGGTAAGCGAAGCACCACGCCGACCACCGGAGTTCGCGCGGCGGATCCGCCGCGAGCACTACTCCATCGCCGAACCAAGGCCGCGGGCCTTGCTCGAACGCGACGTGGAAGCGCCGTCCGGCACGCCAGCCGCCCGCGCCGTCGCGCCAGAACGCGCACGCGACGGCGGGATGCCAGCGTGGCCAGGCCTCGATGTCCGCGAAGAGACTCCATGCGGAATCGACATCGCAAGCGAGGCGACAAGTTTCCGTGACGGAGAGGATTCTCACGGCGAGAGCTGGAGCCCTGGCGGCGACATCGATTCCCCCAAGATCCCCCTGAACTGTTCCCGCGCGACCCAGCGAAGCGTGCCGGCGCGCGTGGGCGCGCGGCCGCGTCATTCTCTTGAGGCGTGGGATGGTGTCAAGGCGCGGGCGCGATTCCCGAATAGGCCTGCCGCCAGCGCCCCTCATGGACCAAATCTCCGAGCGGCAGGCGCATGCGCCTCGCCGGCGCCGGCGGTTCGATCGATCCCTCGAGCGGGTGGCCGAGAGCCACGAGGAGGACCGCGGCGACGCGCCGCGGTGCGCCGATCAGGCGCCGGACGCGCCGGGGATCGAAGCCCTCCATGGGGCAGCTCGCGACGCCGCGTGCCGCCGCGGAAAGGAGTAGGAATCCCGCGGCGAGCATCGCCTGCGCGAGCGCCCATTCGCGGGGGTGAGCCGCGGGCAAGCGGGGCGCGGGTCGAAGCAGCGACAAGAGCGCCGCGCCGCACCCCTTCGCGCGGCCGATGACGCCGAGCGGCCCGCGGCGAAAGTAGAGGGAAATGATGGGGCGAATGTAGTCGTGGTAGCGGTCATCCACCGCGCCGCTCGCGAGGTCGGCGGCGTAGACTTTGCTCGCGTGGGCAAGGTCCGGGCGCGTGTCCGCGGCGACCACGACGGTTGCGGGCGCCTCCCGAACCTGGCGCTGGCCAAAAGCGGCGCGCGCCAGCAGCTCGCGCGCGGCGCCGCGGACTACGATGTAGTGCGCCGGCTGCAGGTTGAAGCCGCTTGGCGCGCGCCTTGCGTCTTCGAGGATCGCTTGCAGTACCGATTCCTCGAGCGGCCGCGGGCCGAAGCGGCGCTCCGCGCGGCGCGCGCGAATCGCTTCATCGACGGGGAGGATCACACGCTTCCTTTCTCGAGCCGGGGCGGCGCTATCAGAGCCCAGATGGGCGTGGTAGAATCGCACCCGTCGGTTCGGGGCGGCGGAGCGTGCTCGCATCCGCCGTACGAACCGTGATGCGTGATGCTAGATCGCGGCGATAGCTCGTGACATCGTGGCTCCGTTCGTGCGGCGCGGCGGAGCCGTTTCCGTGCTCGATCGAGGCCCGTAGCGGAAGCGAGGGGAATTGGCCAGACAGATCCTACCCCATGTGCAAGCAGTGATATTGTGCGATCACATCTATCGCGACGACGCCACCGGGAAATGCGTGCTTGCAGGGACCTTCAACCGCGTCTATCTCGACGAGTTTCCCGAAGACTATCAGCCGGCAGCGATCTACATGAATCTCAGCGATTTCACCGGCCGCCACAACGTCCGGTTCCGCTTCGTGCGACTCGTGGACCATGCCGTCCTCACCGAGAGCCCGAACTTCGTGATCAAGCACGATGACAAGATCGAGCCGCACGAGTGCATCTTCGACCTGCCGCCGCTCACGTTTCCATCGCCCGGCCGCTACAGCCTCGACATCCTCTTCAACGGCGATCCGATCGCCCATGCCTACGTCGAAGCATTACCCGCCGAGTCGGCCGATGGGCCCGGGGTCAAGAAGCCCGGCGAGATCGAAGGTGGGGATGCGGGCGATGGCGGCGACCTCGACGGCGACGAAGGCACTTCGCGCTAAGTCACTTCCGGCTATGTCGTAGTGCCCTCAGGTGCGGCGGCCGCTTTCTGACGCCTCTCTTCGCGCTTCGCGGCGAAGCTCTTCAGACGCATTCGCTTGCGCAGCAGCCGCTTCACTCTCTTCGCGGCGGCACGCTGCTCGGTGAGTGCCGTCGTTCCCGCGGACTTCTTCCGCGCTTCCTGCGCCTTCGCGAGCTGCTCCGTAATCTGCTCGACGTTCTTCGTGGGCATCCTGCTCCCTCTCCGGAAACCTTGCATCGCCGCTTTGCCACTTGGTACGGAAACGCGGCATTCTAGCCATAAGGGATCACGTGTACACCCCGCGGTCAATCCGATGGCGGGATCCCGAGATGCAGCTCGATCGCCGCAACGCGGCGGCGCAGCGCTTCGATCTCCGCGCTGGAATCTCGCGCCCCACGCGCGTCCGCACTGCGCACGAGCGCCGCGGCGGCGGCGCTGCTGCCGGGAGACTCTTGCCGCGCCGCCTCGGCTTCCGAAGAGAGGCCGTGCGTGACGCGAATCCCGCGGCGCACGCCCTCCTCCGAGAGGCGAAGTACGAGCGGCGGGTCGCGCGCGAGCAGGCGGTCGAATACGGCTTGCAGCGCCTCCTGGGTCTCGAGCGGCTTCATGCGGCTCGCGCGCGCGCGCAGTTCGCCGAGCGTCTGCGCTCCGCGGAGGAGCAGCTCACCGACTACCGCCATCTCTTCCCCATCGAGGGCGAGACGAGCCGACAGCTCCTGGCGCCACTTCTCGCTCCGGCTGCCGGCGGGAAAGACCTCCGTCACGAGGCCTCGCGCCTTCAACCGCTCGAGAATGTCCCGCACGTCATCCTCGACCATCTCCACGATGGGATCGCGGTTGTTCTTCTGATTCGCCGCCGCGACGATCGCGTTCACCGTCATCGGATAGTACTGCGGCGTCGTCAGCCCTTTTTCGATGAGGACGCCTAGGACTCTGCGCTCGCCGGCGTCGAGGCGAATCGTTTCGGGCATCGATGAACCCCCTACGGCGCGAATGATGGAGCGCCGCGCGCAGAGGATCTTGCGAAGTCAATCGGAGTGCAAGCGAACCGTACGCCCGTCCGCGGTGCCGTCAGGATGCGAGCCTAGCCCGTGGCGGGGGCGAGGGATGGCGCCGCCGCCGGCTGCGGAAGCTCTTCGTGGCGGCGCAGGATCGCGAGATAGGGGAGCGACTCGGTGTAACGCTCCCGATAGGCAGCGGGGCAATTGGCGAGCACGCCCGCGACCAACTCGCGGACCTGGCTCAACTCCGTGCGGACGACGCCGATGCGGTCCCGCTCTTCGTAGAGACGGGCGATCGCGGCGCGCGCTTCGACTTCCAGCTCTCGCACGTCGCTCGCGCGGATGTGCTCCAACGCGCGCTCGAAGGTCTGGAGCGCGCGCAAGAAATCGTGGCCGCGATGCTTGCGCTCCCCTTCGATCTCCCCCCTTAGGACGAGTGCGCGTGCGATGAGGGGACGAAGGCCCAGGTCTCGCGCGATCTCCAGCGCCTGGCCGCACGTAGCGAGCGCGCGCACCGGGTCTCCCCAGTTGCGCAGGATGAGCACTTCGTTCAAGAGCGCTCGGCAGCGCCCATCGAGGAGGCCGAGTCGATTGAACATCTCCTTCGCCACTCCGGTTTCTTGATAGCCTTCGTTCGCGACTCCGCGGCGCGCGCGCACGCTGCCGAGGAGCAGCCAAGCTTCCGCCTCCAGCCGATCGGTGCCTGCCGCATCCGCGATGGCAAGCGCGGCGAGCGCCAGCTCCTCCGCCGCCGCGTTGCAACCGAGGCGCCGGTAGACCTCCGCGATCGTGATGAGCGCGTGCGCGACGCCCAGCTCGTGGTCCTGCTCCAAGTAGGAGCGCAAGCCGCGCGTGAGATAGCCAAGTCCCCGCTGGTAATTGCCTTGATCGACGCTCACGATTCCGACCTGTACGTTGCACTCCGCGATCCAGTCGCGATTCGTCGTGCCCAATCGCATCGCTTGCAGCCCATCGTGGAAGCAGCCGAGTGCGCGGGCGTACTCGCCTTGCATGCGAAAGATGATGCCGAGCTGCAGCGCGAATCGCGCACTGCCGGCGCCATCCTCTTCCGCGATGCGAAAGCCGCGCCGCAAGGTCGCGCGCGCAAGCTCGAAGGCACCGCAGTCGCGGTGCAGGTCGCCAAGCTCGGAGAGCGACTCGATCAGCACGCGGGGCTTCACGCTCTTTGCGCGATGAACGATCTCGCCGATGGCGCCGATCTCCTCGTCGCGCTCCGCTCGCGACACGTAATCGCAGGGCAGGCCTGGCGGCGAAGGCGCCTCATCGCGACGCTCGCGCAGCCCTTGATAGAGCGCATAGAGCCGGAATTTGCGGGCGCCGCCCTCCGCATCGCCCACCAGCATCGCGACCATCCCGAGAGCGCCCAGCAAGCGCACTGTGCGCGCCTCGTCGCCGACTTCGCTGTTGACTTCGAGCGCGCGCTGAAACGCCTCCGCCGCGCGGACCCAGTCCTCCTCCAGGAGGAACAAGTGCCCAAGGCGCTCGTCGACCTTTGCTTCGATCATGCGCGCCCCCGTGCTGCGCGCGATCGGGAGCGCATCTTGCAAGAACTCGCACGCTTCCTTGTGTTGCCCTTGGCACTCCGCGAGGTACGCGAGGCGGAGCAGCGATTCGACGATCTTCTCTGGTTTGCCTTCCGCGCGCGCGAGGCGCAGGTACCGCTCTTCAAAAGCGAGCGCCTCTACCATTTCGCCGCGGTGGAAGTGCGCTTCCTGCGTCACGCGGCAGATCTCCAGGAATTCCGGGTCATTGCCGAGCGCCTCGAACCCGGACTCCTCCAGCCCGGTGCGGCAGTAGTCGAGCGACCTGTCGTATTGCCGGCGCCGGAGGAAGGTGCGAGCGATGCACGCGTAGACGAGGAGGCGCTCGTTGGAGTGCTCGATCTCGTCGAGCGCCGCCAGTGCGCGCTGGTAGAAAGCAAGCTCGCGCTCGGGAAGCTCCCATGTGCCCGCCAGCTCGCCGAGCCTACGCCACAGCCCGGCGCGCACCGCTTCCGGCAGACCGCCGCCCCGCTCTTCGAGCAGTGCCTCGAGGGAAACGAGCTGCCTCTCGTCGATCGTTCGATTCTCCGCCAGAAGCGCGGTCAACGTCGTGAGTGCGAGACGCAGTCTTTCGCCGTGCCTTTCGTCGAGGCGCGCGAGCAGGTCGCGATAGATGCGGATCGCCGACTCGAAGTCGCAGAGCCGCAGCGCCTCGCCGGCGGCGCGATAGCCCGCCTCGATCGCCGTCTCGTCCTGCGGTCCGCGCGAGAAATGGAAATAGACCTCCTGGAAGCGCCGGTGCCGCCGCTTGTCGTACGCCGCGGAAATCGCTTCCGCGATGCGGCGGTGCAGGCGCGCGCGCTCCGAGCCGCCGAGCGCCTCGCTCAACGGCCCGAGCATGCGCCGATGACGAAGCGCCAGCGCCGCGTTCGCGCGCCGCACGATCCAGCCGCTGCCGAAGAGGCGTTCGATGCTCGCCGTGAACTCCTCCTCGTCGAGCGCGGCGACTTGGGCGAGGATGGCTTCGGAAACCGGCTTTTCGATGAGTGCGAGCGCCGAGAGGAGGTGTCGATCGCTGCGCTCGAGGCTGCCGAGCTGAGTCCCGCACTCCGCCTCGAATCCGCGTCCATCCAATATTTCCCGCACGCTCGGCTTCGCGTCGCCGGGCCGCCGCCGGGCGCGCTCTCGAAAGATGCGAGCCTGGAGATCGAGCAGGTTGCCGCCCGTCAGATGGTGGATCTTCTCGCGGGTGGAGAGCGGCACCTCGCCGTACTCCTCCGCGAGCAGCCTCCCTAGCTCCTCGCGCCCTAGGCCTCGCACTGGAATCGCCAAGATCTGCCGCTCCGAGATCGCGATCGGAGGACCCTCCGCTTCCGCTTGATGCGAGGTCAAGACGATGGCGAGGCGAGGCGGCGGCCGGAGCGGCAAGCCGGCGCGCAGCGCCTGCCGCCGCGCGCGCACGATCCGCGCCAGGGTTGCGATCAATTCGCGGGAGGGCGCGTCGAGATGCTCGGCGCCATCGATGTGGAGCACGTGGGGCGCCAGCTCCGCGGCACGCACGATGAGCCCGGCGAGGTGGTCGATCAAGCGCCTGCGCTCCGGCTCCGGCTCGAGGTCGGGAAACGGGATCAAGTCCACGCCCCATTCCACTTCCGGCAGCACTCGGTCGAGCGCAGGCGCGTGCCGCGTCGTGATGTGGTTCCAAACCTCGAGCCAGCGCTTGTTGTTCTTCCCCTGCCCTTCCGCTCGGCGTTTGAGGCGCGCAATCAGCTCGCGCGCGATGGCGAGGATCGGTTCCAGCACTTCGCTCGTGTGCGGATAGACTTGGCCGCGCAGGAATTCGACATAGCTCTTGCGCTCGAACTTGTGCGCCACCGCATCGACAAGCGTATTCTTGCCGACACCGGCTGCCCCGGTGATCCAGATCAGAAACGGGGGATCCTGGCGCGGATCCGGGCGTACCGTCGCGACGATCGCCTTTTCCAGCTTGCCCAGATGTCGGTGCGAGATATGAACCGGAAGCTCGAAGGATGCGAAGCGGGCGGGGTCGGCGCCATTCGGCGCGGAAGACGATACGGATGGTCCGTCCGACATCGGCGGCTTTCGGCGATCGCAGCCCGAGTGGAATAATGAGAGTGGCGCGGTGACCCGGCATAGGCGCCGGGAGCAACCCTCTCCGCGTCACGATTCTCGGGGCTAGAGACTCCGAGGTCGGGTTCCCCTCGCGAAATTCAGACTCCGCAAAAGTCTACCCCGCGCATCTCGGAATCGGCAAATCGAGGGGGATGCTCCGCTCGGGGGGCATCGATGGGCGCGCCGTTGTTGCCACGCTGAGAGAGACGTCGCTTGGCCTGGCTCCCGGACTCGTTATGATCCTCGCGCCGGCGGCGCGGGTGCGGCGGGGAGCCAACTTGAGGAAGCGAAAGCTGGAGGAGCATCGGGCGGCGGCGGCGCAGCGCATGGGTACTCCGCGCGCTCCCCTCTATCTCATCCTGGACAACATACGCAGTCTGCACAACGTCGGGTCGATCTTTCGCACGGCGGACGGATTCGGGGTGCGGAAGATATTCCTTACGGGCATTACGCCCGTGCCACCGCGCCCGGAGATCTCGAAGACGGCGATCGGCGCGGACGAAGTCGTGGAATTCGAGTGGATGGCGGATCCGGTTCGCGCGGCGCTCGTGCTCCGGGAGATCGGTGTGCCTACCGCGATACTCGAGCAAACGGATCGGAGCATCTCGATCTACGAGTACTCCTTCCCCGAGCCGCTCGGGATCGTCCTCGGGCACGAGCAGATCGGCGTGGACGCCGGCGTCTTCGCCTACGCGAGCGCCGTCGTGGAGATCCCGATGCTCGGGATGAAGCACTCCCACAACGTCGCCGTCGCGACGGGGATCGTGCTCGCGGAGGTTCGAAGGCAATGGGGGGCGAGGGGTGCCGCCCGCTGAATCGAGCGCGGATCGCGTCGCGGCAGGCCGCTCGCGCTCCGGGGCCGTACGGCGGGACGTTGTCGCTGACCCAAGGGGAAGGGGATGCGATGGGTTACTACCTTTGCGGACTCGACGAAGCGGGATACGGTCCGACTTTGGGTCCCCTCGTCGTCGGGCTTACGACCTTCGAATCGAAGGAGCGTTTGGCGTCCGACGCGCCCTGGCAATTGCTACGGCAAATCGTGGCACGCGCTGGGGAGCGCGGCGTGCTCCGCGTGGACGACTCCAAGGCGCTGCACCGCTCGGCGGCGCGCGATCTCTCCCCCCTCGAAGGCCCCGTACTCGCGTTCGTAGCGTGCGAGCAGAACGGGGCACTGCCCGCGAGCTTTCGCGAGCTGGTACGGCACCTGACCGCGGGCCGCACCGACTACCTCGATGAATACCCTTGGTACCGCGAGGCCGATGTCGCGCTCCCGGTCGGAGTCGATCGCCTCGAGCTGCTCGGCTTCGCGCGCAAGCTGCGCCGCGCCCTCGCCGCGGCAGGCCTCCAGGTCGCCGAGATACGCGCGATCCCGATCGAAGTTCGTGAGCTGAACGCGGGCATCGCCGAGCTGGAATCGAAGGGCGCCGTGAACGCGCGCGCCGTCGGCCGCTTCCTCAACTGGATCTGGCGGCAGCAGCGCGGCGTCGTCGACGTGTGGACCGATCGGCTCGGGGGGCGCCGCCGCTACGGGGGATTCCTCTATCCCCTCTTCCCCGGGGCGCGCTTCGACATCCTGGAGCAAGGAATCGAGCGGCAGATCTACCGCGCCGCGAATGGCGACGAATCGACTTGCATGACGATGCACTTCGCGACCGACTGCGAGCGCGTGAGCTTTTCCACCGCGCTCGCTTCGATGACCGCGAAGTATCTGCGCGAGCTGCACATGCTGCTCTTCAACAATTGGTGGCGGGCGCGGTTGCCCGAGCTGCGCCCCACCGCGGGCTACACGCAGGACGCGCGCCGCTTCCTCGCGGAGATCGAGCCGCACTACGGCCAATTCGGAGTGGAAACGAACTACTTGGTCCGTGCCCGCTGATGGCGCTCCGGAGCCCCGGCGGCGCGAACGCAAGCGCCGGTGCGGCCGTTAGTTCCGCGCGGCCGCGTGCCGCCGTCCCCGGTGGATGGTAGCCTTCTCCGGTAATCCTCCTCCTCCCGCCGCCACCGCCGCCCGGACCGTCGATTCACTTCGGAAGCACCGATGCCCACCGCGCACACATTGCGGGCCCGGCGTCACGCCGGCTTCACGCTCCTCGAGACCATCGCCTGCATCGCCATCATCGGTACTTCGCTCGTGGCGGCGATCGCCCTCTTCGGGATGACCCAGGAGGTCGCGCGCGCCGAGAACGGGGGCGGCAGCGCGCTCAGATTCCTCGCGCGCGAGATGGAGCGCGCGCGCTCCACCGACTATGCGAGCCTCGCGAGCCAGGATTACGCTCCCGTGCCCGAGGATCCGTCCTTCAAGGTGTGTCGAGAAGTGAGCCCTGTGGGCGCGGACATGAAGCGCGTCGTGACGCGCGTGCGCTGGACTACTCCGCAAGGCATCGAGCACACGGACTCCGTCGAGACCATTCGCTGCGAGGGGGTTGGCCGATGAATTTCGACAGTAACTCTCGTCCGAACGCCGTGCCGCCGCATCTCCGTCGCGGCGGCTTCACGCTGACCGAGGTCGTGCTGGCTTCCACGATCTCCATCGTGCTCGTGCTCGCCTTCGCCGTGTCGCAGCAAGTCTTCATCGACCAGGCGGCGGCGACGATCGCGGACGAGCAGCAATCCTCGGCCGGCGAGTCCGGCATGGCGGAGATCGAGCAAGCGATCCGCATGAGCGAAGTGGTGCTGGACGCCGCCGAGGGCACGCTCGAGCTGTCCACGCGCTACTATCTGGATCTCGATGACGCCGAGGAGAAAGTTCGCTTCCGACTGTCGGGCGGCCGCATCGTGAAAGAGATCGATACCGGCGCCGGCTACGTGCGGGAAAGGGACTTGATCGAAAACGCGCTCGAATTCCGGGCCCACAGCCTCGAGATCTGGGACCCGATGCCGCGCGAAGTGTACGACCCCGATTGGGCGCCGGAGGCGACGCTCCTTGCTGGTACGATCAATGTCGCCGCCAAGCTCATCAAGGACCTCACCGGCGGCGACTCCGATTGGGACGATTCCTACGATCCGGCCGACCAGCGCATCGAAGTCTCAGTGCCTGGTGCATCGTCGAGGAAGACGATCACGGTCACGCCCCCGACGCCGCGCTCCGGACTCGAAGCTTCGACCCAATTCACGCCGATCGGCGCCGGCAAGAGATATCGCGCTCTCCTCTACGGCAACGAGAGCGACACTTCGAATCAAGTCGCCGTCGTATTCGAGAACGACCAGAGCATTCGTTTGCAATCTCTACAGGACGGCACCCTAGTCGGTAATGCCGTGGCGGGCTTCGCCTGGTCCGTTCAAGAGAGCTACAACGTGAAGCTGGGCTTCGTCGATGGCCGCGCTGCAGCTACTGTGGACCGCGGCAATGGCGAGGAACTCGTCGGCATCGTGCCTGCGGGAACGATCGACGACGCGCCGCTCCATTTCGAAGTCGGCACGACCGGCGGCGAAGCCGCCTGGGACGATCTACGCGTCACCTATCCCTACACGGAGTTCAAGGTCGTGATCGATCTCGGCGGCGAGTGTCGCACGCTCTACGGAGGCGCGGCGCGGAGGCAGCGGTGATTCGAATCGATGGCACGAATGGTGCGCGAAATGAGAAGGATGCGCGCCGGGGCAGCATCTTGATCCTCGCGATCCTGATGATGACGGCCGGCATTCTGTACGGCCTCGGCTACCTTTCGGTCGCCGCCGCAGGCATCGACGTCCAAGAAGGCGCGCTTGCGCGCCTCAAGGCGTGCGCGATCGCGGAGGGCGGCCTCGACCAGACTCTGCTCGCGCTAATGGACGGCGAGGTCCCGGTTACGGGTGCCATGGTTACCCTGGGCGGCGGGAGCTACATGGCGGAGGTCGTTCCATCGGGGGGCGGCTACGACGTCGAGGTAGTAGGGAGCTGCGACGGGGTCCAGATGTTCGCGGCGGCGAGGGTCGAGACGATCAATTCCGTCCTCGACCTGAAAGACACGTTTCTCGTGCGCGGGAGCGTGAGCGGCCGGGTGCACCCCGCATTCCAGTGGGGCGGCACGCTCGCGTACGGAAACTTGAATTCGCTGATCTCCACGGCCGGGAACGGCAAGATGATTGCAGCCGGGTCCTATTCGAACCTCGCGATCGATCCCGCGGCATATGCCGCGACGGATACGCTGGCGGGGGATAGCGTGATGCGCGCCGGCAGCTACGAAGGACACTATCATTGCCTCGGCAATCTCACGATCGACGCCTCGCCGACTTTGCTCAACCTGTCCGGCGGCGTGAGCGTGATCGGGTCGATCCTCGTCGAAGGCAAGCTGACGATCGAGGGGGGCGGCAGAGATGTGCAGCTCCTCGCCGGTGCGCGTCCGGTCATACTTCTCGTCGAAGGCGACCTGATGGTGGACAACGTCGATACGCTCAAGTTGAACGGCTCTTCCATCATCCAAGGGAGCGCACAGTTCTTGAATGGAGTCGCCATCGGCGCGACCGGGAGCATCGCGCTGAACGGCGACCTGTTCCTCGATGATGTCTCCGGTGGACCGTGGCAGTACGACTCCGGGATTCGCAAGTTTCCGCCCGCCGAAGTGAGCGGCGGTCCGCGCCGGAGCGAATTGGATGAGCGCTGGCGCCGCATTGGCGGCAGCGGCATCCTGCCGTAAACTACCCCCCACCACGCGAAGCGCCAGTGCGCAGCGACGCGCCAATTACTTACTCTCCCTGGTGTCGAGGCTCTTGCCTGCCCCGCGATTGACGCGGCTCCGGTGTAAGCCCTGGTGTCGAGGCTCCGCCTCGACACCGAGTCCTCGCGGCTCTGCCGCATCTCCGTAACACGGGCCGGCGCGCACCGCATTGTCGCGTCATCGGAGGCAGAGCCTCGGGTCCGCACGTGACGAGGCAGAGCCTCGTCACGAGGGGCTGCGTCAAGCCGCAGCACTCCATGCGTGGCGCTCGGGGCGCATTCCGACATGCCCCGACCACGCGAAACTAGATCCTCCCGTTGCACGTTGCCGCCGCCTCCCGGGTCCTGTACCGTCTTGTCCTTTTCGACGCACGGAAGAAGGGAGAGGGCGCATGCTCTCGGATCTCGAAATCGCGCGGCAGGCGAAGCTGCAAGAAATTCGCTCGATCGCCGCCCGCTACGGCATCCAGGAGGACGAATTGATCCCCTACGGGCGCCACATCGCGAAGGTCGACCTCAAGATCCTGGACCGCATCGGCAAGAGTCGCCGCGGCAAGTACATCGGCGTCACCGCGATCAATCCCACGCCGCTCGGCGAAGGTAAGACGGTAACTACGATCGGACTCGGCCTCGGCTTGAATCGGATCGGCAAGAAGGCCGTTTCCACGATTCGCCAGCCGTCGATGGGTCCGGTGTTCGGAATCAAGGGCGGTGCGGCCGGCGGCGGGCGCAGCCAAGTCGTGCCGATGGAGGCGTTCAACCTGCACCTGACCGGCGACACCCACGCCGTGGGCGTCGCGAACAACCTGCTCGCCGCATGGATCGACACCAGCATCCTCAAGGGCAACTCCACTCGGCTCGTTCCGGCATCGATCACATGGAAGCGCTGCCTCGACATCAACGACCGCGCGCTGCGCCGGATCGTGGTCGGTCTCGGAGGGAGCGAGAACGGGATCCCGCGCGAGACGGGATTCAACATCACGAGCGCGAGCGAAGTGATGGCGGTGCTCGGCCTCGCTCGCGACCTCCGCGATCTGCGCGAGCGCCTCGGCCGCATCGTGGTTGGACTCGATGCCGATGGCGGTCCCGTTACGGCGGAGGACCTCGGCGCGGCAGGAGCGATGGCCGCCGTGTTGCGTGACGCGCTGCACCCGAATTTCTTGCAGACGATCGAAGGGACGGGCTGCTTCGTCCATTCCGGCCCATTTGCGAACATCGCGCACGGCAACTCCAGCATCGTGGCGGATCAAGTCGCGCTGCACCTGTGCGACTACGTCGTCACCGAGAGCGGCTTCGGCGCCGACATGGGCGCGGAGAAGTTGTTCAACATCAAGTGCCGGATCTCCGGGCTACGGCCGGATGCGATGGTAGTCGTCGCCAGCGTCCGCGCTCTCAAGGTACACAGCGGCCGTTACAAGGTGAAACCGGGGGTGCCGCTGCCGGAAGATATGAAGCGCGAAGATCTGAAGGCCCTCGAGCAGGGCGTCGTCAATCTTCGCCGCCACATCGAGAACATCAAGAAGCACGGGCTACCTTCCGTGGTCGCCGTGAATCGCTTCCCATCGGACACCGACAACGAGATCGAGGCGCTCCTGTCTCTCGCGCGCTCCGCGGGCGCGAGCGATGCGGTCGTCTCCCAGGTCCATGCGCAGGGCGGAGAAGGCGGTAGCGCGCTGGCGGCCGCCGTCGTCAAAGCGTGCGAGCAGCCAAGCCGCTTCGAATTCCTCTACCGCGACGAAGCGACGATCCAACAGAAGATCGAAACGATCGCGAAGGAGATCTATCGCGCGAGCCGCGTCGCATACCTGCCGGAAGCGAGCAAGGCGATCAAGCGCTTCGAAGCGATGAAGCTCGGCCACCTCCCCGTCTGCATGGCGAAGACGCAATACTCTTTCTCAGATGATCCGCAAAAGGTCGGAGCGCCGGAAGGTTTCGAGATCACCGTGCGGGAGGTGCATCTGTCTGCGGGCGCCGGGTTCCTCTACGCTCTGCTCGGCGACATGATGACGATGCCCGGCCTGGGCTCGAAGCCTGCGCTCCTCAACATCGATCTCAACGAGCACGGCGAGATCGAGGGGCTCTTCTGACGAGCGCGGCCGGCGACCTTAGAGCCCATTTCAAAATCTCGCCTGGCTTCGGTCGGCTGCGAGGCACGCCCGCGGCGTCGAACCTCATCGCCGTATTTTTCCATCAATACGACTCTTCGGCTCTCCTTGCGCCCGTGCCTCTCGCTCGACCTCGGGCCAACGGCGAGGTATTGAAATGAGCTCAGTTCCGGCGATCGGGTTCATCGGCACCGGCGTCATGGGAAGCTCGATGGCGCGCCGGCTCCTTGCCGCGGGCCATCCGCTCCACGTGACGACCCGCACGCGGGAACGCGCCGCTCCGCTCATCGCGGACGGCGCGCACTGGGTGGATGCGCCGCGCGATCTTGCCGCGTGCTGCGAGATCGCGATCTCGATGGTGGGGTTTCCCGCCGATGTCGAGGAGGTCTATCTCGGCGCGCGCGGCCTACTCGCGAGCGCGGATGGCGCGCACCCGCTTCGCATCGCGATCGACATGACGACAAGCGCACCCGCGCTCGCCGAACGGATCGCGAAGGCAGCGTCCGCGCGCGGCATTCGCGCGCTCGACGCGCCCGTCTCCGGCGGCGACGTCGGCGCCCGCGAAGGTACGCTGTCGATCATGATCGGCGGCGACGCGGGAGCGAGCGCGGAGGCGCGCCCGGTACTTGCGAAGCTGGGGAGCAAGATCGTCCACCACGGGCCGCCCGGCAGCGGACAACACGCGAAGCTCGTGAACCAGCTCCTCATCGCCACGAACATCGTCGGCGTTTGCGAGGGTCTGCTCTACGCCGAGCGCGCGGGCCTCGATCCCCTCCGCGTGCTCGAATCGGTGGGGAGCGGCGCGGCCGGATCGTGGTCCGTGCAGAACTTGGCGCCGCGCATGATCAAGGGGGACTTCGAGCCCGGCTTCAAGATCGTGCACTTCCTCAAAGACCTGGGAATCGCACTCGAAGAAGCGAATCGCATGGGACTGTCCTTGCGAGGACTCTCGCTCGCGCGGGAACTCTACGATGAAGCGCGCGCGCAGGGATTCGAGCAGCGAGGCACGCAAGCGCTGCTCCTCGCGCTGCGCCGGTCGAATCGCAGCAAGTGATGTCCGCTCAGCTAGAGAACGCCTGCGAAGACCACACCACCGCGTCGGCATAGAGCCTCGGGAGCTGCGACTCGGCAACGCCCAAGTGGCCCGCGAGCGCGGAGGTTCGCTCCCACTCCCCCTTCTCGTATGCGATGGCGAGCTGCAAAAGCTCCGCGAGCGGACCCTCGCCGCTCAAGAGCGCGGCGCGAATCCGCTCGTCGATCGGAATCCCTTGCAGCGCTTCTTCGAGGGGCTGCTCGAGGATCGCCCCCAGCATCGAGAACATCCCCAACAGGAAGAGGTCGAGGTCGATCGCATCGCGGCGGTGGAGCTTGGCGAGCGATTCGCACAAGCGCCCGCGAATCACGGCGCACACGAGCAGCTCGACGGGCCGTTCCGCGAGCATGCCGGACATGGCGACGAGCGTCACCCAGCGCCGAACTTCCCGCTCGCCCAAGAGTACGAGCGCGTGGTGAATCGACTCGATCCTGGACCGAAAACCGAATGCCGCCGAGTTGATGAAGCGCAACAGCCGGAAGCTGAGAGACACATCGAGCTTGACCAATTCCTCGAGGCGCTTGAAATCGATCGGATCCGCGTGCAGCTCCTTGACGAGGCGCAGATGGATCATCCGGCCGCTGGGCACGGACTTCGACGAATGCACGCTCGGCACGTGGAAGAAGAAGCCCTGGAAGTACTTGCACTCCAACTCCGCGGCATGAGCGAAATCTTCGATCTTCTCGACCTTCTCCGCGAGCAGCTCGATCCCGGCGCCCCTGAGCTTGCGCGCGAGCGCGAAGCGCTGTGCCGCATCGGTCCTGACGAAGTCGATCTTCGCGATCGAAACCAGCTCCCGGAGGTCGGAGCGCTCGAGCCAGGGGCTGATCGTCGTCACGTCATCGAGTGCGAGCGTGTAACCCGCTTGCTTCAGCCGCCTGCACGCCGCGAGCACGGCCTCCGTTGGCGGAACGCTCTCGAGGACTTCGACCACGAGCTGATCGGCGGGGAAGAGCATCGGGACTTCCTTGGTGAGCAGGTCCTCCGTGAAGTTGATGAAGACGCGCTTTCCGCCGGTAAGCGCGTCGAGGCCGACGTCGAGGAAGCTGCTCGTGATCACCGAGGTCGTCGCGTGATTGCCGTCGACCTCGGGGAAGCACCCTTCGAGCCCGGAACGAAAAAGGATCTCGTACGCGTGCACCGAGAGGTCGCGGATCATGATCGGTTGGCGGGCGAAGAACGTCGTGAGCAATGCGCCTCGTCGTCGGGGAAACACCGCGTGTGGGCGCCGTGGCAGTCGGAATCCCGCCACCGCGCGCGCGGTGGCGACAACGCCTGATCCTTGACCATCGACGAAACCGAGAATCCGCTGGAGCGAATTCGACCGCGCGCGCTGCAAGCGCCGAAACCCAATGCGGCTTGCGGCTAGCGATGAGATCTTTGCTCGGGACTAACTACGGCCGCGGCGCCGTGCAAACGGCGCAGCGCGCGCACGATCGCAGGTAGCTTCCGGCGGGAAAGTACGCCCGTGGTTCCGATAACGCACCATGGCCGAGCGACTTCGATCCACAGCGGGCGCGTACTCTGGCCGCGGAGCGGAGCTACAGCGGCCCCGATCGCCGCAAGCTCGCACTCGAGTGCGGTGCCGGCATTGCCCGCTGCGTGCGGAGCGACGCCGACCGCCGCAAGCACCGCGGCATCCGCGAACGCCGAAGTCCATGTGCCGCGCTCGCCAGCATCCTCGCAGTGGATCCCATGGACCGCGAGCGAGATGCCGGGCGCGGCGCCCGCGCGAAGCTCGAGGAACACGCATGGCTTGCCGTCGATCGTTCCGGAGATCGCGGTACGTACGGAATGCTTGCCGCCGCCGACGCCCGCGAGGAAGGAAAAACGCGACGCCGTGACATCGGCCGCGGGAATCATCGCGGGAGCGAGCCCTTGCGAAGCGAGCGAATGCACGAGCACGCTCCGTGCCCGGCGGCGGTACGCCGCTTGTGCCGCGTAACCCACCGCCGCCGATACGGCGATCGAAAGCGCGAGCAGCGCGACCTCCCACGATTTCACGCGCGTCAACCCTTCGGAAGCTTGCCGATCGATGTTTGCTGGCGGGTCCGATGCACGCGGCGATGCGCGCTGATTCAGCGCGAAAGCGCGCAGGCGACGGCAACGATGCAACAAACGCGCCGCTCGCGAACGCGGCACGCGCGGGAGTTTACCTTTACATCGCGCGCCACGGGAGCTAAATAAACGGTCACCGAGTTGCTATCGAGGCCGAGAGGGAGCAAGTTACCAGCGAGTTGCCGGCAAGTATGTGTCGCCACGCGCCGCGATCAGGAAGAATGCGAGCGGCAGATCGCCCTCGAGGATGATCGAGCGCCTGGGGGTAAGAGCATATGCCACGGGCAGCGGCGGCGGAGGTGCGTTGCAACGGCACCTCGAGATGATGCGAAGCGCGACAAGCGCGCGTGCACCGTGCGAAAGGATTTCATGGTCGCGAGCCAGCTCAAGTTCCTGAAGGAGTTCTTGAACAAGCCGCATCAGATCGGCGCCCTCACCCCCAGCTCGAAAGAATTGGTAAACGCCGTCGTCGCGCTCTGCGACCCTTCGCGCGCTCGCGTCGTAGTGGAATTGGGACCGGGAACCGGCCCGCTCACCAAGAAGATCCTGCCGCGCCTCGGACCGCGCACCTCGTTCATCGCGATCGAGCGCAACGAGCGCTTCATTCGCCATCTGAAGCGGCGCTTTCCCGGCGCACGTTTCGTGCACGGCTTCGCGGAAGACACGCCGCGCATTCTGGAGCAAGAGGGGTTGCCATCCGCGGACGTCGTGTTGAGCGCGCTTCCTTGGGCCAGCTTCGACGACGCGATCCAACGGCGAATCCTGAACGCGATCTACAGCGCGCTCGCACCGGAGGGGCAGTTCTGCACGGTGGCCTATACCACCGCGTCGTGGCTGCCGCGCGGCCGAAACTTCCGCGGACTATTGCGCGCTACGTTCTCGCGCGTGCGCGTGAGCCCGATCGTCTGGATGAACATCCCCCCCGCGTTCGCGTACGTCTGCCGAAAATAAGCGGTCGAACGCTCGTAGGCAAAACTCTGCACTTGCGGCAATCACTAATTGCACGCAGCCGGTTCTGTCAAGCACTCGACGTCGCCGTCGCCATCGGGATCCGAACCGCAATCGGTCGGACCCGGACTTGGAGGAGCCGCCCCTCCCGCATACTGGTAATTGAGGAGCGTAATCGCGTCGATGATCGCCTGCACGATGTTGTTGCCATCGACGTCCGCGGCGTCGAAGCACGGCGGTGCCAACCCACCGCCGAACTGCCAACCGAGCAAGTATAGTGCGTCGATGAGCGCGGATACGACGCCGTCGCCGTTCGCGTCGCCGCGCAAGAACAATACGTTGTCGGTGGGAAGGACGCGAACGCACCACTCGTTCAGCACGCCATCATCGAGCGTGATCGAGTCGGTAATGGTGATCGTCCATTCCCCGCCGCTGTTCTCGCCATCGAAGTCCGCAAGCGCCGCGCCGCCCCCGGGTTGCATGCGGAGCCCGAGGCGCAGCATCGCGGCGATGTAAGGCACGCCTTCATCGTCGAACGTCACCGCGATGTTGTCGTAGTTGTCTAGGTCCAGCGCGGCCGGCTTGACGATCAAGGCGGACTGCGCGGGGCTCGTCACGGTGACCTCCAGATCTCCGATCCAGGTGTGCGTCACATCGACGGAGACTTCGGCATCGTTGATCAGGATCGACGCGCCGAGGTCGAGCACGTCGACCGTGGCAGGCAGGAAGTCGGCGATGTCCGCCGCCGGCGCCGAGCACTCTTCGAGGAAGCCGTTCGTGCAGGGGAGCGAAGTCGAGTCGCACGTCAGGCCCGTTTGCGTGATCTTCAATTCGTAGGTGTGGATGTTGCCATCGGCCTCCGTGTCGACGAAGCTCGTGATGTCGCCGGCCAGGACTCCGATCGAGACTCCATCCCGGATGACCTCGATCGACTCGTAGCTCCCCGCGTTCGTCCAAGCGACGGTCACATCTCCCGCCGCTTCCGTGCACGTGACGCCGGCGGGAGCCACGCAGCCGCCGGTGAACTCCACATCGATGATGAGGAAGATCGGCGGCGCGCCGGGAAGCGCGGAGATGTCGATCGGGTCCGCGAACGGGCAAGGGCCGGGCGCGCCGACGTAGTACGATGGCGACGTCTCGCCTAACTCGTTCGCGCCGCAGAGAAACTCCCGGTCGAGCAGTCCCGTGGGTCCGAAATCCGGTGCGCGAACCTCGACCGCGATCGCGGTTCCCGCGGGCACCGTGACCGGCGCGGCAAGTACGTAGGTGAACACGGTCTGGTCGTCGAAGTCAGTTACGGTCGCCGTTTCACGAGCTAGCTCGGTGAGATCGAACGAAAGGATCGGATAGTCCGGATCCGCATCTTCCCAGATCGCGACTTCGATCGGTTGGTCGACGGACCCGGAGCCGGCCTCGCACTCGACTCCGAAGCGGATCGCGGTGATCTCGAATTCGCCGACAACCCCGAAATCCACCGGATTGTAGCTTCGCATCCATCCGTTCGATGGCCACGGCTGGTCGGAATCGCAGCGGATGGATCCGAATTCTTCCACCGTCGCGGAATCGATGCTGTGCGACATGAGCGCTCCAGGGATCGATTGCGCCGCGGCCGGCGACGAGCATACGACGAGCAGCAAGAACGCAACCCAAAGCGTGATTCGCATCGTTCCTCCTGGGAATGGCGAGCCAGATCGGGCGCCGCGCCCGCATGCGCTTCGCGGACGATCCTCGAACGAAACCAATTCTAGGGGCCGGATGAAGGAGCGTAAACGGCGCCACTCTCCAGCGGACCGCGTCCGCTCAATCGCTCCTCGGCGCCGTAGCTAAACCGAGCTTCCCGGCGCACTTGCGGGAGCGGCAGCGCGGCGCACTCGCCTCAACCCAGATGCGCTCGGTCCGAGTCCCCCATCGCGACTCCGTTCGGAAAATACTCGCGCCACCTCTCGCTCACGGTCTTGGCCGTGTCGGGATCGCAGAAAAGCTCGCGCGGATAGCTCGGCTTCAGGCGCGCATCGATGGCGATCGGAGCTTGGAACGCCGGGTGGTTCTGCACGAGCGCCACTTCGCGTCCAAACACATCCGCGGCCGGCTCGAAGCGCGTAAACACGCTCCACAAGAAGCGCGCATCGCTTGCCGCGGTCACCTTCGCGTCGTCGACGCAAACGAGGAGCTGCCAATCCGCGAACGCAGGCTCGCGCGCGAGGCGCGCCGGCGCCTCCCGCTCGGAGCGGTACGCCGGCGCTTCCACCACGAGGCAGCCCGGGCAATAGACGAGGACGCGCGCGACGCCGTGCGGAAGGCTGCCGTCGAAGCGCTGCGGCAAGCTCCGGATCGCCGCTCCCATTCCCAAGAGCACGCCCTTCGAGCCCTCGTTCACCCGCGGGCCCGTGTAGTCGAGCGTGTCCATCGACAGGCCGCCGAACAAGAACAGGTCGCGCTCCCACCGCGCGCGCTCGAGCAGGTGCGCGAGCAAGCCGCGAAAGTCGCGGAGGTCGCGGACGGCATCGGTGACGAGCAGGAATTTCGTGAGCGAGAGCTGCCCCTCGCCCAGGATGCGAAACGCGGAAACCATCGCCTCGCGCGGGTAGCGCTCGCGCACGACCGCGGCGGCGAGCGAGTGGTAGCCGGTCTCGCCGTAGCTCCACAGACTCTTCACGCCGGGCATGACGAGCGGGAAGAGCGGGGATAGCATCTCCTGCAAGAAGTCGCCGAGGTAGAAGTCTTCCTGGCGCGGCTTGCCGACGACCGTCGCCGGGTAGATCGCGTCGCGGCGATGCGACGCAGCCTCGAGGTGGAAGACTGGGTAGTCGTGGCGGAGCGAGTAGTAGCCGTAGTGGTCGCCGAACGGTCCTTCCGGAGCGCGCACGCCAGGCGGCACGCTGCCGGCGAGCGCGAACTCCGCCTCCGCGATCAACGGATGCGGACCCAAGGGACTCGTCGTACGCGCGAGCCGCGCTTCTTGCACGAGCGCCGCGAGCGCCAACTCTCCGATGTTCTCGGGGAGCGGGGCGACCGCGGCGAGCAGGAGCGCGGGAGATCCTCCTAGGAAGATCGTGACCGGCAGGGCGGCGCCGGCCGCCTCGGCTTCGTGAAAATGGAATCCTCCGCCCTTCGCGATCTGCCAATGCATCCCGAGGCGGCGATCGTCGTAGCGCTGGAGGCGGTAGATCCCTAGATTGTGGCCGCCGCCCTGCGGATGCTCGGTATACACGAGAGGAAGCGTGATGAAGGGTCCGCCGTCTTCCGGCCAGCAAGTGAGCACCGGCAGGCTGCCGAGCGAGAAGTCGCGCGCGACGATCTCGGTCACGGGACCGCGCCGCACGCTCTTCGTGCGCGCGCGCGCGAGCGCGCGCGCCACGGCGCGCGCGCCCCAGATCTTCCCCAGGGTGGGCGGGAGCAGCGTTTCCGCAAGCTCGGCGACGCGCGCCACGATGCGGCGCGGCCCGTCGCCGAACGCGATCTCCACGCGCCGCCTCGTGCCGAAGAGATTGGTCACGACGGGAAAGCGCGCGCTCTTCACGCTCTTGAAGAAGAGCGCCGGCCCATCCGCCGCAATGACGCGGCGATGCACCTCGGCAAGCTCGAGGCGCGGATCGACCGGCGCCTCGATCTCGACGATTTCGGACTCGCGCCGGAGAACCGCGATCAGCTCGCGCAAGTTCCGAAACAACGCCCGACTCCTTCGCGGCGCCGCGCCGCCGCGCGCGGGCTGCCGCGAGCTATCGTGCGGGAACCGATGGAAAAAGTCCAACCGCCGCCCGATGATCGGGGACTCGCATGCCGCCCGTTGCGCGCACGAAGCGAGCGTCGTCATGAAGAGTTGCCAGGCACCGCTGCAATCGGTCGCCTGCGGGCCGACCGCAGCGGCAGAAACGCTCCGTAGGTGAACTACCTCTCCCACGGCCACGAATACTGCGATCGCCCCTACCTGCTGGCCGGAACCGCGGTGCCGGATTGGCTCGGCGTCTCCGATCGGCGCGTGCGCGTTCGTCCCGGAACGATCGCGCCTTGGCGCGAATCGGCCGATGAGCGCGAAGCGCTCATCGCGCAGGGCATGCTCCAGCACCTCGAAGACGACCGGTGGTTTCACGGGACGCGTGCGTTCCTCGAGCTTTGCGACGAATTCACGGCGCGGATTCGCCTGGAGTGCAGCGCGGAGGATTGCGTGCGCGCGAGCTTCGTCGCCCACGTGCTCATCGAGATCCTGCTCGATGCGGCGATCGCCGCGGAGGACCGGATGCTCCTCGCTCGATACTACGCGGCGATCGCCGCCATCGACGCCGGCGCCGTCGAGAAAGCCGTCGCGCGAATCACGTCCCAGCGAGTGACGGGACTCGCCTCCTTCGTGCGGCGCTTCCTCTCGGCGCGCTTTCTCGAAGACTACCGAGATGATGCGCTCCTCACCGGGCGTCTGAATCAAGTCTTGGAGCGGGTCGGGCTCGCGCCGCTCGGCCCGAGCTTCTTGCCGCTAGTTCCTCGGTTTCGAATCCGCGTCGCCGCGCGCGCGGGGGCGCTCCTCCCGCGGCGGCTGCCGTGCACTCGGGACCTAGGAGGTCATCGTGAGTAAGCGATGCCTGCTCTTCGCCGGGGCGGCGCTGGCGCTAGTCGCCGGCTGCGAGAGGAGCGCCCCCGCCCGCAAGCAGTTCGTGGTCGTGTTCGCGGCGGCGAGCGTCGCGGACGTGCTCCGCGATGCCGGAGAGCGCTTCAAGGCCAAGTCGGGATTCGACGTCGCGTTCAACTTCGGCTCCTCGTCGGCGCTCGCGAAGCAGATCAAGGCGCGCGCGTATGCGGACATCTTCATCTCCGCCGACCGCGTCTGGATGGATGACCTCGCTGCGGCAGGCGCGATCCGCGTGGAGACGCGCCGGGACCTGCTCGCGAACCGATTGGTCGTGATCGCGCCCGCTGGGGCCGAATTCGCCTTGGATATCGCGAAAGAATTCGACTTCGCCGCGCGCCTGCCCGGCGTGCGCCGAATCGCCGCCGGCGATCCTGCCCACGTGCCGGCCGGCCGCTACGCGCGCCAGGCCCTCGAGGCTCTCGGCTGGTGGGAGGCGCTCGAGCCCAAGTTGGTCCCCGCCCAAGACGTGCGCGCCGCGCTTCGCCTCGTGGAGATCGGCGAGGCGGACGCCGGCATAGTCTACGCGACCGATGCGAAGCGATCGGACAAGGTACGGGTCGTGGCGGTATTCCCCGCGGCGCTCCACGAACCGATCCGCTATCCGATGGCGCTTTGCACGGACTCCCCGGCGGCGGCGGAATTCGCGCAGTTCCTGCGCGGCGACGAGATGTCCGCCGTCTTCGCGCAGGCCGGCTTCGAGGTCGTGCCGATGCCCGAGGGGCGCTGATGCTCTCGGCGGAGGAATGGAGCGCGCTCCTCTTGTCGCTGCGCGTGGCGCTCTGGAGCGTGGCGATCACCCTCGTGCCGGGGATCGCTTGCGCCTGGCTCCTCGCGCGCCGCAAGTTCCCCGGCAAGGTCATCGTGGACGCGCTGGTCCATCTGCCGCTCGTCCTGCCCCCCGTGGTGGTCGGCTATCTATTGCTCCTCTGCTTTGGCCGCCGCGGTCCGATCGGCGGCTGGCTCTACGAGAGCTTCGGCTTCGAGACGGCATTCACGTGGCGAGCGGCCGCGATCGCTTCCGCGGTGATGGGATTTCCGCTCCTCGTGCGCGCCGCGCGCCTGGCGATAGAGCTGACCGATGTCCGCATCGAGTACGCCGCGCGCACCCTCGGCGCCGGGCCTTGGCGCGTCTTCTGGACGATCACTCTGCCGCTCTCGCTGCCCGGAATCCTCGCGGGAATCGTCCTTTCGATTGCCCGCGGCCTCGGCGAGTTCGGAGCGACGATCACGTTCGCGGGCAACATCGAGGGCGTCACGCGTACGTTGCCCGTGGCGATCTACGGCTACACGCAGGTTCCAGCGGGAGACGCTCCGGCGCTGCGGCTGCTCGCGATCTCGGTGGCGCTGTCGCTCGCGGCGCTGATCGCTTCTGAGATGCTCGCGCGGCGCATTAGCCGCAAGCTCGGGGGCGCGGCGTGATCCACGCGGCTGTCCGGCTCGAGCGCGGAGACTTCACGCTGGATGTCGACTTTCGCGCCGGCGCGCGCGCGACCGGCGTGTTCGGGCCATCCGGAGCCGGGAAGACGACGCTCATCAATTTGATCGCGGGCCTCGAGCGCCCGGCGCAGGGGACGATCGCCGTGAACGGCCGCACGCTGTTCGACTCCGCGCGCGGGATCGACGTGCCCGTGGAGCGGCGCAGGATCGGCGTCGTGTTCCAAGAGCACCGGCTCTTTCCGCACTATTCCGTGAAAGGGAATCTGCTCTACGGCGCGGGGCGCGCGGGGCGCGCGGGGGCGGAGGGCGATCGGATCATCGATCTGCTCGAACTGGGACCGCTACTCGCGCGGCGCGTGCACGAGCTGTCCGGCGGCGAGCGCCAGCGCGTCGCGCTCGGGAGAGCGTTGCTCAGCAACCCCTCCCTCCTCTTGCTCGATGAACCGCTGTCGTCGCTCGACCTCAGGTTGCGCCAGCAGATCCTTCCTTACCTGCGCCGCGTCCGCGATCTCATCGCCATGCCGATGCTGTACGTGAGCCACGAGATCTCCGAGATCTTGCAGCTCACCGACCGCTTGCTCATGCTCGACCGCGGCAAGATCGCGGGCTCCGGCAGTTACACGGACCTAATGCATGAAGACGCCGCGCTCGCCCTCGTATACGCGCAAGGCATGACGAACGTGATTCGCGCGCGCGTGGCGGGTCACGAACCGGGGGAGGGATTCTCTCTGCTCGCGATCGCGGCGCCGGGGGCGGCGCCCGCGGACTCGGCTGCTCCGCCGCGGGAGGATGCTCGGTGGATCGCACCGCCCTGTGCCGCGGCCGTGGGAGCCGAGGTGCTCTTGACGCTCCGGCCGACCGAAATCGCGCTCGCGGCGGAGCGCGTGCGCGGGGTCTCCATCCAAAACCAGATCCCGGGGGTCGTGACGCGGTGCACCGTGCACGACCAACGCGTGTTAGTGACCGTCGACGTCGGCGTTCCCATCATCGCGGAGCTTAGTCGGCGCGGAGCCGCATCGTTGGAGCTACGGGCGGGTCAGTCCATTCACTGCTTGATCAAGAGCAACGCGCTCGCGTACGCGGGGCCGGCGTAGGGTCTTCCATGAGACGGCTCTCGAAGCCCCACCTATTGACAACGATCTCCCGCGCGGCGCAGACTCACCCGCTCCGAACGGCGTTGCGCTCGCGAAGTTCACGCGACACGCGCGAAGGCGCGGACTCGACCTTCGAAATGGAACTCACCGTGGGATCCGACGGCAAGAAGCAACTGATCGACGGACTCAACGAAGACCTCCGCGCGGAATTCCAAGCGGTAATCATGTACCGGCTCTATGCCAGCATGGTCCAGGGACCGTACCGCCAGGAGCTGCGGACCTTTTTCGCGAACGAGATTCCCGAGGAGCTGATGCACGCGCAGATCCTCGCGGACAAGGTCGCGGCGCTCGGCGGCACGCCGGCGTCTACGCCGGCACCTGTGACCGTCGTGTCCGAGGCGAAGGCGATGCTCGAAGCGGCTCTCAAGGCGGAGATCGAGACGCTCGAGCGCTACGTGAAGCGCCGCGCGCAGGCGGAGGCGATGGGCGAGCACGGGCTCGCGGCGCAGCTCGATACGCTCATCGCCGACGAGTCGAACCACCGCGACGAGCTGCGCCAGATGCTCGCGCGGTGGCCGTAGCAGTCGGAGCCTGCACTTATTCGATGACCTTCTTCGCCTTCTTGGGGTCATCGGCGACCACCGCCAATTCGACGAGGTCTCCCTCGATCCCCGTGAGATAGATCGCGTTCAAGTTGACGCCCGCGCCGCTCAGCTTCTCCGCGAGATCGGCGAGCTTGCCCGCTTCGTTCTCGAGCAGTACATGCACGATCTCGCTCTCCTCGAAGCGGATGTTGCTCTCCTTGAGCGCGGCGCGCGCGGCTTCCACGTCATCTGCGATGATTCGGATCAGCACGTGATTCGCCACCGTCATCCCCGCGAGAGACTTGATGTTCACGCCCTTGCGGGCTAGGGCGCTCGCGACGCGGGCGAGTTCCCCGGGGCGATGGGTTAGTTGAATCGCGAAGTCCCTCATGCGAGCCCTCCTTCACGCTTCGGTGCGCTGGCGAGACAAGGAATCGAGTATGGGAGTGCAATAGTTTGGCCGACGGGGCGGAGGCGGACAAGGCTCCAGGCGCACGCCGGGGCGAACTGGACAGCGGGTTTCGCTTGGGTCATCATGGCGGTTGGCACGACCCGGCACGGCCTCGAAGGTCGCAAACGAGCTTCGGGTCACATGTCCGCCGGGATCGCGGTCCCTTTCCCACACGGTGCATTGGAGCGTGCAATGAAGAACCTCGTCGTTCTTTTCGTGCTGTTGTTTGCCGCGTCGCCCTTCCTGCTCGCCGAGGACAAGAAGCCAGCCCCCGCTGCCGGCCAACAGGGGCCTCCCCAGATCAAGACCAAGGAGCACGAGGCCCTGCAAGCCTTCGTCGGGGATTGGGAATCGGTCATGAAGATGGATGCGATTCCCGGCGTGCCCGGCTTCGAGAAGGCGACCGAGTCGAAGGGGACGGAGCACGCGGAGCTGGTCTGCGACGGGCTCTGGCTCAAGTGGACTGTTTCGACTTTCGGCACCCACGAAAACGCGACTTGCGACGGCCTTTGGCTCGCCGGCTACGATTCGTTCAAGAAGACCTACGTCATGTATTGGGTCGACTCGAATGAGCCGGGACCCACCGCCGGCGAAGGTCGCTACGATGCGGCGACGAAGTCTTGGGAGTGGAAGTTCAGCTCGAGCGCGGGTCCGATGCGAAGCGTCTTGACGTTCAAAGACAAGGACAACAACGTCGAAGTGGGCTATCTGACTCTGCCGGATGGCAAGGAAGCGAAGTTCATGGAGATTACGCGCAAGCGTGGCTTGCCCGCGCGGGCAGTCGGCGCGGCCGCGAAGACCCCGGCGGCTCCGACGCCGGAGCACGCGAACATCTTGAAGAGCGTGGGCGAGTGGGAGACGACGATGGTCTGCGCTCCGGCGCCTGGGCAACAGCCCACATCGGAAAAGGGCATCGAGCAAGTGAGCGCGATCTGCGGCGGCAAATGGGTTTGGTCGGACTACAAGGGCCAATTCATGGGCCAGCCGTACGAGGGGCACGCGCTGGTCGGTTACGACTCGAGCAAGAAGAAATACGTGAGCTACTGGTTCGACATCCATAGCACGGTGCCGGTGAGCGCGATCGGGGACTTCGACGCCGCCAAGAAGTCGTTCAACTTCGAAGGCAAGTGCGTCGACCCCACCGGCAAGCCTTCCACCATGAAAGAAGTCGAGACCTGGAAGGACGACAACACCCGCCACTTGAAGCTCGATTTCCAGAGCGAGCAGGGTGCGACTACCATGGAAATCACCTACAAGCGGAAGACCAAGAAGTAGGATCAGTTTTCGGGTGAACCGCCGCAGGCCCAGGGCGAGCGCGAGCCGCGCTTGCCCTGGGCCTGGCCGTTTCTCCAGTCTGCGTGCCGCCCCTCGTGCACTCGCATCGAGGCGGAGAATCGACACGGGCGGGCCCGAGGCGCTGCGTCCGATGGTGTGACGATGCGGTACGTGCCGGCCGGTGTAACAGAGATGCGGCAGAGCCGCGGGGACTCGGTGTCGAGGCGGAGCCTCGACACCAGGGGGGTCTACGCCAGAGCCTCGACACCAGGGGCATACATCAATTCCGCGCCATTCGCGGAGCATGCCGGAGCCTCGACACCAGGGCTAACACGAGAGCCGCGCCGATCGCGGAGCACCCATGGCATTAGATCCGTGTCTGCCACCACCGAAATCGAAAGGACCGTAGTGTGGATTCCGAGCGGGTAGAGGCGACGGCCATGCAATCTTTACGGCGCGCCTGCGTCGCCGAGTGCTTCGGGACCTTCGTGCTCGTGCTGGCCGGCACTGGCGCCATCACGATCGATGCGGTCAGCGGCGGGCGCGTCACGCACGTCGGCATCGCACTCACCTTCGGCCTCGTCGTGGGAGCGCTCGTCTGCGCGCTCGGCGATGTCTCCGGCGCCCACCTGAATCCCGCGGTCACCATCGGTTTCTGGTCGGCGCGGAGGTTTCCCCGGAGGCACGTCGCACCGTATCTGCTCTGTCAACTGAGCGGCGCCTTGGGCGCGAGCCTGACCCTGCGGCTCCTCTTCCCCGCCGCCGCGACCCTCGGAGCAACGCATCCCGCCGGAGTGCCGCTCGTGTCCGCTGCCCTCGAGCTGATCCTCACGAACGTGCTCATGTTCGTGATCCTGGCGGTGGCGACGGGCGCGAAAGAGAAGGGCATGATCGCGGGCGCGGCGATCGGCGCGGTCGTCGCCTTCGAGGCGCTCTTCGCGGGGCCGATCTCGGGCGCGTCGATGAATCCTGCCCGCTCCTTAGCCCCCGCCGCTGTCTCCGGCGATTTCGAGCACCTCTGGATCTATCTCGTCGCCCCGGTGCTCGGCGCGCTCCTCGCGGTTCCCCTCTGCCGCGCAACGCAGCGCCACGGCTGCTGCACGGGACCTTGCGAGGCGGTTCCGTAGCGCGGGCGCGCGGACTAGCCCGGATTATTCATGAACTTCGTCACGAAAGCGCCGAGGTGGCTGGATGGCAAGGAGAAACTGCGACTTCGACCGGAG
>JAKEFC010000192.1 GCA_022616235.1 Planctomycetota bacterium
GGCTTCCCGCGCGCCTTGGAGGCAGGCCTCGCGCGCGAAGCGGCCCTTTGCGGGCCGCTCGTGGCCGGCGACATCACGCGGAATCTGATCGCCGTGTTCCAGGCCTCCGAGCGAGCGCGGCGCTTGACCGTCGAGGCGCGCGATGGAGACGGCTCGCTGGCGCGCGAGCCGTTCGCGGCCGTGCTCGGCGCGGGAGTGATGGGCGCCGGCATCGGCGCGCTCCTCCTTCAGAACGGGATCGAGACCCGCATGCGCGACCTCGATGGAAGCGCGCTCGCCCGCGGCCTCTCGGAGATCTCGAAGCAGCTCGCGCGTCACGCGGCGCAACGGCGTTACTCGCGGGCGGAGACCGAAGCGATGTACAGCCGCCTCACGCACACGACGGCGCTCGTGGGATTCGGGCGCTCGGACGTCGTCCTCGAAGCGATCGTCGAGAAGCTGGCGGTGAAGCGGCGCGCGCTCGCGGAGATGGAAGGGTTGATTCCCGCCGGCGCGATCTTCGCCACGAATACCTCCGCGCTCCGCGTCACGGAAATCCAGCGCGAGGCTCGCCATCCGGAGCGGGTCATCGGAGTTCATTTCTTCAATCCGGTGCACCGGATGCCGCTCGTCGAAGTGATTCCCGGCGAGCGCACGGCTTCGTGGGCGGTCGCGCGTGCGGTCGCGCTCGCGCAGCGGCTCGGCAAGTTCCCGGTCGTGGTGAAGGATGGCCCGGGATTCCTAGTGAATCGCCTGTTGTTGCCGTATCTCGATTCCGCGTGCCGCCTGCTCCTCCGCGGCGTTCCTGGTCCGCGCATCGATGCGGCCGCCGTCGCCTATGGACTCCCGATGGGTCCCTTGCGCCTGCTCGACGAGGTCGGCATCGACATCGCCGTCGAAGTGGGGGCGACCCTCCACGCGGCGTTCGGCGAGCGCGCGGCGCCGGCCCCGGTCCTTGCGGAGCTTGCCGGCGCGGGGCGCCTCGGCCGGAAGTGCGGCATTGGTTTTTATCGCCATCCGCAGCGCGGGAATCCCGTGTGGGACTTCGTGCCGCCCGCCGGCATGGCGGTTACCGCCGCGCCGCCGGCGAACGATGGCGAGCTGGCCGACTATCTCCTCGACCGCATGGTCGATGAGGCCGCGCGTTGTCTCGAGGAAGAGATCATCCTCACGCCCGCGGAGGTCGACCTCGCGCTCGTCATGGGGATCGGATTTCCCGCGTTTCGCGGGGGTCTGCTGCGCGCCGCCGATCGCGGCGGCTTGGGCGCGGTCGTCGCGCGCCTTTCCGCGCGCGCCACGGCGGGGGAAGCGACCTCGGCTTCTCCGCTCCTCGCGAAGCTCGCGGCGGAATCGCGCGGCTTCGAATCGCTCGCGCCGCGGCGCACTGAGCGAGCGCCGGCGGTAGCTGCCATCCAAATCTGAGGCGCGCCGCGCGAAAAACTTGGTTTCGAAGAGTTTTCCCGATCACTATACTTTCGGCCCTCCGCTCCATAAGCGACCCGAGGCTCGCAAATCGGATCCACGAAGGGCTCTCATGACACCGTCGAATCGCCATGGCACCCTCACCATTCTCTTGACGATGTTCCTCATAGGGTGCGCCGCTTCCGGGGCTGGACCGCAGTCCGCCGCGGGCGGCGCGCCGCCGGCGGCAACCCCCGGCACCCAACGGGCGCCGGAGAGCGCGGCGCGCGCGGGCGAGCCACCGGCAGCCGCGCGGGAGGCGGCGCCGCCCGGAGGCACGGGGGCGGTGCCCGTCGAGGAAACGGCGGAGCCCGAGGAGCCGAGCGAGATCGCGTACAGCGGCGAAGATTTCGGCATCTACGTGCCGCCGGAAGATGAGAATCTCGCGCGCGCGATCGGGAGCCAGATCTCGTTTCTCGCGGGTGGGAGCGAGGACGAAAAGTCGAGTGCGGTGGATGCCCTGCTCGCCATGGGGAATCGAGCCGTGGTGCCGGTGCTCATCGAGCAATTGTCTCGGCGCATCGCCGAGGAACAGGAGGATGACAAGCTCCGCTCGAAGATCATGCGGGGACTCTTGTCGACGTTCCCGGAAGACGCTTTCGATGTGTGCAGCTATCTCGTGCTCCGCGGCAACGAGAATCAGCAGATGTCTGGGCTCTATGGGTTCGCGATGGTGGATCACCCGGATCAGCCATCGATGGTGCTTCCATATATCGCCCATCCGAACCCGCGTCTGCGGCAGGCCGCGGCATACGCGCTGATCACCCCGGTGGCGATCCTCTCGAACGCGGCCGAACACATGGTAGTGAACGGTAAGCTCCCCGATGACGTCGATGAAGAGATGATCGCCGAGCGATTCCGGCGCCACGAGCGGTCACGCAGAATGGTCTTCGCCGAAATCTGCAAATACGACCTCGACGTGCCGGAAGAAATCTTCAACTACGTACGGCGCTATGCGACTTACGAAGACGCCCGCACGCTCGTGGAGCACTACGCGGCGAGCGTTCCGGAGGAGGAGCGCCCGGTCGCCGAGATGATCCTGAAGATGTTCGAGGCGAATCGGCGCTGGCTCGGACGCCCCGCGCCGATCCCCGCGACGCGAGTCGCGTACGACTTCCACATGTTCAACGTGATGGCCAACAAGGGGAAGGACTTCCCGCTCCAGTTCAGCCAGAAAGAGCTGGACATGCTCCGGGGCAAGGAGAACCACCTGGATCGCGCGACCAAGCTCGCGCTCAGCGTCGACAATCTCCTCACCTATCCGCAGCTCTGCCGTCCGGAGATGGAGGAGGAGGAGGGTGGCGAGGCGCGGCTTCGCTACCAGATCCCACTTCGGGCGACGCTTTCCTTGGGCTCCGGCGCGATGAACATCCACTACTGGGTCGGCCGAGCGGAGGGCGCTTCCGATGCGACGGTCGTCGTGGATGTCGAGCGCTTCGTCCCGCTCGAGGAGACGCTGCGAGATGATTCCGGTGCGACGGTCGCCACCGTGGCCTATCAGGACTACACGGAGATCGAGCCGGGGGCATGGGTGCCCATGAAGATGGCGATCGACTGCCTGCGCGTCCCGCAAGGAGAGCAAGAGACCCGGCACATGCGTTTTGCCGCGGAGTTCCAGATCGTGGAGGGGATCTGGCTCTTGCGCGACTTTACCGCCTCCGAAGTCAAGGACGACGTGGAAGAGACGCGAGCTACCGCCGACATCAGCAACGTCAGCGTCGAAATGGCGGGGGCGAAGTGACGCGCGGCGCGCACCCGCGCTCCTCTCGAGCTGCCGAAGGAGCGCAAGCCGGCGCGCCGCACGAGACGGAATCCCCGGCGTGGCTCTCGCGCGTGCGCGACCTCTATCTCCGCGTCGACGCGGAAGTCGCGCCGCACCAGCATCTCTGCGAGCTGCGCGGGACTTGCTGCGACTTTCGGCGCTCGCCCCATCGCCTGTATGCCACGGAGCTCGAGGCCCGTTATCTCCTCGCCGAGCGCTCGCCGCCGGCACCGGAAGCGGAAGGACTCTGCCCCTTCTGGCGCAAAGGGCTCTGCGAAGCGCGTGCGGAGCGGCCGCTCGGCTGCCGCGTGTATTTCTGCGCGCCGCAATGGAAGGAGCGGGGCGAGGAAATCTACGAGCGCTACCACGCGGAGCTTTCGCGCATCGCCCTGGAGGAAGGCGTGCCGTATCTCTACGGCGAGTGGGTCGAGCGACTGCGACCCGCGCGCGAGCCGGCGCCGGCGCCGCCATTCGGGATTGACCCTTGAATGGGGCCTTCCTAAGATCCTAGGTAGAGGAGCGTAACCCGAGAATCGGTATTGGTTTCGGCACAATTCCTGGGTCGCTCCCTGCTTCCGCCCTCTGGCCTAGCCAGGTTTCCATGGCGGCGCTCCTCCCGTGCTCCGGGGGTTCCTGAGAGGACTTCATGGATCTTTCGAAACTGAAGGACCTCATCGATCTCATGAATCGCCATCAGCTCGAGGAGATCGAGGTCGAGGAGGAGGGGCAGCGCGTTCGATTGCGCAAGCAAGGCGGGAGAGGCCCGGAAACGTACGCCGCAGCGGCACCCGCGGCCGCAGCCGCACCGCTCGCGACACCTGCCGCGCAGGCGGCAGCTCCGGCCGCGGAACAGAACCTGATTCGCTCGCCGATGGTCGGCACCTTCTACCGCACCCCGTCGCCGGACGCGGACCCGTTCGTCGAGGTCGGCGATCAAGTGGAAGAGGGCAAGGTGCTCTGCATCATCGAAGCGATGAAAGTGATGAACGAGATCAAGGCCGAGCGAAGCGGGAAGATCGAGGAGATTTTTCCGGCGAATGGCGCGTCCGTGGAATACGGGATGCCGCTCTTTCGCGTATCGTAGCTCCAGCGGCGATGTGCGGCGTCGAAGCGACCATTCGTCCGAGAACGAGCCCGCGCAACGATCCTGCGCAGTCAGGCGCAACTGCGCCTAGGCATCGCCAACGAGCGCTCATGGCAGCGCCAATCGATCGGCCTGAGATTTGAAATCGTTCTCACGCATTCTCGTGGCGAACCGCGGCGAAATCGCGCTCAGGATCATTCGCGCCTGTCGCGAGCTCGAGATCGAGACCGTCGCCGTCTATTCGGAGGCGGACCGTGACGCTCCCTACTTGCAGCTTGCGGACGAACGCGTCTGCATCGGCCCCGGTCCCGGCATTCGTTCCTACTTGGACATCCCGAAGATCATCAGCGCCGCGGAGATCACGGATGTCGAGGCGATCCATCCCGGCTACGGTTTCCTGGCGGAGAATGCCCACTTCGCCGAGGTCTGCCAATCCTGCCACATCCAGTTCATCGGACCCACCGTCGAGAATATTCGCGCCTTGGGCGACAAGGCATCCGCCCGCAGGTTGGCGCGCGAGTTGGGCATCCCCGTGGTGCCGGGCTCGAATTCGCTCCTCGCGAGCGAGGAAGAGGCGGTAAAGGTCGCGCAAGAGATCGGCTATCCGGTGATCATCAAAGCGACGGCGGGGGGCGGCGGGCGCGGCATGAGGGTAGCGCACAACGACATCAGCCTAACGAGCGGCTACCAGCAGGCGCGGCGGGAGGCGGAGAACGCCTTCAAGAACCCCGATGTGTACTTGGAGAAATACGTCGAGAAGCCGCGCCACATCGAAGTGCAGATCCTGGCGGACTCTTACGGGGAAGTGATTCACCTCGGCGAACGAGACTGCTCCCTCCAGCGCCGGCACCAGAAGCTCATCGAGGAGTGTCCGTCGCCGGCGGTCGATGCCGCGCTCCGCGCCCGCCTCGGCGATGCCGCGATCACGCTCGCTCGCGCCGTAGAGTATCGCAATGCCGGGACCGTCGAGTTCCTCCTCGATCGCCAGGGCAACTTCTTCTTCATCGAAGTGAATACCCGCATCCAAGTGGAGCACCCGGTGACCGAGATGGTGACGGGAATCGATCTCGTGAAGGAACAGATACTGATCGCGTCGGGAGCGCCGCTGCGCCACGCGCAAAAGGACGTGGTCCTGCGGGGAGCGAGCATCGAGTGCCGCATCAACGCGGAAGATCCCAGCGCCGGCTTCAAGCCCGTGCCGGGGACCATCACGCGCTTTGTGCCGAGCGGCGGCCCGGGCGTGCGAGTGGACACCCACGTGGCGGCAGGTTACACGATCCCGCCTTTCTACGACTCGCTGATCGGGAAGCTCATCGTGCACCGGGAGAATCGCGACGAGGCGATCGCCACGATGCGGCGCGCGCTCGATGAGTTCGTGGTAGAGGGGGTGCAGACGACGATCCCGCTCTACCGCGAGATCTTCCGCCATTTCCATTTCATCAAGGGCAATCTGAACACGAGCTTCATCGAGGAGTACTTTCTCGATGCGTAGGGGATGCTGCCAGCGCGGGAGGATCGCGGCGGAGCGACTACGCCCGCTCGCTCCGGGGCTCGATCTTCCCAGGCACTGGCGGCGGTTCCGCGTGCCGGGCGCACTCCCGCCCGGGGTGGAATGTGGACCTCAAGACGGGCGATTTGCGCTAAGATCCCCGACCCGCCGCGCGCTCTCGTTGGCAGGGGCGCGCGGAAGTACCCGTCACTCCTCCGTGCTCGGATCGCGATCCCGCCTCGTTGCAACGCGAGCGGGCGCTTCGCGTCCTGGTGGGGGCCTTGTGCCGGGCCACGGTGTTTCCTGGGCGAGGCCGAGCGGCGCGCCTGTCAGGAGATCACAAAGGAACCTCTGGTCATCGAGGCGAGGCCGCACTCGGCCGAAGCGCACTCCTTCGCCGCGACGCGGCGCGCGGAGTCTCGCCTTAAGGCCCTCCGGCACGCCGGAGTGAAAGGAACCGGCACATGGCGCCAGTCGATTGCTCTCGGGACAACTACTCTCGAAACCGCCGCAGGTCAACCACGGCACGGCAACGCGAGAGCGGGGGAGTTCCCCGCCCCAGTTCCGCCGCCCGCCGGGGGCGAGGGTTCACGCTGATCGAGCTTCTCGTCGTGATCGCGATCATCGCTCTCCTCGCCGCGATGATCGTGGGAACGGTGATGAAGGTGCAGAAGGAAGCGCAGAAGGCGGGCGCGAAGCAAGAATTGAGCTACTTTCACACCGCGCTCGAGCGCTACCTCAGCGACAACAACAACTACCCGGGGTACGCGGACCCCGCCGAGGAAGATGGCAATTCCTTGCCGGCGGTCATCACGGAACTCTACACCAAGAGGCATCTGCTGGAAGACCTGAAGATCGACCGCATCATCGTGGAGAACAACGACGATCAAGAGCCGTATCGAAAGGCTTCGCCCGATGAACGCGAAGACCAGAGCGTGGCGAAATACTACGAGGATCCCTGGGGGCTCCCTTACGTCTATCGCGAGAACAAGTCGAAGATGAAAAAAGAGCCGTGGATGATCAATCCTCAGAAGTACGACCTTTGGTCCTACGGCGCCAACAACAGGGACGAATCCGCGAGCGGCGAATTCAAGGAGACGACCGACAAGCCGCGCGGCTACGACGACGTCGGGAACTGGGAGTGAGCGAGGCATGACCGACACTGGGCAAGTAATCGGCGCCAGGCACGTGGGCGGAGTCGTCGTGCCGCCGCGGCGGAGCCGAACCGGCTTTACGCTGATCGAGCTGATGATCGTCTTGGGTGTGATCCTGCTCCTCGCGGCGGTGCTCATCGTCAAGGGGAATCAATGGCGCATCGAGTCGATGGAAAAGAACACGATGAGCACGATCGCGATCTGCGAGGACAAGATCTTGCAGTACCACGCGATCTTTGGAGCCTACCCGCCGGACGGCATCGACGCGCCGGTCGCGACCGCGGAGGGCACGCCGCTCAAGAGCGGCGCCGCGCTCACCTACGCGTTGACGCAACCGACCCGGAAGCGGCAGCTCCTGCCGAGCGGCGAGTGGGATGTGACCCTCGGCGATCCGATCCACAAGTTTCCCATGAAGGACCTCTATGTCGATGATGGCGACGACGAGGCCAAGGAGCTGCTCGATGCGTTCGACAACCCGTTCCACTACGACTGCATTCGGACTGCGGACGACTACGGCGTACAGGATGACGACAGCGTCCATTTGAAGAGCGCGCCACGCCACGGCGACGATCCTCGCGAAGAGGCGGGGGTCGCCGTCCGCACCACGGGGGCGCAGCTTCCCGGCAAATACGACCTTTGGAGCCATGGCAAGAATGGGCATACGGCCGAAGAAGAACTCCGGGATGTGCTCGCGAATTGGGTCCTCCCCGAGGAGGAATAGGAGGCCGATGAGACCGTTTGGAAGAGCCGGCTTCACCATGATCGAGCTGATCGTCGTGATCGGCATCATCGTGATGGTGTTCGGCTTCGTCTACCCCGCGTTCCACTCCTTTCTCAAGCTGCGCCGCATGGATTCCGCCGGGCGTGCCGTGCTCGGCGTCCTGAACGAGGCGCGTTCCGAGGCGGTGTCCAAGCGCAAGAAACTCTACGTCGTGTTCCTGCAAGATGAGCTGAAGATCTACAGTGCCGCGGCGAAGGGATACCTGCCGGAAGAGCGCCGCTACTCCAAGAAGGGCATCGTGAAGTACCGATTGCGCTTCGCGGGAGAGAAGTACGCGAACAGCGCCGATATTCCCGATCGGCTGGCCGAAGATTCCGGCAAGACGCCGGGTGGCGCCATCAACGCTCCGCATCCCGACAACATCTACCTCGCATTCACGCCGACCGGCACGGTGGAGTTCGGCGAATTCAAAGACATCGGCACAGGCGAATACCTGAGCGGCAAGGACGCGGACATCATCTTCGATCAACGTGAAGTCGAAGACATCAAGGGCTACATCGACATCGGCGCGGCCGGACGCGTCGCCTTTCGCATAGGAGAGACCGATGCGATCCAGGCACAGTGAAACGCGGCTCTACGCGGGGCGGCGGCACTCCGGTGCGCGCGCGGGCTTCACGATTCTCGAGATCCTGATCGCGGTGGCGATCCTCGTCATCGGACTCCTCGGCATCCTCGCGCTGTTTCCGGTGGCAATCTACTCGGGGAATCGCAGCGTGGCGGACACCTGCGCGGTCATCATTACGGAATCGGTCGAGCAAGCGATTCGCGAAGGACTCCAGCACCGCAAGGGGCAAAGTCAAAATGGCGACTGGACCTACTTCTTGTTCCAGCACGATGGCGTGCTCGATCCGCTGCCCCCGAAGATCACCTCGGCGAGTCCGGGCGCCGACAACTACATCCTGCTGCCGTCGGAGAAAGAGCGGGAGTCTCTGAGCAGCGATCCCCGCAAGGCCGCTTACGACCGCGGCAAGGTGTTCGTGTACCCGGAGACGGATGGGCGCAATTGGGAAATCGAGGTGGGAGGCGGCACGCAGGCCTTCGACGACACTTCGGCCGGCGCTCCCCCGAACGGGCAGGGCTCGGTCGACAAAGCCGACGATGACCGCGACGAATTCTTCGAGATCGGCGTAGGACTTTCCGAAGAGGACGCCAAGGCAGCCTTGATGCCCGCGAATGTCAAAGTGATGCGTACCTACCAACTCACCAACGGTTTCCTCCGCGGCGACGCCGAGCTCGAGACGCTGCCGGAAGAGGAACAGCGGGCCCTCAGGAATCTGCAAAACTACTCCTTCGCATTCGCGATCCGGCGCGCCTTCAACGATGGCAGCCTCGGAATCCAGCACTTTCCGGAAACTCTCGGGCGTACGCCGACGAAGACGAATCAGATCGTGCCAGCGAACGAACTCTACGAGGTGACGATCATGATCTTCCGCGGCTTCCTCCCGGGTACGACCACCTCGAGGCCGGTGTACTCGACGACGATCTTGGTGCACCGCTAGTGGCGCTTCCCACCGCGCCAAGGACTAGATTGGCAGCAGGAAAATGAGCATCTTCCCGTCCGACTCGATCCTCCACAGGTCCCTTGTCGCGCAGCGGCGCCTGCGCGGCGCCGCCGCGCCGGAAGTCGCCTGCAACGCGGGCTTCACGCTCGTGGAGCTGTTGGTGGCGCTCGGACTCGCGGCGATCATTTCGCTTTGCATCGCACGCGTCGGGAGCCAATCGGAGGCGGTGTACGTCGCCGTGACCGCGAAAGTGGACCTCTACCGCCGCATGCGCTACGCCCTGGCCGACCTTCACGACACGATCGCGAATTGGCTGCCCACC
>JAKEFC010000193.1 GCA_022616235.1 Planctomycetota bacterium
GAAGGAAGGCTACCAGTGGGCCGTGCTCGCCGGGCTCGTGGCGCTCGTCGCGGCGGCGGCGGTGACGGGCGGCGCAGCACGCGTGCGCGCCGCGCCGCGGGCCGGGGACACGGCGGCGGCAAGGAGCGGCGCGCGCGCCGCCAACGGCGCGCACCGTGCGGCCTCCGCTTCCGCGCCCCGCCAGACCGCCGGCGCCGCGGCGCTCACTATCATCATCGTCGCGCTCGTTGGGGCGTGGCCGGGAAATGCGCTCGCCGAGCCCGCGCCAGAGACGGACCCCGCCGAGGGCGGCGGCGCGGAGAGCACCGCCGCGACGACCCCCGCGCTGCCGCCGCCGCCATCCGACGCGCTCGCCGCCTACAACGAGTCCCTCGCGCTCCTCACCTCGAACGATCTCGCGCGCGCCGAGCAGTTCCTGAACGCGGCGCACGCGGGCGCCGGAGCGGACAACCGCGTGCGCTATCGCGCGAGCTACAACCTCGGCTGGCTCTTCCACGAGCGCGCGCGGGCGAAGCTCGACTCCGACCCGAAGCAGGCGCTGCAAGAACTCTACACCGCGGCGAATTGGTTCCGCGAAGCGGTGCGCCTCTACCCGAAGGAGAAAGATCCGCGCCAGAACCTTGAAGCGGTCTTGAAGAAAGCGCTCGCGCTCGCGGATTCGCTCGCGGAGCGGAACGAGACGCTGGAAGCGCGGGTCGAAGCGCTCATCGCGGCGGAGCGCGCGCAGGCTGCCGAGATCGCCGGCGTGGCGGAGCGAAGCGCGCGCGCGGACGCGAACGCCGCGACTCCCGAGGCGGCGGAGTGCCAGCGCCTCGCCGGCAGCCAGCGCACGGTGATCAGCGATGCAGGTATCGTGGTCGATGCGGCGGTTGCGGAGCAGCAGACACTCGCGGCGAAGCCGGAGGAAGAGCGCACGCCGGAGGAGAAGATCCGCGCCGTGCAGCTCGCGAATCTGGTCGAGCACCTGCACCGCGCGCAGGAGCGCCTCGGCCAGTGTCGAAGTCAGCTCCGTAAGAAGATCCCCGAGCGCGCATATCGCCGCGCCACGGCGGCGGTCGCGGCGCTGAAGCGCGCGCGCGACCAATTGCGCGATCCGCTCGAGATGCTGGGAGCGATCATCCCGGATGCGATCGAGCAACTGCGCTACGCGGGGGCGCTCGCCGAGGCAGGCGCCGCGGCGCCCGCGCCGGCCGAGATCCCGGTTTGGCTCACTGCCGAATACCTGCGCGAGGAGATGGAAGAGATCTGGCAGCGGGCGGATACGCTCCGGCGCATGCTCGAGGCGGGCGTTTCGGCGCGCGAGCGCGAAGCCGCCACCAGCGAAGACGTCACCGGCGAAGACGCCTCCAGCAAAGATGGCGCGGCGCCGCAAAGCCTGACTCCCGAAGAGGAGCGGCTCCTCGCGACCGTGAAGGAAGCGCTCCCGTACCTTTCGCGCGGCACGGAAGCGTTCGATCGCGCGCGCGGCGCTCTCGATCGCGCCGCGGCCGCGGAAGCGTATGCGGCGGAGGAGGAAGGCGTCGGCGCCCTCTTGAACGCGCAAGAGCTGTTCCTCGATCTGCGCGGGCTGATCGAGGCCGCGTATGCAGGAGAGGAACAGCAGCGCCGGATTCTAAGCGCGAAGGAGGAAGAGCTGCCCGCCGAGTGGAGCGAGATCCTCCCCGCGCTCGTGGAATTGAACAAGAAGGACGCGGTCCGCAGCGAGCGGATCGGCAAGTTGATCGAAGAAGAAGTCGCGAAGCTCGCGCCGGATTCGGGCGCCGGCACGGAGGCCGGTGCTAGCGCCGGTGCGGGCGCCGCGCCCGGCTCCGGAGCGGAAGCGGAGCGTGCGGACGCGGAGCGCGAGCGTTATCGGATCGCGCGCGCGCTCCTTTCGCGCACCCAATCGGCGCTCGCGGATGCCGCGGCAGGATACGAGCGTTCCGCGAATCTCGCTGGCGAGGAGTACGCGCGCGCCGCGGGCGAAGCGAAGCCGGCGGTCGAGAAGGCGGTGAAGGGCCTCGAGGAATTGCGGCGCCTCTTCTTCTCGCTCGTCGAGCACCTGCGCGAGACGGCGCGGCGCGAGGGCGAACTCGTCGATGAAGTCGCGCAGGCGAAGGGGATCGGCGGCGAGAACGAGCGCGCCGAGAAGCTTGGGCCGCTCGTCCCGCGCCAAGAGGAGCTTGCCACGCTCGCGGAGGAGATCGCGGCGGTCCTGAAGAAGCAGAGCGAACAGCCGCTGCCGCAAGAGCCGCCCGCGGCTGCCGCCAAGCCCGCGACCCCGGGAGGCAAGGGAGCCGGCCCCGATCCCGAGAAGGCAAGGGCCGCGGCCGCCGCCGAACAGCAGAGGAAGCTCGCGCGCGCCGCGGAGCTGGTGACGGCGGCGAATGATGAGATGGGAGAGGTCGTCGCGGCATTGCAAGCGGCGCTGCCGCCGCTGGAGCAGGCCGAGACCCACGGCGACAACGCGACGAAGCATCTGATCGATGCGCTCGCGCTCCTCACGCCGCCGGAGCAGCAGGAGCAAGGCGGCAACCAGCAGCAACAGCAACAGCAACAGGCCGCGCAGCAGGAAGAGGATCGCAAGAAGGAAAAGTCCTCGGATCCCGCCCAGCAGCTACAATCCGTACGCGACCGCGAAGCGGAGCGCCGCGCGGAGCGGGACCGAAACAAGATCTCTCCCTACGACCCGGTCGAAAAGGATTGGTGATGCGAATCCGCGTCGCGACTGCGCTGGCAATCCTCGGCGTGCTCCTCGCCGCGCGCGCGGGTGCCGCGAGCGCGCAGTCCGCGGAGCTACGGCTCGACGAGGGTCCCTATTACGCGGGAGTGCCGATCGACATCCTAGTCGGTGCGGAGGGGTTCGACGAAGACCCGCAGCCGGAGTGCACCGCGCCGAAGCCCGAGAAGGGCGACCTCATCGACCTCGGCGCCGGCCAGCCGTCGGTGCGGTCTTTTCTCAGCATAACTCCCGCCGGCAGGCACGAAGAGCGCGAAGTCTCACACCGGCACCACTTTCGATTCCTGTGCCAGGACCCGGGGCGCTATCGGCTGGGTCCATTCACGATGACGCAAGGAGAGAAGTCCGCGAAGACGCGGACCGTGCAGGTGAAGCTCGAGGTCGTGCCGCTCACGGACGACATGAGGCTGCGCGTCGTCGTGCCGGAGCGCCCGCTCTTCGTCGGTGAGCGCGCGCCGATGCGGCTCGAGTGGTGGGTGCTGCACGAGCAAGCGGAGAGCCTCTTGAGTCTCTCTCGCGACTTCGTGGTCCCCCTCTTCGACCGCGCGGATCTCTGTACCTTCGTGGATCGCGAGGCGAGGGACGACGAGCAAGAGATCGTGATCACGAGCGGAGGGAAGCCGCAGAAGATCGCCGCGACCTTCGAGCGGCGCACTGCGGACGGCAAGTCTTGGGATGTCGTGGTCGCGGAGCGCATCCTGGTACCGCTCGCCGCGGGCGAGCACGAGCTTGGCGAAGCGACGGTGACCGTGGATCAAGTCACCGAGTGGCGCCGCGATCTCTTCGGGGGGAAGCGGGCCACGCGCGCGAAGAAGGTACGCGCGGTCGATCTCGCGCGCCGCTTGTCGGTGAAGGAGCTGCCGGTCGCGGGGCGGCCGGAGAGCTTCGCGGGCGCCGTCGGACATGGATTCACCCTCGAGGCCGCGGCGGATCGGACCGTCGTGCAGGTCGGGGACCCGATTACGCTCACGTTCACTCTGCGCGGCGAGGGCGGGATCGAGCAGGCGGGGCTCCCCTCGCTCGTCGCGGGCGGCGGTCTGTCGCCGGCGCACTTTCGCGTGCCCGCGATGGAGGAAGCCGCGGGGATCTTGCAGGATGATGGCGGCAAGGTGTTCACCGCCGTGATCCGCGTGATCAGCGAGGCCGTGCGGGAGATTCCGCCGATCGCGTACGGTTGGTTCGATACGGAGAGCGGCGCGTACGAGACGACGCACTCGCGCCCGATCGCGCTCGCGGTGCGCGCTGGCACGACGATTTCCGCGGGCGACGTGGAGAGCGCGGTCGCGAGCGCCGCGGAGAACGGAAACGGCGGGCGGGGCGGAAACGGCGCGCGCAACGAGTCCGGCGGGCGCGAACAGGCGCGCGCGGAACTCGTGCCGGGGCGCCCCATTTTCGCGCTCACCGGCGCCGACCTGGCGATCGCTCGCGGCGAGGCGGTGCTCGTCGATCGGCGCGCGCGCGGCGGCGGCGCCGATACGCTCGCGCTCCTCTATGCTGCCTCCCTCGCGGCCCTCGGCGGCGCGGTCGTCGTCCGGCGCCGATCGGCGATCGACCCGGCGCTCGTGCGCCGGCGTAAGTCGTTGAAAGCGCATCTGCAAGAGATCGAGAACTGCGGCGGTTTGCCGCGGCGACGGGCCCTGGAGCGCATCGCGGGCGCGCTCCGCGCGATGCTCGCGGAGGCGCCCGCGGCGCGCACGCCGGAGGCCGAGCGCGCGATCGCGGATTGCGAACTCGTGCGCTACGCGCCCGCGGCAGGTGCCGAGCCGCCGCTCGATGCCGACTTCCACGCGCGAGCGCTCGAATGCGCGCGCGCGATCCTGCGGAGGGGTTCGGAGTGATCGCCTTCCAGCGATTCGCAGCGGCAATGGTGATCGCTGCCGTGGCCGTAACTGCAGCGAGCGCCGCGCGCGATGTCTCCGCCGACAGTGCCGAGATCCTCGCCGAGGCGGAGGAAACCTATGCGCGCGCGCTCGACCTACCGGAGCGCGATGCGCGCATCGCGCAATGCGAGCGCGCCGCGGCGCTCTATCGACGACTCGTGGAGATCCCCATCGAGAACGCCGATCTCTACACGAACCTCGGCAACGCGGCGCTGCAAGCGGAGCGCCTCGGCGAAGCGGTGCTCGCCTACAAATCGGCGCTCGCGCGCGACCCCGATCACGCACGCGCGCGCCAGAATCTCGCGCACGCGCGGACCTTGCTGCCGGAGTGGATTCCTTCGGCGCGCGAGGGCACCGTGCTCGATACGTTTTTCTTTTGGCACAAGACGCTCTCTCGTAGCGAACGCGGTGCGCTCGCGGCGCTCGCCTTCTTCGCGGCGGCGCTGCTCGCGGCGGGGGCGATCGCCTGGCGCCGAGCGGTGCTTCGCAACCTCGCGTGGCTCCCCGGCGTAGTCTGGGCCGCGCTCCTCGCGTCGCTCCTCTTCGAGTCGCGCACCGCCGGCGAGAGCGCGGTCGTCATCTCGGAGGCGCGCGGCCACGCGGCGGATTCCGCCAACGCTCCGGGAGTCTTTCCGGAGCCGCTCCCCGCCGGCGCCGAGGTCACCGTCCTCGAGCGCCGCGGTCCGTGGGCACGCATCCGCCTCGCCGACGGCGCCCGCGACGCCTGGGTCGCCATCGACTCCCTCGGCTTCCCCCCGAAGCACTAATGACTGCGCCTATTTGGGCAGCACGAAGCTGACCTGATAATGCGACGTGGCCATTGCGCGCGTCACGGCCGGCGCATGCTTGTAGATGATCCCTCGCACTGCGCTCTTCGTGTCAGCCGGCAGCGTGCCCAGCCAGGCGTCGATGTCCAACCACATGCGCGTTTCGGTGGCATCGAAGTACTTGCCGAAGCCGAGGATCGTCCGCAAGTGCTCATCACCGACCTTTGCTGCCACTTCTTTCATCATGAAGTACGTTGTGCCGTGCAGGGGTCCGTTGCCATCGAGGAAGTGCTTCTCCCAGGCCGGCCAATCCAACTTCTTCTTCGTTATCCAGCGTTCGGCGAAGCAAGTCGCTAGGCCTTCGATGTAGCTGTCATAGAACTTTGCGTTCAACAGGTGAAACACCTCGTGCGCAAGCTCGCCGTGAAACGAGATGTGGCCGGCCTCCTTCGATACGTAGATGCAGAACTCGCCGGCGGCGGCATCGACGAGTTCCGTAAGTAGAAATCCTTCACGATAGCCGGTGCCTGGTGTCCGAGGAGTACTCGTCCGTAGATGCAACGTGCGCACTGGAATCGCCGGCGGCCCGAAGATGCTCGTTGCCTCGGCAAGGGCGTCCGCGGCAAACCTGGTCGCTTCGGGATCTGTGATCGGCTTGTAGTACTCATGCCAGCGTGGCTGTTTCGTTCCAGCAATGAGCAAGCACGCGATCGCGACGATGCCGAGGAGTGCGATCCTGAAAGCGCGGCTGCCGGGAACGGTTGGCGACGTGTCGATACTCCTTCTTCTCATGGCTTCGTACTTCCACTTTCGTGCGTCTAGTCCATGACCGCGATCCTAGTTCACGTGAAACAGGTGATGCCCTACCAACTCGTCTTTCTCGTCGAGAAAAAAGTGGAACACACCGTATCCCATGAAGCCCCAATGCCTGGATATCGGCACGACCACTACAACCTGCCTCTGTTCGCGCGCCTGCTTGAGAAGTAGCTTCGCCAGAACTTCGTCGCTCTTGATCGCATCGGCCCAGTTTCCCGAATCCGGTCGTGGAATCTCCGGCCCGAGAGTGATACTGCCCCCGTCGGAGATCGCGGCAAGCGCCTCGGTTCGTGTCATGCCAGCTACGAGTTTGCTGGAAACGTCGTAGTCATGCTTTACACCCAAGAGCGCATAAACGCAGCCGGTTTGCGAGAACAGCGCGCAGAGCATGAAGAGCGAGCGAAGCAACATCACACGCACTGGCGGCCGCGGCGCTTGCCGCCGCACGCGACGAAGAATTGGTCCAGTGCAGGTACACATCCCAGAACGCATGTTGGACCTTTGGGAAATGGGTGTCAAGTTGGCGCGTATGCAGAGAGTTGAGATTGCGACGCATCGGGAACCTGCTGCGATACCATGCTTTCGGAAGTTTCCGCGCGCACTGCCCAGGGACATAGTGGAAGTGTCGAGTCTTCGCGTGGCGAGGAAAGAGGTGTCTTGCAGAGCGAATCGGATCGCACGAACGCGCGTTTTCGCCGGCGGCGGAGGCTGCACGCATGATCGTTGACTCGCGGCCGGCGGTCGTAGCTCTGCTCGGGATGCCGGTGCACGTGATCACCGAGCGCGGCTGCGTGGAGCACATCGTGCAGGCGCTCGCGGGCGGCAGCGGCGGCTGGGTGATCACGCCGAACCTCGACTTGCTCCATCAATTCCGCCGGAGCGCGGACTTCCGAGAGATCTTCCTCCAGGCGAATCTCTCCGTTGCGGACGGCATGCCGCTCGTTTGGGCGAGCCGTGTGCAAGGCGAGCCGCTGCCCGAGCGCGTGGCCGGTTCGCATCTCATCTATTCCGTCGCGGGGGGAGCCGCCGCGAATGGGAACTCGCTCTTCCTGCTCGGCGGCGAGCCGGGGATCGCGGAGAAGACCGCGGAGGCGCTGCGTGCGAAGCATCCCGGCCTCGTGATCGCCGGCACGTGCAGCCCCCCCTTCGGATTCGAGACCGACGCCGCCGAAACGGAGAAGATCCGTGCCGCACTCGCGCGCTCGGCGCCCGACATCGTGCTCCTCGCCCTCGGGACTCCGAAGCAGGAGCGTTTCATCGTCGAAAACCGCGCGCTCCTTCCGCGCGCGTGGTGGCTCGGGCTCGGCGGCAGCTTCGACATGGTCGCCGGGAAGCGGCGCCACGCGCCGCGCTGGATGCGGCGCGCGGGGATCGAGTGGATCTTTCGTCTCGCCCTCGAGCCGCGCCGCCTCGCGCGGCGCTACCTCGCGCGCTGCCTGCCCGCGGCCTTCCTCCTCTTCGCGGACGCGCTGCGCAAGCGCTTGCGGCACCCCTTGAGCGGCGGCGCACCCAGTCGCACCGGCCGGCGGTAGTCTCCGGCCGCGACACCACCTGATCGAGCGCCTGGAATCCTCGCGCTCGTGCGAAGGGAATCTCCCGCCCGAGAGTCATGCGCAATCGCGAGGGGTAACTGGGTGCGATGGCAATGGACACTTCGTTTCGCCTGATGGCGGACATGACTTACCTCTCGGTTGGGAGAGTGGAGGAGCGGGATGAAATTGAGACCTAACGGCGTTGCGGCTATTCCAAAGTCATGTTAAGATTAGCCAATGCATTGGACCATAAGGACTTTCGAGTCCATCATGCAGTCGGTCCCGAGCCAGCTCGCGCTCTTTCCTGTCTGGCTCTTCCTAGGCCCGCGGCAAGTCGGGAAGAGTTCTCTACTCAAGAGGTACGGGACAGGCCGCAGGTATGTGAATCTCGACGACCCACAGACGCGCGCGATCGCGACGACGGACCCGATCGCATTCGGTCGTGGGCTCGAGCCGCCCCTGATTATCGATGAGATCCAGTACGCCCCACAACTCCTGAGCAGCGTCAAGATCCTCGCGGACGCAACGCGAACGCCGGGACTGATCTGGCTGACGGGATCTCAAGAATTCGAAGCGCTGCGAGGCGTTCGCGAGTCGCTTGCGGGGCGAGTGGCGCTCCTCAATCTGCTAGGGCTCTCGGACGAGGAGAAAGGCAGAGAGATCGCGAGCGAATCCGCGCTCTTCTCCTCCATTTGGGAGTCGACTTTTCCCAGGGTCTTCCCAGACCCGACGGAGCCTGCCTGGGACCTGTACATGTCTAGCTACGTACAAACATACATCGAGCGTGATGTGCGCGAGCTGCTTGGTGTGCAGAAACGGCGCGAGTTCGAGGTGTTCCTCAAGATTTGCGCGCTGCGCACCGGACAGCGGGTGAATTTCGATGAACTGGGGAGAGATGCCGGAGTCTCGGGTGTGACTGCGAAGGAATGGATCTCGGTGCTCGAGGACTCTTATCTGCTGAGGCTCGTGCATCCTTACCACTCGAACCGGACCAAGCGGCTCGTCAAGCAACCCAAGCTGTTCTTCCTGGACATGGGGATCGCAGCCTATCTGGCGGGGTGGCGATCTGCTGAGATGCTGCGGCTCGGGCCGATGCGAGGAGCCGTGTACGAGACTCACATCTTCGGTCAGCTCCTACGCTACTTCAAGCACCGAGCGCTCGACGCGGAAATTACGTACTTGCGCAGCAAGGACAACGAGGAGATCGACTTCCTCGTGGAGCATCGCGGCCGCGTGTTTCCGATCGAGGCGAAGTGCGGCGACGTGCGAACCGACGAACTGCCTGCGGTCGCCAAGTTCCGTGAGCCGAATTGGTCGATCGCGCGCGTGTTGACCCCATCGGTGAGCGATCCGGTTGGGCACATCGCGCCGGCGCGCAATGATTGGCTCCTGTGCTCATCGCGCCACTTGGGGTTCCTGACCGGCGGGCGCTAGCCGAAGTTACGAAGTTCGCGCGCGCCGGTCGAGTCCTGGTAACGGGTTACGGCGCCGGCCACCCTGGCGATCCCCACTTCGGGTTTCTTCGCCTGCGCTGCGAGTGCGGCGAGGAGCGGCTGCTCCCGTTCTCGTGCAAGGCGCGCGGACTCTGCCCCTCCTGCGGCATGCGACGTGCCGTCGCGTGGGCGGAACGTATGGTCGAGGAGGTGCTACCCGACCTCCCGTACCTGTCGCTCGTGTTCACGATCCCGAAGATTCTGCGCAAGCTGTTTCTCTTCGATCGCAGCCTCTAGGGCGAACTCTCGCGCAGCGCCTACGCGGTGACGCGGCAATTCCTCGCAGCGCAGTTCCCGGAGCTAAAGCTTCCGGTGCCCGCCATGGTGGCTGCGCCGCAGTCCTGGGGCGCGCTCCTCAACTTCCACCCGCCCCCGCTCGGCGAGATTTCCTATTGTCGAGGGGCTTCGAGTGCCTCGAGCACACAAGAACGAGTGATCGGCCCTGACACTCCTTGCCCTCTCTGGAATGACACCGACCCGAGTGTGGTCCGACGCGAGCGCGCCTCGGATCGGAATCACGGAGATGATGGATCACATGAAGGAGCATTTCTCCAGGAAGTACGCTCCCAATACTCGCGAGACCGTCCGTCGAGAAGCGGTCCACGAGTTCCAGCAACTGGGCCTCATCGTCAGGAATCCGAATGATCCCAGCCGGGCCGTTAACAGCCCGAAGAATCGCTTCATGAGCACCGATCCCGTGCTCCATCTCATTCGCAGCTACGGCAATACATCGTGGATCAGGTCGCTCGAACGCTACCTCTCGCACGCGCCGGCGCTGAGCAATCTCCGGCCGAGCGAGCGGGACATGGTGCTCATTCCGGTGACCCTGCCCGGTGGGAAGAGCGTGAAACTCAGTGCCGGTGGTCAGAACGACTTGCTGAAGAAGATCATCGAGGAGTTCTGTTCGCGCTTCGCCCCTGGTGGAGTCGTCCTGCACTTGGGCGACGCCGAGAGGAAGCAGCTCCACTTGGACACCGCGTACCTGGAACGACTCGGGCTGACATTCGACGAACACGGCCACAAGGGTGCGGGCGTGGCGATACTGCTGCACGCGCTGCCGAAAGAAGGAGAGGTTCCGAACGCCGATCTTGCACGGGCGGTCACGCGCCAAGCGCGCTTCACCGCGAACCCAAGCTGGCACACGAAGTCGTAGGAAACACACGAGCATCGCCAAGAAACAGAAGGCTGCTTCGCAGCCCACGACCAGGACGCCGCGTTCGGCTTCCAAGACCATTCTTCAGGCCCTGGGGCGACGAACCCGGGTTTCTGGATCTGGTCGCGAGGTGCAGACCGCGCGAACGGTCGGCGATCTGCTGCGCGAAGCTCGTGAACAGCAAGGAATGACGCGCGCGGGGCTCGCCAAGCTTGTCGGCACGACGCAGAGTGCTGTGTCGCGGATGGATGAGGCCGATCACACCATCAAGCTGTCCACGATCCTGCGCATGGCCGCCGCGCTCCATCGCCGCGTCTAGATCCGACTCGCAACGGTCAAGACATGAGGGGTGGAAAAACGTCGCTGGAGAGATCTGACGGCCGCGGCCCGGCGATCGTCAGCGGCGCGATCTGCGAGGCAACGGTCCCCTACCCGGTCCAGTACGGCTGAAGGCGGAGTGGGAGCTGGCTACCCTTGCGCATCGCCTTTTCTTCTGTGAGACTTTCTTGCACTGGCGATTCCGCGAAGGGCTTTCCAGTGTCGCCGGCGCCTTCTGCCCCTAAGCGACACCGTGGGACGCGACAAACCGGAGAGTGCCTCGTCATGCACCAGCATTCGGACACTGCGCGCGAAGCCGCTGCCGTCCAGCTCGACCTGCTTCGGTCGAAAACTCCGCTGCAGCGATGGAGCCTTGCTCTGCGCCTTTCCGACCAAGTGATTCGAGCGTCGAAGAGGGCGATCGCTCGCGCTCATCCCGAGTGGACGCCCGGGCAAATCAACGAGTACTACATCGAATTGCACTACGGTCGCGATCTTGCCGACGCCGTGCGCCGCTACGTCCGGGTTGGAGACGATTCCCATCGACAGTGATCTGCTCCGCGCTCTTCGCCCTGTCGTGGCGGAGCTGGACCGACTAGGCGTTCGGTACTACATCGGCGGATCGGTCGCAAGCTCCTATCACGGCGCCGCGCGCAGCACCCTAGACGCCGATGTGACCGCGGAGCTGGACCTGCGCCACGCCTTGAGCCTCATGGACTCGATGAAGCAGTCGTACTACGTCAGCCAAGTCGCCGTGGAGGAAGCAGTCCGGCTCAGATCGTCATTCAATTTGATCCACTTGGCGACTGCCTTCAAGATCGACGTGTTCGTCAGCAAGGGTCGGGAGTTCGATCGGCAAGTCCAAACAAGGGCCACCGCGGGCACCCTCGATCCGACCGACCCGACCGGCACACCGACTCGCATTGCCTCGGCAGAGGACATCATCCTGCTGAAACTCGAGTGGTACCGTCTCGGCAACGAGGTTTCGGAGCGGCAATGGAACGATGCAACCAGCGTCGCCAAGTTGCAGGCGCATCAGCTCGATCGTAACTACATGCGCCGCGCGGCACGGACGCTGGGCGTCGACGACTTGCTCGAGCGCCTCTTCTCGACGATCGTCGATCAGGGATCATGACGTCGATCGGGCCGGATCCCATGACCAAGAAGCAGAAAGCTGCTTCTCAGCCCACGACCAAGACGCCGCGTCCAGATCCGTCTCTCCGCGGCTCGCTCACGATGAGCGAGTTTCGCAGCCGCGCGGTGCGCCGCCTCGTGGAGTTGCACGAACCGGAACTCCGCAACTTCGTCTCGACCTGGAAGCGCTTCGTCGCTTCGGGCAAGCCGATGCCCGAGGCGCACGGCGACACGGACTACGAGAGCCCGGATCGGCTCGTTCATCATCGACAACTACGTGCTGGCCCGGGCGCTCGGCCTGCAAGGCACCGTGGCTCGGTACTGGACCGCGCGCAAGGCGCCGCACTTGCTCTGGGGATGGTGCTGCGGCGCTACTCTCTGAGGCGCGTCGTTCCTCGTACTCCTCGCGTCAGGCCAGGGTGTCTCCGTGTCCGATTCCACCCAACTCTCTTGGGTTGGAGTCGGCATGACGCTGCTCAACATTTCCTGGGAGGAGTTGTGTTTCCGTGGGGCACCGCTGAACTACCTGAACGATCGCCTGTCCGCGCCGTCCGCGAGCGCCTTCGCGAGCGTCGTGTTCGTGCTGTTGCATTGCCTGAACCTGGACATCGATCTGGCGCGCTCGGCAGCCCACCTGTTCCTGGGCGGAATGGCGCTGAGCCTGTCGCCATTCGTCTTCGAGTCCTTGTGGTTCTCCATCGGCTTGCACCTCGCCTGGAATCAACTGGGAGACTTCTTCGGGGCGATCTTCTTCGGGGTCGCGTTCCCGAACGATGCACTCTGGGGGACGAGCGGAGTGGCGCCAAACCTCGTGCTGTTCGCGTACTGCCTGTGTCTCGGGTACATTGCGATCCGGAGGTCGCGCCGCAGCCCCATTGAAATCGTGGGCTTCTTGCCGCTGAGTCCGGCCGCTCACCGGAAGGACGCGGTTCACGTGGCCGACTAGCCCGCGGGGCACTGCCGACGCGGGGGATTGCAGGAACCGCAAGTCATTGCCGCAGTGTTTTCCAGAGTACATACGCCAGGAAGCACACGAGGATGTGCGCCTGGATGCGTTCGTCCCAGCGGTGCCAGATCGGTCGGACTGCCAACTCGTCCTTCGTGATCCGAAAAGAAGCTTCGACATGGTCGCCGGAAAGCGGCGCCACGCGCCATGCTGGATGCAGCGCGCTGGGCTCGAGTGGATATTTCGTCTCGCCCTCGCACCGCGCCGCCTCGCGCGGCGCTACCTCGCGCGCTGCCTTCCCGCGGCCTTCCTCCTCTTCGCGGACGCGCTGCGCAAGCGCTTGCGGCACCCCCTGCGCCGCGGCGCACGCCGTCGCACCGCCCGGCCGTAGCCTCCGGCCGCGACACCACGCGATCCACCGAAAGCGCATCATTTTCCGTGAGCACGACAGTGCAGCGCGCCGGGCTCGAGTGGGCCTTCCGCCTCGCGCGGCGCTACCTCGCGCGCTGCCTGCCCGAGGCCTTCATCCTCTTCGCGGGCGCGCTGCGCAAGCGCCTGCGGCACGCCCTGCGCCGCGGCTCGCGCAATCGACCTGCGCCACGATAGACACCTGGCGTGCGATCCCTTACATCCTGGGATCGAGAATCACCGGAGGTACTCGCCGCATGCGCTGGATCATCGCCATCTTCGTGCTCGCGGGCGCAGGTGCGGCCGCTTGGTACGCTTACTTCGAGACGATCTCGACCAAGAACGCCGCGCCGCGAGTAATCGCCGCCGGCGGTGCGATCCCGCGCGGCTGCGCGAAGGGGTTCAACGTCGTGTTGATCACCCTCGACACCACGCGCGCCGATCATCTCGGCTGCTACGGCTACCCGCACGGGACGACGCCGAACATCGACGCGATTGCGCGGCGGGCCATCCGGTTCGAGCACGCCGTCACGCCCGCGCCGATCACGCTCCCAGCACACTCGTCGATGATGACGGGTCTCGACGTGCCGACGCATGGAGTGCGAAACAACGGCGGCTTCCGGCTCGACGACAAGCACACGACGCTCGCGGAGGTGTTGCGCGGCGCCGGCTATCGCACCGCCGCGTTCATCGCCTCGTTCGTCTTGGACCGCCGCTACGGGCTCGCGCAAGGCTTCGAGACTTACGACGACGACGTCAATCCTGCCGGCCTTGTTCCGGAAGGAAACAGCTTCCAAGAGCGACCCGCCGGCGCCGTAGTTGCGGCCGCGACCAAGTGGCTCGATTCCGTGCTCGCGAACGGGCCGCGCGCGCCGTTCTTCGCATGGCTGCACTTCTTCGATCCCCACAATCCGTATCGGCCACTCGCGCCATACGACGTGCAGCATCCGGACCGTCCCTACGATGGGGAGATCGCTTATGTGGACGCTCAGATCGGCGTCTTCCTCGAGTATCTGCGAGGGAAGGGCGTCTACGACGATACGCTCTTCATCATCACCGCCGATCACGGCGAGGGCCTCGAGGAACACGGCGAGTTGTTCCATGCCTACTTGATCTACGACTCGACGGTCCGCGTCCCGCTCGTCGTGTCTTGTCCGAATGCGATCTCGGAGCCACGCGTAGTTGCAGACAGAGCCGTCGGCCACATCGACCTCCTGCCTTCGATCGGACATCTCCTGGGAGTCGATGTTCCCGCTGCGATCGATGGGAAGAATTTCTTCTCTGAGGACGACTTCACGGGTCGGGCGCTGCACGTAGAGACGATGGCGACCCTCCTCGACCACGGGTGGGCGGCGCTCCACGGGCTCCGGCGCGTGGAGGACAAGTACATTCAAGGCGCGGTCAAGGAGTACTACGACCTATGCGCCGATCCGAATGAGCTGAAGAACCAGTTCACGTCGGCCCATCCGGCCGCCGCCACGCTGGAACAGGACCTCGCCGCGCGCCTTTTGCGGTGGCCGGACAGCGAGCACGTCGCGGCGACGCGCGAGCACTTGGACCCCGTCGAAGCGGAGCGCCTTGCGGCACTCGGCTACGGCAGATTCTCGTCGCCCGGCACGAATTGGGGAACGCACGACCCGGTCAAGATGCTCCCCTACTACAACGACGTGCTTCGTGCGGAGCAATGGAGCCGGGACAACAAGCACGAGTTGGCGGTGAACGAAATCCGCCGCCTACTCGCTGTCGACGGCGAGAATGCCGGCACCCTCTATCATGCGAAACTGATCTACCAGCGCGCGAAGATGCTGGAGGAAGCCGAGATCTGTCTGCGGAAGGCGCTCAAGCTGGCGCCGCGCCCCGATGGCTACGTGCAGCTCGCGAAGCTGTTCCTCGAGCAAGGCATCCTCGATGCGCCGGAATTCGACACCTCTCTCGAGGCCGCCGCTCTCCTCGATCCGAAGGATGGGGGCATCCATCTCGTGCGCGGCGACCGCTTTGCCATGCGCGCCTTGAACCGGGGTACCGCCGTGCCGGCGGAAGAGGCGAAGCGGCTCTTGGAAGATGCGATTCGTGAGTTCGAGCTGGCGATCGAAGTCGATCCGGTGCGCTGCGCGGCGAAAGCGCGCGACAGCATAGCGAGAGCGCGCGGCTTCCTCGGCAGGCGTGCAGGCAACTAGATAGCGCTCAAGTAGATAGCGCTCAAGCCGATTCGGGCTCGGTTTCCAGCTCGAGGACGGCGGCGATCTCTTGCAGGAATTCGCCGAGGCGAAGCGGCTTGATGAAGACCTTGTGCGC
>JAKEFC010000194.1 GCA_022616235.1 Planctomycetota bacterium
GCCGGCGATCATTGCGCGCCGCGGCCGCCTGCGCGCGCCCGCGCGCTGTCCAGCGCCACGAGAACGCACGGGCCGCCGTGGATCGCCGCGAGCCCAAGCTCAGCGGCGCGGGCGACGGCGCGGTGGCTCTCCGAGCCGGGCTGCATCCAAAGGATTCGCGCACCGGCGCGCGCGGCATCGTCGACGACCAGCTCCGTCGCCGCCGGAGGCGTCACGATCGATACGGAATGCACTTCGGCGGGCAGATCGACCAGCGCAGCGTATGCGCGCTCCCCTTGGACGACCGGCTGCTTCGGATTCACGGGATAGACTTCGAGCCCGCGCGCGCGATACGCCGCGAATACCTGGGCCCCGTACTTCGCCGGATCGTTGCTCGCGCCCACGACCGCGAAGCGAGGGGCGGCGAGGAAATCCGCGATGAGCTTGTCCGTCTCCGTCATTTCGGCGAGTGCTCGCTGGTTCGCGGGGGTGTCACCGTGGGGCTTGGCTCACATCGCCGAGGCGGCGGATCGACGCGATCTCGGCGCGCGGCACGGCGACGCGGTCCCACCGCTTCCACACTCCGAAGCGCGCGGCTCTGCGAGTGTATTCGGCGTTCGTGCAGCCGTCCGCTCCGTCTTCGTGCGCATCCGCGTCGAGCAGAACGACCTCCTCGGGTCGCTCCTCGTGACAGCGCCCGATGTATACGCGCGCGCCGTGCGTGTCGACGACGACGGTGATGCCGTGCAGCGGACCGGAGTCGGCATGAAAGGTGCCCACGCTTCACTTCTTCAAGGTGGCGCAGTGCTCGTCGAAAACGGCGACCAGGTCCCAAGCAATCGTCTTTGCGTCGCGCCCCTCGATCATGTGGCGCGGCACGAAGTGGACGAGGCGGCCATCGCGAAAGAGCGCGATCGCCGGGCTGCTCGGAGGAATGTCGCCGAAGTAGCCGCGCGCGCGGGCGGTCGCCTCGACGTCTTGTCCCGCGAAGACCGTGGCGATTCGTTCCGGTTTCGTTTCGTGGCGAAGCGCCAGCGTCACTCCCGGGCGCGCGCCGCCCGCTGCGCAACCGCAGACGGAGTTCACGACGATCATCGCCGTGCCGGTCTTCGCCTCGCCCATGAAACGATCGACGTCGTCCGCCGTGACCAACTCGCGGAATCCGATGCGAGTCAGCTCTTCCTTCATTGGTTTGACCATTGCCGGGTCGTAGGGCATGTCGTGCCTTTCCGCTTCGCACTCATTCGCTCATTCGCACTCGCGTTGGCCGAGCCCGCGATGCGCGACCTAGAAACGAACCGGAAATCGTAGCGACCCGCGCGAAATCGGGCAAGCAGGATGGAGGTTCGCTGCGTTCGCTCGCGGCGCCGTGGAGGAACGGAGCGCGGGTCAGTTCAGTCTGCGCCCCGGCTTTCGCCCCCGCCGGGGCGGGACACGCGCGGACCGGGTGCCACGCCGGCAGCCGGTGCCGCGGAATGGGGATGCGACTCGGGATGCGCGTGCGCGTGAGCATGCGAATGCGGGTGCGGGTGCGGGTGGGCATGCGGTTCTTCGGCTGGAGATGAGATGACTTGGCCGAGGAATCGGCGCGGTCCCTGCCGGAGCAGGGAGATCGCGAAGAGTCCGGCGAGGGTCCAGAGGCAGGCGGTCGCGAATCCTCCCGGCTCGTGCACTTCGGCGAGCGGTGCGATGGCGACTTCGATCGGGAGTCCGTTCACCGCGTAGCCGAGAGCGGTGGCGAGCAGCGCCATGCCGGCGCCGAAGGCGAGCGCAATCCGGCGCCCGTGCAGGCGCGAGAGCACGCCGAAAGTAGTCACGTTCGTGGCCGGCCCCGTGAGCAGGAATGCGAGCGCCGCGCCGAGCGAGACGCCGCGATCCACGAACACCGCCATGAGCGGCGTGGCCCCGGAAGCACAAACGTACATCGGCAGCCCGAGGAGCGCGAAGAGCGGTACTTCCAGCGCCGCGTAGTCCGCGAACGGATTCGAATCGAGCAGCGGGTGGCAAATCGTGGCGAGGATGAGCCCGAGCAAGATCCACGGGCCCGTGTTGTCCACCATCTCCACGAAGCCCATGGCCGCCGCCTGGCGGATGCGGGCGAAGAAATTCCCTCGCGGCGCGGGCGTGCTCGCGGCGGCACGCTGCTCCGCGGACGAGTCCCCGCCGGCGAGGCGAGCGATCCAGACGCCGATCAGGAGCGCGAGAAGCGATGCTCCGGCGATGCGCAACAACGCGAACTCCGCGCCGAAGAAGCGCGCAGTCAGGAACACGGCATCGAATCCAAGCTCGGGCGCGGACACGAGGAACGTCGCGGCGGCCGCGATCGGCACCCCCTGCAAGAAGAGTCCGCGATAGATCGGAATCACTCCGCAGGAGCAGACGGAAAGCGGCAGCCCGAAGATGAGCCCGCGCAGCGCCTGGGAAAGCGTGGAGCCCTTGCGGATCCATGCCACGGACGCGCGCGGCAGAAACGCGAACGCGAGGCCGGCGACCGTGAAGGCGATGAGGAGCGCGGGCGCGCTCTCCGCGGCGAGATGCAGGAACTCATCCGCGAAGGCCGCGTGGGCGCCGGCGGCGTGCGGCTCGTGGGCCGCGTGCGTGTGCCCGCCGACCGCGGCTCCGAGCAAGAGCGCGGCCCCCGCGCCGAGCCCCGCGGCGAGGCGATGACTTCGCTCCGATTGCGGCGTCTCGGTGCGCGCCGGCGCGTGAAACACGACGTGCAGCAGGGACCCGCCCAGAAACGCTTCGAAGAGGCCGATCCCGTGGCTCTGCAGCGCCGCGAGCGCGGCGCTGCCGGTGAAAAATCCGGCGGCGCTGAACGCCGCCATCGCGGCGAGGCAGCTCGCCGCCAGCGGTGCGCCGTAGCTCGGAACGAGCAGCGCCCAGACCGTCAGCCCTACCGGCAGATTGTGCAGAATGATCGCGTTCGTGAGGCCGCCGAATGCACCGGCGCCGGCCACGGGAACGAGCGCCACGCCATCGAGAAAGCTATGGGCGGCGAGGCAGAGGATCCCGAAGAGGAGCGCCGCCGCGTGTGCGCCGGCGGCGATCCTGTGGCGCATGCGCTCGAGGATGGCCGGCAGGAACAAGCCGATCACCGCGGGCGCGAGGATCCACCAGCCGGCGCTGCGATAGCTCCCCGGCAGGATGTCGAGCAGCACGAGCCCGCAGATCGCGATCAGGATGAAACCATCGAGGAAAGCGAGCAGCAGCGCGCCCTTCGTCGCGTAGCGATAGAGCACGGGGCCGACGCAGAGCGCAAGCAGGCTCAGCGCGAGTCCGGAGAGATCCACGAACTTCCTTCCGGAGAGAGACGGCGCAGGAAGGCGCGAACACGATACTCCAGGATTCGCCGCCGCCGCCAGTGGCGCGGCCCGAAAGCGAGCGCCTGGCCGCGCGCGGCACGCACTCGATTCCCGCGCGCATCATCGTTACCTTGGCGCGCGAGAGTCGAGGTCCCGAAATGCGTCCCCTTCCCAGCCGCTCCGAGATCGCCCGCCTCCCCGCGGATGGCGGCGCCGAGTTCAATCGGTTGATTCACGAACGGAGCCCCTATCTCCGCCAGCACGCGCGGAATCCGGTGAAGTGGTATCCGTGGGGGGAGGAGGCGCTCGAGAGAGCGGCGTCCAACGACCTCCCGATCTTCTTGTCCATCGGCTATTCCACCTGTCATTGGTGCCACGTGATGGAGCGCGAGTCCTTCGAGAACGAAGAGATCGCGTCGATCCTGAACCGCGAATTCGTGCCGATCAAGGTGGACCGCGAAGAGCGGCCGGACCTCGATGCGATCTACATGAAAGCGACGCAGCTCGCCACCGGGCGCGGTGGCTGGCCGAATTCGCTCTGGCTCACTCCCGAGCAGCGGCCATTCTATGCGGGGACATATTTTCCGCCCGAAGACCGCATGCACATGCCCGGGTTTCGCACCGTGCTCACGCAGCTCGCGCGCGTCTGGCGAGAGCGCCGCGCCGACGTGGGCGCGCAGGCGGACGCCCTGACCGGCGCCGTCCAGGAACTTTGCGATGGGGCGAGGGAGGACACGCAAGCGCTCGACGATGGATTGCTTGAGTCCGGGCTGCGCGCGATCACAGCGGGCTTCGATCGCCAGCACGGCGGATTCGGCGCCGCCCCGAAGTTTCCGCCGCACGGCGCACTCCGTCTACTCGCCGCGGCGGCGGCGGCGTCTCCGCGCCACCGCGGCCTCGCGGCGCTCGCCGAGCAAACCCTCCGCGCGATGGCGGCTGGTGGCATCCACGATCACATCGGCGGCGGCTTTCATCGCTATGCCACGGACGAGCGCTGGCACTTGCCTCACTTCGAGAAGATGCTCTACGACAACGCTCAGCTCGCGTCGGTCTACGCGGACGCCGCTGCGGCGGGCGGCGACCATCTCTTTCGCGAGGTCGCCGCCGGCATCTGCGACTGGGTGCTCCGCGAAATGACCGCGCCGGCGGGGGGCTTCTATTCCGCGCTCGACGCCGACAGCGAGGGGGAGGAGGGGAAGTTCTATCTTTGGAGCCCGGATGAAGTCGCCGCCGTCCTCGGCACCGCGGATGGCACCGGCTTCTGCCGCGCCTACGACGTTCGGCCGGAGGGGAACTTCCACGATGAAGCGACGGGGGAGCAGGGGGTGCGCAGCATTGCCCACCGCGCGGCGACCTCCGCGGCGGGAGCCGGCGCAGCCGAGAGCGATGCGGAGCGCGAGCGGCTCCGCGAATGGCGGCGGCGCCTCCTCGAGGCGCGAGCGGCGCGCGTGTGGCCGCATCGCGACGAGAAGATCCTGACCGCGTGGAACGGGCTCATGATCGGAGCGCTCGCGCGCTCTTCCGCCGCGCTCGGCGCGCCGAGCTACTTCGATGCCGCGGAGCGCGCGGCCTCGTTCATCGAGCGGGATCTAGGAGGCTTCGGAGGGGAGCTGCAGGCCTGCTCTTGCGAAGGGGTCGCGGCGCCGCGCGCGTACCTGGACGACTACGTATTCCTCGCTCATGGGCTCCTCGAGCTGCACGCCGTAACCAAGCGTGCGAAGCACCTTGCGAACGCCCGCACGCTGATGGACGTCGTCCTCGCCGAATTCGCGCGGCCGAATGGCGCGGGATTCTATTTCACATCGGCGCGCGGTGCGCCGCTCCTCGCCCGCATCTCGGAGCCTTACGATCACGCGCTTCCTTCGGGGAACGGGATGGCGGCGCGCGTGCTCCTAGCGCTCGCCGCACGCTGCGAAGAGCCGCGCTACTTGCGCGCGGCGGGAGCGACCATCGAAGCGTTCTCCGGCGCGATGCGGCGCGCGCCGCAAGGGACGGAGACGCTGCTTCTCGCGCTTCTCGAGTACCTGCGCGCGCGCTGAGCGGCGGCGCGCCTCGCAAGCTTCAACGTCGCAAGCAAGCGAGCGGCCGGTGCGCGGCCAGTTCCGCGGGGGCGGCGAGGTGCCACCACTCCTGGAGCACCGTGGCATAGAGGGAGCGGAAGTCGAGCGTGTGGCGGAGGTCGCCGCCCTCGAGCCGCTCGAGGTCCGGGTAGGCTCCGTAGATTCCTCCCTTGACCTTGCCGCCGATGAGGAAGTGCGGCGCCGCCGTGCCGTGATCGGTGCCGCCGCTGCCGTTCTCGGCGGCGCGGCGGCCGAACTCCGAATACGTTACTACCAGCGTCCGCTCCCAGAGCTTCGCGCCCGCGAGCGCGGCGCGGAGCGCGGCGATTCCTTGCGCGAGTTCGCCGAGCAGCCGCTGGTGCGTGCCCGCCTGATTCGAGTGCGTGTCGAAGCTGCCGAGCGCCACTTTGATGACCGCGACCGGCACGCCGCAGACGAGCAACTCCGCGGCGGTCTCGAGCTGGCGCCCGAAGGGAGTCCGTGGAAACGCCGCCCCCAGCGGCGGAGCGGTCCGGGCCTTCTCCGCGATGACTTCCGCCGCGCGGCGCAGCTCGTTGCGGACTTCGAGGAGATGGTCGAGCGCCTCGTAGCCGCCATGCTCGGGCAAGGGCTTCTGGCGCCGAGCTTGGCGCGCGAAGACCTCGGGATCGTTCAGCATGACGTTCCGCATTCCCGGTCCCGCGAGCGGGCCTTCCGTGCCGCGGCCGATCACGATGCCGGACGCGGCGTGCTCGCGCGGCGGCTGCGCCGGCGCGAACGCCCGGCCGATCCAACCGGAATCCAAGTACTCGTCGCTCGCGGAGGCGGTCTCCCAAATCTCGATCGAACGGAAATGGGAGCGATTCGGCGCCTCGTACCCGAGGCCGAGCGCGATCGCGCACTCCTTGTCGTTCCACGCCGCTTCGAGCGGCTTCAAGGCCGGGTGCAGAGCGAGGTCCCCTTCGAGCGGCAGCGCGTCCTCTTTGGCGATCGCGAGGCGCGGACGCAGTGCGAAGTACGTTTCGTTCCGGATCGGGATGACCGTGTTGAGACCGTCGTTTCCGCCTTGAAGCTCGATGAGGACGAGCACTCGGTCCCAGCGCGCGGCGCCGCGCACGGCATCCCCCTCGTCCGCCCACAAGCACAAGGTCGGGCTGAGGACGCGCACGCACGCCGCGCTTCCCAGGATCCGCAAGAACGATCGGCGATCCATGCGAACGCCTTTCACTTCAACTGATAAAC
>JAKEFC010000195.1 GCA_022616235.1 Planctomycetota bacterium
CGCGCGGCGGCATCGAGCGCGTCCGCGAGCGGCGCGATCGCGCGCGCGTCGCCGCGCCGCCCGCACGCGAGCGCAGCCGCGGAGCGGACCCCCCAATCGCCATCGGAGAGCGCGGGAGCGATGATGGCGTGCGGATCCCTGGAGAAGGGCGGGGCGAGCTTGCCGATCGCTTCCACCGCGGCGGCGCGCACGCGCTCGTTCTCGTGGAGGAGGAGCGTTTCGAGCGTGCCGAGCGCCGCGGGATCGTGGATCTGCCCGAGCGCGAATCCGATCTCGGCGAGCACCGCCTGCGATTCCTCCGGCCTCTCGGCCGCGGCCGCGAGGAGCGCCGCGCCGCCCGGCGCTTGTAGGCGCCCGAGCGCGCGCGCCGCCGCCGCGCGCACGTGCGCACTCGCGTGCGCGAGCGCGGCGCCGAAGAAGTCGAGATCCTCGGCGCGCACGGCTTCGCGCGCTCGGATCTCATCGAGGAGGGTACGGTGCTCTTCGGGGGCAACGACGCGAGCGCCGGGGTTCGAGCAGGAGGCGGCCCAGAGCGCCATCGCCGCGGCGAGGATGAACGCCGCGCGGCACCGCGCCCCGCGCACCTTCCCCGCTCGGCGCTTCACGGCGGCTACTCGCCGCCGCCGCCGGCGCGGTGAGCGCTCTTTCGCCGTTTGCGCGCGGCCGCGGTCTCGCCTTCACCGCGGCGGAGCGCCTCGATCTCATCGAATTCGTAGCGGCGGCCGTGATTCATGCCGGGGCACATCTCGGTAGTCTTCTCCCAGGCGAGCGGGCTCCTGAGCGTGATGTCCCAGAACGGGAAGGTGCGGCATTGCGTGGGGCGCACCGGATAGATCGTGCACCCCTCGTCCCAGAATATGCAGTCGTCGTTCGCCTTTTCGGTGAGGCTGAGCTTGCCGTGGACGCGGCGGAGGTACTTGCGCGCGAACTCTTTCCTGCCGAGCCCGAGGTGCGCGGCGATCGCGCGCGCCTCCGCATCCGAGAGCCACACGTACCCCGGTATGCGGCAACAGTGCGCGCATTGCGTGCAGGTGAACGCGAGTCCGCCGCGATACCACGGAGACTTCTGGTCGGCGGCGAGCGGGACCTTGCCCATGCGCGGCTCCGTTTCGAGCCCGGCCGGCGCGATCTCGCGCTGCTTGTGCGCGCGCTCCGCACGGCGGCGGGCACGCGGATTCTCGGCGCGAACGCGCGGCCGCGCAAGTGCGGCGCGCCCCCTCCGGCGCGGCTATTCTTCCGCGGACCTCTGCTCGCTCGCGATGGAGCGCAGCGTGGACGCCACATGGTCGGGGCTGGCGGGCTCGAGCGTGGCGATCCGCTCGCCGTCGCTGGAGATGAGGACGATCTCAGGGACGTAGCGTGTCGATTTGTACTCCATCGCATCGCGCGTCTCGCGCGGATCTACCTTCACGCAGATCCACTCGCTCGCCGCGTCGCGCACTTCCGCTTTCGAGAACACACGGTCCTCGAGCTTGACGCAGGCCGGTCACCAGGGACCCCCGAAGTTGAGGAGGATCGGCTTCTTCAATTCGGCGGCCAGCTCTCGCGCCTCTTCCCAGCTCCCGACGTAGTCGAGCGCTCCCGCGCCGCCCCTTGCCGCGAGCTGCCACACGAGCAGCGCGACCGCGACCGCCAACATCACTTGCAGCTTCCTATTGCCCATGGCGCGATAAAACCTCTCCCAATCGAGTTCGAGGCGAAAGCGTGACAAGAAACATCGTTCCGAGGATAACATCCCGGAGCGCGCGTGCGCGAGCGACGCGTGGCTCGGCACCGAAGCGAACGACGCGGTCGCGCGCAGCTACCGTGACCGGCAGCGGCGACGTCCGTATAATTCGCCGGTCCAACGGCCTTCGTGCGCACGGGAAGCGCATCGGAAAGTTGGCGTGATCATGCAGTTTCGCATGTTTCTTGCGTTCTCCGTGCTGGTCCTCTCCGGGTGCGTGGAGCGTTGGCTGCTCGTGCGCACGGACCCGCCGGGAGCGCGAGTGTTCCTCGATGGGCGCGACGCCGGTCAGGCGCCGGCGCGGATCCCGTTCCAACACTACGGCACGCGCGAGCTGCTCCTTCGCCTCCCCGGGCACGAGTCCCACTCCCAGATGGTCGAGGTTTCCGCGCCTTGGTACGAGTGGTTCCCGATCGACCTCCTCGCCGAGCACGCGTGGCCGTGGACGCTCGAGGATGAGCACGTCGTCGACGCGGTCCTGCGGCCCACGGATGAAGAGCGGCTGCGTGCGGAGCTGATCGAGTTGGGGAAGGGCGCGCCCCCCGCTCCTTCGCCGCAAGAGCCCCCGGGTAACGACGCCGGCGAAGGCCGGCGCGCTCCGTGATCGCCGGCATCGATCCGCCCGCCTCCGCGCCGCGAGACTTCGCCGGGCTGCGCGTGCTCATCTTCGGCCTCGGCGCCTTCGGCGGCGGCGCAGGCGCCGCCCGTTTCTTCGCCGCGCGCGGCGCGCGCGTCTCGATCACCGACCAGCGCACGGAGCGGGAGCTTGCCGCCGGCATCGCGGCGCTCGCCGACTGCGACATCGCTGCGTGGCGCCTCGGCGAGCATCGCGAGGAAGACGTGCGTGGAGCCGACTGGCTCGTAGTGAATCCCGCGGTGGCGCCGCAGAGCCGTTTTCTCGCGGTCGCGCGCGAGGCCGGCGTGCGCGTCGTCACCGAGGTCGGACTCTTGCTCGCCTGGTGCAGGTCGCGCCACATCGGCGCGGTCACGGGCTCGAACGGGAAGAGCACGACCACCAAGCTCGCGCACGACATGTTGCGCGCGAGCGGCTTCGCCGTGCACATGGGCGGCAACATCGGCGGCTCGCTCCTACCCGAGGTCGATCGCATCGAGCCCGAGCACCGCGTCGTGCTCGAGTTGTCATCGTTTCAACTCGAGCGGTTCGATGCCGCGGCGCCGCTCCCGCACGCGGTCGCGATCACGCAGTTCGCGCCCAACCATCTCGACTGGCACGGGGACGAGGATGCGTATCTCCGGGCGAAGGAACGCATCCTCGCGCCGCGTGCGGCGCCGGACGCGGCCGGCACCGCCGTCCTCCCGGCCGGCGCCCGGGAGTATTCTCGCTGGCGTTCGCTCACGGCGCGCGCGGTCGTGCCGTTCGCGGGCGGCAGCCGCCCTGCCGGCGGCGTCGGCTACGAGGCGGAGTCCGCGGCTGGTTCGCGCTCGGGAGACCTCTGGCTCGCGGCGCCGGTCGGAGAGACGATCACGCGCATTCTCCCCGCCGCGGAGCTTGCGCTCCGCGGCGAAGCGGGACGCGCCGCGACGGCGTGCGCGGCGGGACTCGCGCTCGCGCTCGGTTCCGCGCCCGTTGCGATCGCGGCGGCGGCGCGCGAATTCCGCGCGCTGCCGCACAGGCAAGAGCCGGTCGCGCGCGCGCGCGGCATCTCCTTCGTGAACGATTCGAAAGCGACGACCCCGGAGGCGACGGCGTGCGCGCTCGAAGCGTTCGCGCCGAACGTGATCTTGCTCGCCGGAGGAAGCTCGAAGGGGGCATCCTTCGCGCGCCTCGGCGCGGAGATCGCGCGCCGCGCACGCGCGGCGGTGGCCTACGGCGC
>JAKEFC010000196.1 GCA_022616235.1 Planctomycetota bacterium
CTGCCGCGCGACCGGCGCGTGCTCCTCTATCGCGGTTGGGCCCGGCTGCGCGCGGGGGAGCTGGAGGAGGCGCAGCGCACGTTCCGGCAGGTCGTCACCCACTCGCGGCGCTCGGCCGCGGGGTGGATCTCGCTCGGCATCGCGCGCCTCGAAGATGGCGATCGCGGCGGCGCCGCCGATCTCGCCCACGGCATCGCGCTCCACCAGGACGTGCTCGCGGGCGCGGCCGCGGGCTCGAGTGCCGGCGCCGGCGACGACTTGCTCTTCGCGGGCGCCGCGCACTTCTACCTGGGCGACTTCGAAGCCGCGGCGCAGGCGTTTCGAGCCTTGGTTGCCGCGGACGAACGCTCCTTTGCGGGGTGGTATCACATCGCCCTCAGCGAGTACTACCGCGGCGAAATCGCCGCCGCGCGCGCCGCGCTTCGCCGCGCCGCGGCACTGCATCCCGAGAATCTCTGGGTGACGTGGCTCGACGCCGAGATTCTCTCCGCCGAAGGAATCTCCGATGTGCGCCGACTCTTGAGCGAGCACAAAGCGCGCATCGTCGGCAATCCCGCGCTCCTCCTGCGCTGCGGGCGCCTGCTCGAAGCGGCGGGGCAGCGCGAGGAGGGGCGCGCTTGGACGGCAGAGGCCGCGGCGAGGTTATTCCCCGGCGCGGCGGACGCGTGCACGATCGGCGCGTTTGGACGCGTCAGCGTGCCGTCTCGAAACGTGCTCTGGTACGGCCCGCCGTCCCCTGCCGGCAGCGAGGAAAAGGCAGGCGGTTGACCCCCTGCCGCCGCTCTAACTTCGCTACTGCCAACAAGCTCCGACCGCTCGATCTCCTTCCTGAATAGCTCGCGCCTGCCGCCGTTTCTACTGGTGTGAAGCGAACAAACCGCCGAAAGGAGCGAGCCATGTCAGTTCTCCGAACCGTAGCGTGTTTGGCCGTAGGGATCGCGAGCCTCGCGGTTCCGTCTCTAGTCTCCGCCGGCGACTGCGATGTCGAATCGCGTTTCGGCCGTAGGCACGGCCGCCTCGAGCGAGAGATACGCCGCCCTCTGCATCATCGCGTCGTGCGCGAGCGCCACGATCGCTACCCCGTGTATTACGAGAGTTCCGATCACCGCTATCGCCGGCTGAGCTGCGATTGCGTCGAAGTCTATCGGGAAGGGTGCTACCGCGCGGTGATCGAGGAAGTTTGCGAGCCTGGGTATTGCGAGTCGCGATGGATCCCGGGCTGCTACGAGACCCGGATCGTTTTCGGGTGCAAGATCCGCTTCGAAGTGAGCGCCGGCCGCTATGAGAAGACCTGGCATCCGCCGGTCGTACGCAAGGTCCAGAAGAAAATCTGGGTGCCCGGAGGCTGGATCAGCTCCAAGCGCTGCGACTCCCACTGAGCGGCCGCGACGTCGCACAAGCCGCCAAGCAATGGGGGTGACCTCGACATGAAGCCGGGGTCACCCCCTTCCGATTGTGGCGGCAGAAACTGCCGCGATTTGTTGCATCCTTTGCCGGAGGCAACGCCCGCCGGTATCCGCGCCGAAAAGATTCTTGCTATGCGTCTGGAACCCCGCTAGCCTGCTGCCTTTAGAAGGGGCTAGGGGAATATCCTTCATAGGAGTTGCGCCGCCCGCCGAGTACCCCAGAGGACGCCCCGTCCGAAGCGCGGACAAGAACGTGAGTCGCGTGCACCGCGACAAGTCGACCGAGAAGCACGCTCATTGAGCCGCCCCGCTGCGCCGCTAACGACCGAGCATGCCTCGGGTTCCGAATCGCAGGTCGCGCTGGTTACCCGCGCGGCGAAGTGACCGTTAGCGAGCGGCAATTTCGCGCGCACGACTTTTGCAGTCCTTGCTGTCGGAGGCGCCGCGAGCGGTCTTCAGAGTCCCCTCTGGGAGGGACGAAGATGAAGCGTCGGACTAGGAAAGGCGAAGAAACAAGCATGACCTCAAGACCTACCTGTCCCTACACATTCCAAAGGTAGGTTCCTCCTTTTTCCTCGTTTATTTCAGACCCAAACAGCTCCTCACCGAGTAGGGACGGTGAGGAGATTCTTTTGGTGGCGAATCGGGTAGCCGCTGCTCGGACGCGGGGAGCGCGCCCCCGGTGAACGAGAGGTCCGGCGGGTGATTCGCTCGGCCGTATCGATATTGCGCCGCCGCGCCGAATCGTTGTTCGCCGATGAGCCGGACGGCGCGGTCGAGAGCGCGAGTTGGTGGCGCCGGCCGGTGCAGCTTCTCTACCTCGTCGTCCGGGAAGCTTCCCGCGACCTCTGCCTGGAGCGCGCAGCCGCGCTCGCATTCACTTCGGTAGCCAGCTTCATTCCTCTCGCGATCCTGCTCTTGTTCCTCTTCGGCACTTTTCGCGGCTTCGATGACATCGTCGCCGACTGCCAGGACTGGGTCATTCGCAATCTCGGCGCCGAAGAGCACCGCGCCGTGAACGAGGCGCAGCTCGCCGCGCTCGTCGGCGCCCTCAGGAATCCGCTCGAAGGGCGCGAGCGCACCGTCAACGTCGTCGCCTTCCTCGTGCTGCTCGCCACGGGATACTCCCTCTTCCGCTCGTCGGAGCGCACCTTCAACGTGATCTGGAAGGCCGAGAAGCGACGCAGCTTGGTGCGGAAGATCGGCGGCTATTGGATGCTGCTCACCGCGCCGCCGCTCATTCTCATTCTGGCGCGCTACGTCCGCGAAATGATCTCGCGTCATACGGGGGGCGACGTCTTGTCCGTCGTCCTCAGCGTCTCGATCTCGTTCTTCGCGTTTACGCTCGTCTTCATGTACCTGCCGAACGTACGCGTGCACGCGAACACGGCGGCCGCGGGAGCGCTGCTCGCGGCGGTGGGATGGGAGGTAGGAACGGAGGCGTTCTTCCTCTACGTGCGCGAGGCGGTGGTCGCGAGCGTCTACGGCGCGCTCGGAGTGATCCCCTTCTTCTTGCTGTGGGTCTACTTCTCTTGGGTGGTCACGCTCGTCGGCGCGGAACTCGCGTATTGCGTACAGAATTTCCGCGCGCTCGAAGAAGGAGTGCGGCAGCACATCACGGGAGAGCGGCTGCCGCGCTCGGTCTGCGCGGTAGTGCTCATCGACCGCGTGTATCGGAGCTACGGCGGCCACGCGGCACCCGCCGCTCCCGCCGCCGTTGCGGCCGAGATGCGCGTCCCCGTCGCGGTGATCGAAGCCGTCGCCGGCCGCCTCGTCGAAGAAGGCTATCTCGTGCAGTCTGCGGGCGGTGTGCTCTCTCCCACGCGTGCGCCCGAGCGTGTCACCCTGCTCGAAATAATGGACCGCTTCCCCCCTGGCGCGAGCTGGAGCCTCGAGGGCCTGCCTCCGGAGTCCGAGCACTCCGCGGTCGTGGTGCGCCTGAAGGAACTCGCCGGCGAGCACAGCTCCCGCTTAGCCGGTGCCACCTTCGGCAATCACGCCGGCCGGAGTGCGGCCTCCGGCGGCGAGGTCGAGGGGACCTAGCGGGCCTGGCGACGGGCGGCGCTCTGGGCTTCCCACCGGGTGCAATCGACCCCCCGAGGCCAGGCAGCTCTATCGCCACCTGGGCTGCGTTTTCCCCCCTGTTGGCCAGCCGGGGCGGCCAAGCGTATATTTCACGGACGGTTCGAGGGTCAATTTCTCCATATTCCACCCGTCAGCGAAAGATTTCTTTACACCAAGGCCGCGAGCGGATTAGCCTGAAGTGCTCTCCAACCGCAATTGAGGCGATCTTGCGGACCATGCCGAGGAGGGCTGGGAATGAATTCTCGCGCGTCCGAGGCGCAGAGTCGCGGATCGATGAAGTCGCTCGCCGCCAACGGGATGCCGACACCAGCAGACAACTTCTCCTGCCGGCAGCGAGAACTTGCCGCACTCCTCACACTCCTTCGCCTAACCCACACACCGGGCGATGTGACGCCGGATGAGACGGAGATCCTGGCGGCGACGCAGGCGCCAGAGAAAGGCGCTGCCGGAAGCACCGGGTGGCGGCCCATAGTGCTCGTGCAAGGGCGAAGCGGCATGGGGAAGAGCCGCCTGCTCGAGAAGATCGCGACCACGGCGGCCGGTGCGGGAGTCTCGGTCAAAGAGCTATTCTGTTACGAGCGGCAAAGCGTGCCGTTCCTTCCCGTACTGCGTGCTGTCAAGGAAGTGATCGCGGAGTCGACGTCGCGAGAGCCTTTGTGGCGCAAGTACGCGCGCGTTCTGGCGCGCGTGTTTCCAGACTTGGCGTCTGAACTCGGCGAGGCTCTCTCCGTCTCCGAGCTGTCCGGCGACGACGGCAAGCTCCAACTCTTCGACGCGCTGGCGGGAATCCTGATGGAATCCAGTCGCGACCGTCCGCTCCTCCTGCTGATTCACGACCTGCATCGAAGCGATCCAGGGACCGTGGAATTCCTCCGCTACCTCGGCCGCAACGTTTACTTGGAGGAGTCGATCCGGCGGCGCGAGGCGCGCGCCCCCGGCGATCCCGCGAGCGAGAACGCCGAGGAAAACTGGAAGGAGATCGGCAGCCGCGATGGACGGTCGAGCCGCCAGTTCATCACGGATGGCCTCGCCGATGATGAGTCCGCTTCGGAGTTGATGATGCCGGGCTCCCGCCTGCTGGTGATCGCGAATTACCTGCTCATGGAGCCGATCGGCGCCGGCGCCGGCGAGGCGGCGACTGAGGGGGACGAGCAAGATCGACGCATGGTGCGGAGCATCGAAAAGCTGACGCTCGAGCCGTTTGCGTTCTCGATGTCGCTTGCGCCGCTCGCGGACCAGGAGCTGAGTTCGCTCATCGCGAACAGCATCTCCAAGGTTGTCGTCGACGCGGATGTAGTGAAGCGCCTGGCGGAGATGACGGGGGGAAACCCGCTCCGCGCGCTGGAGATCTGCCGTTGCCTGGCGGAGCGGGACGACTTCGGCGTGGACCGCGGCAAGGCTGCGGCAAAAGGGGCGCCTCAACTCACCGTTCTCGACGTGGATCGGCTGCTCCGCAGCTATTTCGATTCCGTCGCCGTGGCCCCGGCCCCGGCGGCGCCGGATGCGGCGGCCGCGCCCGCGGATGCCGGTGCGGGTGGGGACGGGGACAAGGACGGGGCGGGCGGCCCCAGCGGCGACGAGCTATTGATCGGTTTTCTCGTCAACCTTCGGCTCCGCTCGTTGGACGGCATCCAGGTGCGCGTGCTCGAAGTGTTGTCGATCCTGCGCCGTCCGGCGCAAGTCGGATTGCTCGTCGAGATCCTGGAGCTGCCGCGCGAAGGGATCGTCACCGCGATCGAAGGGCTGCGTGATCGCGCGTTCGTCAACGTGCTCGCCCTCGATCGCGAGCCGCGCTACTACCTCACGCACGAGGACTACATCAAGTCCATCTACGCCAGCATCGAACCGGAGCGGCGCCGGCAGATCCACCAGCGAATCGGCATCGTCCTTGGCGCGCAGGAGCGCGCGCGCGAGCCCGTCCGCGCATTCGAGATCTACGAACACCTGCGCGCATCGTCGGCCCCGCGCGACTCGGTTCAGGCTGGCGTGACCGCGGCGCGCTATTTCGCCGCCGCCTATTCGCTCGATCTCGCCGCGGAGATTTGCCACGACCTCTTGGGGCTCTTGAGTGCGGCGGAGGACCGCGACGTCCGCCTCGAACTGCTCGGGGAATTGAGCGCATACGAATTACGCCGCGGCCGACCGCTCGTCGCCAAGGCTCACATCAAGCGCCTGTTGGAAGAAGGGGAGAAAGTACTGTCGCCGGCCGCGCGCCTCGAAGCGCTCCTTCGCTTGAGCGAGACCTACCAGGCAACCGGCGAACCGTACAAGGGGATCAAAGTGCTGAATCGCGCGCTGAAGACGTGCAGTTCGGCGATCGATGCGCGCCGCAAGGCGCAACTCGCCGCGCGCCTCGCCGAGCTGCGCCTCGCCCGCAAGGATCCGAAGCGCGCGATCAACATCTGCAGCCAGGCGCTGAAGGAGACGGAGGAGCAGTCGGAGCTGGAAGCGGAGCGGATCAAGCTCCTCGAAGTGCTGGCGGCCGCGCATCTCGCGCGCGGGGAATCCCTCGCCGCGCTGCAGCACTACCAGACGCTCCTCGAGGTGGTGGAGCGGGCGCGCAACGAGGCGAAACTCGCCTCCGTGCTCACGATTCTCGGCCGCGTCTACTACGACCGCGGCAATTTTTTCCGCGCCGCGCGCTACCTGTTCCGCGCCCTCGACGCGATCCGGCGCCAGCAGGACCTGCGCGGCCTGAGCCGCGCCTACGATTCGCTCGGCAAGGTGTACCGCAATTCCGGGGACCTGCTCAGGGGGCTCGAGTACTTCAATCGCTGCCTCCGGCTGCGAGAGCGGATCGGCGACGTCGAAGGACTTTCGCCGACCTTGAACTCGCTCGGCAGCCTCTACGCCCACACCGGCGACTATCACCGCGCGATTCGCTACTTCAAGCGGAGCGTCGAGAACAGCGAACGCCTCGGCGACACCGTCGGGATCGTGCGCTCCTTCCTGCACCTCGGCCGCGCGTACTACGAGGTCGGGGAGCTGCGTAAGGTCGAGAGCCTCGTGAAGCAGATCCTGATCCTCGCGCAGGAATTCGGCCTGCCGGAGCTGGAAGGGGAAGGCTATCGGCTGAACGGCAGCCTGCTCTGCCTCCGGCGCGATTTCAAACGCGGCGAGCGCGACCTCTTGAAGTCGATCGAAATCGCGAAACGCCACAGCAAGAAGAACGGCGAAGCATCGGCGCTCCTCGATCTCGGCGAGCTGCTCACGGAGAAGGAAGACTTCGAGGCCGCGCTCAAGCAGATCTCGCGCGGGCAGTTGCTCGCGGAGGAGATTCAATCCGTGCCGCTGCAAGCGCGCGCGCATCTGCTCAAGGGCAACGTCTACAGATTCCTCAAGGGGGGCAATCTCGAGCGCGCGAAGGAATCGTTTCGCAAGGGGATGGACCTCGTCTCCGGCGAGAATCACTTGCCGATCACCTGGGAGCTTGACTATTCGATCGCGAAGCTGTTCCAGGCGGCGCACGAGTACTCGGAGGCCGGAGAGGCGTACCGGCGCGCGGAGCGCATCCTCGATCGCATGGCGGCGAACCTCCCGGAAGACATGAAGGTGGTCTATCGCGACGACGGCAGGCGCAAGACCTTCTACGAGGACTACCGCCGTTTTCAAAAGGATGCATCGGATCGCCGCAAGGAGACTCAGGCGGAGAAGCCCGCTACCGCGGCGGCGCGGGAAGAAACCGGGGGGCGCGCGCCGGCGCCGGTGGCGGGGGTCGAGGCCGCCGTCGATGCGGCGACGCCCGACGCAGCGCGCGGCGATCGCGTGATCGAAGCTCTGGTGCAATTGAGCAAGGCAGGGTCGCTCGCGGAATTCGCGCCGCTCCTCCTCAAGGAAGCGCGGCGCTTGGTGCCCGCTCCTTGCGGGTTTCTCTTGCAGCGCGTGGGCGAGTCGCAGATCCGCCTGCTCGCGACGAGCGACATGGGCGCGGAGGAAGAGTGGAGCGGGCCCGATCGCGTGCCGGGATCCGCGGCGCGGCAGGTGGCGGAGAGCGGCGAGCCGCTCCGCTCCGGCGGCGACGCCTGGCAGCAGCTCCTGAGGAGCGTCGGCGCGGAGCAGAGCTACCGAAATCGCTCCGCCCTCGTCATGCCGCTCGCGAGCGTCGCGTCGATGGAAGGTGCGCTCTATTTGGAGCGTCCCACCGCGCGCAATCCGTTCACGGAGGAGGAGCAGCAATGGATCGCGCGGCTCGTTGCGGCGGCCGGCGGTCAATTCAACGCGCTCTTGTCGCTCGACGGCGTGCGTTACTTCCGCGGCACTCGGCTCCTGAAGCTCGGCGGGCTCGATGAAGAGCTTCCCGCGCTCGTACGGAAGCACGCGCGCGGCGAGCAAGCGTTCTTCGTGGTCGAAGTCGCCGCGCCAGGGATCGACCGCCGCCTCGCGGAGGAAGATCGCAAGGGAAGCGCGGGGCGCCTCGCGGCCCAGATTCTCAACATGGGCGGCACCGGAATCCTGCTCGCTTCTTGCGTGGGGAACGACACGCTCGCGTACGCGTTCGACGGCGTGCGCCGCGAAGACTCCGAGGGGCTCGTCGCGACGCTGCGCACGGGGATCGCGGAGCTGCTTGGCAGCGCGCAGGCGGCAAGCAAGGAGGCGCCCGAGATCGCGGTACGCGTCATCGAGCCCGAGCGAGCGGGGAACACGGAGGATGACCTCCTCCAGTCGCTGCGCAGCCAGATCCTGAAGCGCCAGGGCGAGTTCAACCTGGATCGCGAGTTGACGAGCCTCTCGAAGGGCGGCCTCACGCTCAAGGAGGCGAAGCTCGCGCTGGAGCGCCGCTACATCGCCGCCGAGCTTTCGAAGAGCAACGGCAATATCACGCGCGCCGCGGATTCGTTGGGCGTGCACCGCCCGCAGCTTTCCCACTTGATCAAGAAGCACAAGGTCCGCCGCGACGACTTCGAGTGATCGCGGGTCCGCCGAGCCTACCGTGCGCGAGAGGGGTTGGGGAACGCGCGCCATATTTGGTATAAACCGGCCCGCGCGGTTGCGCACCGCGGTGCATGCACGCCGGACGCGCGCGCGTAGAAAGCCGGGAGAAGCGCCATGAGATCGCCTACCTCTTCGCGTTCGTTCCCACTCGTTGGCTCTCCGCGGCGAGCGCCGCTTCGGAGCCTCCGTGCCTGACGCCGGCGCCGCGCCGGCTCCACAACTCAGTATCGTGGTGCCGGCCTACAACGAGGTCGCGACGATCCGGCAGCTCATCGATCGCCTCCACGCCGTCGACTTCGGCGCGAACACCGAGTTCATCGTCGTGGACGACGGCTCCACCGACGGCACGCGGGTGGTGCTCGACGACCTGCACGCGAAGGGGCGCGTCCATCAACTGCAGCTCCACGAGCGGAACCAAGGGAAGGGCGCGGCGCTGAAGACCGGATTTCGCGCAGCGCGCGGCGAGATGATCGCGATCCAGGATGCGGATCTCGAATACGACCCCAAGGAGATCCCGGCGCTGCTCGCGCCGATTCGCGACGGCCGCGCGGACGTCGTGTACGGCTCGCGCTTCGCGGGAGCGGGCCCGCACCGCGTGCTCTTCTTCTGGCACTACGTCGCGAACCGGTTTCTCACGCTCGTATCGAACATGTTCACCAACTTGAACCTCACGGACATGGAGACTTGCTACAAAGCATTTCGCCGGGAGGTCATCGCCAAGATCGACCTCAGAGAGCGGCGCTTCGGAGTCGAGCCGGAGCTGACCGCCAAGTTCGCGGCGGTCCCCGGCGTTCGCATCTACGAGGTCGGCATCTCCTACGCGGGGCGCACCTACGCCGAGGGCAAGAAGATCACCTGGCGCGACGGCGTCACCGCGCTCTGGTGCATCCTCAAGTACAACCTCTGGGCGTAACGCGGTAGTCGCCCCTGGTGTCGAGGATCCGGAATGCTCCGCGATTGACGCGGCTCTGGCGTTGTCCCCCCTGGTGTCGAGGCTCTGCCTCGACACCGAGCCCCCGCGGCTCCGCCGCATCTCTATCACCGGGCCGGCACGCCCCGCACTGTCACATCATCGGACGCAGAGCTTCGGGTCCGCCCGTGTCGAGACTCTCGCATGCAGCGCGTTGCCGCGACTTTGGTGTAAGCCCCTGGTGTCGCGGCTCCGGCGCGCTTCGCAATCGGCGCGGCTCTAGCGTTAGCCCTTGGTGTCGAGGCTCCTGCCTCGACACCGAGCCTCCGCGGCTCCGCAGCATCTCTACTACACGGGCCGGCACTCAGCGCATTGTCACATCATTCGGACGCAGAGCTTCGGGTCCGTCCGTGTCGAGGCTTCGCCTCGACACGAGGTACTATTGCGAGGCAGCGCCATTGTTGGGGCAGACGTGATGCTGGTATCGCCTCGTCACGAGGAAGAGCGCCGACGCGCTCCTACGCGTGTACGAATTGCGCGGGGACCTTGGGGCCGTTGTCGAGGAAGTTCTTGACCCCGATCCTCATGTCGCGCGTTTGGCAGACCTCGCCGAAGAGGCGCGACTCCAGCTCGAGACCCTGCGCGAGGGACAAGCGGCAGCCTTCGAGGATCGCTCGGCATAGGATCGCATCGACCGCGCGGCTCAAGTGCCCGAGCTGCACGTCCGCGAGGCGCGCGGGCACGGCGAGCGGACCGCGCTCGATGGCGGGGAGCCGCTCCGTCCCGGCGGCGGCGGCCCGCACGAGCCGCACCGCGTGTCCGATGAGATCCCCCTCCACCTCCGCGCGGATGAGCCCAAGGCGGAGCGCTTCGGTGCCGGAGATCGGGCGCCCCGTGCGAAGTAATTCCGCCGCCTTCTCCAACCCGATCAGGCGGGGCAGGCGCTGCGTGGCGCCGGCGCCGGGGATGATCCCGAGGTTCGGTTCCGGCTGCGCGGCGAGGACCTTCAGACCCTTCCGCGCGATTCGCGCCGTGCAAGCCATGGCCAACTCGTTGCCGCCGCCGAACGCGAAGCCGTTCAGCGCGCAGACGACCGGCTTGCCGAGGCTCTCGAGGCGCGCGAGCGTCGCGTTCGAGGCGCGCGACGTCGCCGCGCCCATCTCTTCGGAGTCGATCCGCGCGAGGAAACCCACATCCGCGCCCGAGATGAACGCCTTGGTGCCGTAGCCCGTGATGACTGCTCCGGCGATGTTCTTGTCGCGAGCGATCGCGTCGAGGTGGCGCTCCAGTTGGTCGAACGCTTCTTGGTTCAACGCGTTCAGCACGCGCGGGCGCCGGAAGGTGAGCACCGCCACCTGCTCCACGTCGTGCCGCAGCACCACCGGCACCTGCCACGGCGCGCCGCGCGCCGCCTGCTCGTGCAGGCACTTGGCGACCTTGAAGCCGGCGTGCTCGCGCGCGTAGCTCTCCACGAGGCGCAGCGATTCGCCGGCTCCCACTTGGTTCATGAGCCGCGCGGGCGGCGTCATGTCGAGCGCGTTCTCGACCCCCAGCTCCAAGTCGGCGAGCGATACGATCCCGCTCTCCAGGATCTCGCACGCGAGGCCGAAATACGCGCCGCGCAGCGCCGCCGCGATCGCCCGCTCTTTCTCCGCGCCCACTTCGATCTTCTCGCCGCGCTTGGGAGCATCCCACGGCGTCCCCGATCGCAGCGCGTCCTTGAGCAGTCCGGGCGACCGAAACCACGGCATGATCTTTTCGCGATAGTGATCGAGCCCGACGTTGGTGATGGGATTGCCGCCCGTGAGGTTCATAGCCGTGAACGGCCCCACGGCGAGACCGAGCGCACGCGTCGCCACGGCGTCCACCTCGCGCGACGTGGCAACGCCGCTCTCTACGAGGAGCGCCGACGCAAGAAACAATCCCTCGAAGATCGGATCGAGCGCGTAGCCGTAGCGGCTAGCGACGCGGATCGGGTACTTCCCGATCGACTCGTAGAAGCGAAGCAGCGCGGCGGTGACGGCGGGATCCGTGTCTGCTCCGGGAACGATCTCCACGACGGGATTTCGCTCGGCGGGAAAGAAATAGTGAATCACGAGCGCGCGGCGCCGGTCCGCGAGGCCGCCGAAGATCGCCTCCGGCTCGAGGTGGGAGGAGTTCGAAGCGAGGATCGCGCCTTCGCCCGCGAGCGTCGCGAGCTGGCGGAAGATCTTCCCCTTCAGTTCGCGATCCTCGGTCGCGGCCTCGACGATGAACTCGGCCCCGCGTAGCGCGTCGTAGTCGGAGCTGAACGTGACGGCGGCCTTCATCGCTTCCGCCACCGCCGGCGCAAACGCTTGGCTCTCGACCCCCTTGGCAATCTTCTTGTCGAGCTTCGCGCGGCCGCGCTCGAGCGCCTCTTTGCTGATGTCCACGACGATGATCGGTATTTCCTCCGCGCAGAATACCTTGGCGAAGTAGAGCGCGATGTCGGGGCCAATTTGCCCCGATCCGATCACGCCGATCTTGCGGATCGGGCGGTCGAGAATCTGCACGGTCATGGCATGCTCCTTTGGCCGGAATCGAGACGGAGGTCGAGGAACGCGGCGCGCCGCCTGCCGCGGCGCGGGCGCGGCATTGTAGCGATCGGGTGGTCGCCGAGGCAGTGCCCGGGCGCAGAGCCGTCAAAGGACACGCGCCGCCCGGCGCCGCCCCTCAGCGCGCTATCAGCCGCGCGCTCCGAGGATTCTTGCCAAGTCGCAGAGGCGCGAGGCGTACCCCCACTCGTTGTCGTACCAAACGAGCAGCTTGACCATGCGCTCGCCGAGGACCATGGTCGATGGGGCATCCACGATCGCGGAGTGGGGATCCCCGATGATGTCCCTGGAGACGATCTCCTCCGAGGACACGCGCAGGATCCCCGCGAGTGGCGCCGCCGCCGCGGCCTCCATGAGCGCCCGATTCACCTCATCGGCGGAGACCGCGCGGCCGAGATTGGCGACGATGTCCGTGACGGAGCCATCGGGGATCGGAACCCTGAGCGCCATGCCATCCATGCGCCCAGCGAGCGCCGGGATCACTTTGGCGGTCGCGCGCGCCGCGCCGGTCGTCGTCGGCACGATCGACAAAGCGGCGGCGCGCCCGCGCCGCCTCTTGCGCACCGGCGTATCCATGAGCGACTGGCTCGAGGTGTAGGCGTGCACGGTCGTGATCATGAGCCGCTCGACGCCGAAGCGTTCGTGCAGGACCTTGGCGACCGGCGCGAGCGAGTTCGTCGTGCACGACGCCATTGAGATCACATGGTGCCGCTCTGGCTCGTAGGTGCCGTCGTTGACCCCGACAACGAGAGTGGCGTCGGCATCGTCCGACGGCGCGGAGATCAAGACCCGCTTGGCCCCGGCGCGCAAATGCCCCGCCGCTTGCGCGCGCGTGCGCATCGCTCCCGAACTCTCGATGATGACATCTGCGCCGAGCTTGCCCCACGGGATCTCCGCGGGGTCTTGCGATGAGAAGAATGGAATCCTCTCCTTGCCGGCGGTGATCGACGACGCGTCGTTCGAGATCGGCGTCGGCGTCCAGCCGTGGACGGAGTCGTACTTGAGGAGGTAGGCCAGCTCATCAACGCCGGCGAGGTCGTTGATGCCGGCGACGCGCACGTCGCCGCGCTTCGCCGCGGCGCGCATCACGCAGCGCCCGATGCGCCCGAAGCCGTTGATGCCGATACGAACTTCCGATGCCATCGTCGCGCCTCTTTCGTTTGGCGGCGTTCTACAACGAGGACGGGCTCCGCCTGACTACGGCGCCGCCGGCGGCAGGTACATCGACGTCGCGTCCACGATGAAAGCCGCGGGCGAATTCTCGGCGACCGTACCCGTTACGATCACGGTGCGAAGCGGCGCGATTCCGCCAGCGTCCTTCAGCGACGCTCGTAAGACTTGCGACTCGCCATCGACCACGCGCACGGTCGCGGTGTTGGCCCTGAGACCCTCGGCGGATTCGCAGCAGTAGTCCCACGGCGTCGGGCAGTGGTCCTCCGCCATGCTCGCGCAGGACTTCAACTTCGAGTCGGCGACGAGCATGATCGCGCGCCCCTCCACGAACGGATCCTTGCGCCCGCCGATGCGCGCCTCGAACGAGACCTTGTCGCCGGCCTTGCACGTCGCCTTCGCTTCCGCGAGGCTCACGGCGGCCGCGGGGCGTTCGACGGCGAACAGGTGCGCCGGCAGCGCGGTTTCTTTGTTGGGCAGGGAGTTTGTCGCGACCTCGGCGGGGCGGTCGCACCCCGCGGCAACCGCGATGCCCACCGCGAGGACGAAGCGCATCGTAAGAGGCACACGGCGACGTCGCTGCTTTCCGGACATGGTTTCCTTTCAAGAGCGCAAGGCGGTCGGGATCTCGAGACGAAGGCAGCGAAACGCCGGCGGCAACGCACCCGCCGCGCCAAAAAGAACGGCGGCGCCGAGAGCGATCGCGATCACCCCGCCGTCCACGTCGAGGCCGAACGCCCCCATCGAGAAACGTACGGCGATTCCATCCAAGAGCCACGCGCCGGCCATCGCCGCGACGAGCGCGCCGACCGCGGAGATCAAGACGGACTCCTGCACGATCGAGCACACGATCGCGACGCGCGAGTAGCCTAACACTTGCAGCATGGCGATCTCGCGCACGCGCGCGGCGACGGCGGCGTACATGATATTGAGTCCGCCGAGTACGCCGCCGAGCGCGATGAGCGCCGCGGTGACGATCACGAGCGCGCGTATCGGCGCGAAGAACTCTGAGAGCTTGCGATAGTAGTCTCGCTCGGCGAGCACCGCCAGCTCCAAGTCCAGCCTTTGCGCCGCGAACGCCGCGACATCCGCGACTTCGCCCCGCCCCGGCTCGAGCGTCATCACGACGCACGACAGGTTTTCCTGCAGCGCCATGACTTGCAGGTCGCTGAGCGGAATCCAGATCTCGCCGTCGAATACAGTGCTCGGCGCGGCGAGCTTCCCCGCGATGCGCCACGATCGCTCGTCGATCCAGAGGGTGTCGCCGACCTTCAATTCCCCGCGCGCGACGCCGAGCTTCGACGGCACGAGGTCTCCGATCAGGATCTCGTCGCGGCCCGCTTCCGGCGCGCGCCCCTCTGCGATTCGCACTTGGCCGTGGACGAGGAAGGCGGCGGGGGTCACGCCGCGCAACACCGCGAGCTTCCCTTTGCCCGGCTCGTCCTTGCGCCGCTTCACCGGGAAGGCGACGTGCACCTCCGGGGACACGTACGCCACGCCGAGCCGCGACCGGACTCCGGCTACGCTCGCCGCCGCGATCCCCGCCACGGCGCTCTGGATCTGGCTGCGCTCGATGCTCTCTTCCGAGCCGGCGCCGAGAAGGATCACGTTGTGCTCGCCGCCGGTCGCGATCAGCGAGCGGCGCATGCCGTTCACGAACGCGACCGCGGCGAGCACGAGGAGGACGACGAGCAAGCTGCCGCAAACGCTGAGCGCAAGCCGAAAACCGGAGCGCCCGAGGTTGCGCACGGCGTAGTCGAAGGGGAGGAATCTGCGCACGATCGCCGCCTCTTCCTATGAGCCTATCTCAAAACCTCGCCTGGCTTCAGTCGGCTGCGAGGCGCGCGCGCGGCGTCGAGCCTCATCGCCGTATTTCTCCGTTAATACGACTCTTCGGCTCTCCTTGCGCTCGCACCTCTCGCTCGACCTCGGGCCTACGGCGATGTTATTGAGATAGGCTCTATACTGCCCGGAAGCTCGCGGCGATTTCGCGCCGCGCCGCGCGCCAGCCCGGCGCCAGTCCCGCCGCCGCCCCGAGCGCCATCGACATCGCGAGCCCGAGGAGCATGGTCCGCCCTCCGGCGAGCACCTCGATGTTGAGCCCTTCCATCGTCATGCTGTAGCGCTGCGTGGCGATCACGGCGTAAGCAGCGCCGGCGCCAACGAGGCCGCCCGCGAACGCGAGCAGGCTGCTCTCGAGCACGATCAGCGCCGCGACGAGCCTGCCCGAGTAGCCCAAAGTCTGCATGATCGCGTGGTCGCGGATGCGGTCCTGCACGGCCATGACGATCGCGTTGAAGACGAGCGCGAACACCGCGGCGAGCGCGCCCCAACCGAGCCACGTCGCGAAGCGCACGATCTCGAGCACGTCCGCCGCCGCGCGTCCGACGAATTCCTTCTCCGCGCGCGTCGACGTGGGGTCGCGCTCCCGCGCGAATTCCGCGTCGATCGCCCGCGCCACTTCCTCGAGGCGCGCTGGGTCGGTCACCCGCACGTTGAACTGCGTGACTACTCCGCCGGTGCCGCCGCGCGCCATTGTTTCTTGCAGGAACGCGAGATGGGTGTACGCGACGTTCTGGTCCTGAGGATCCGCGGAGCGAGCGATCGCGGCGACGTGAACGGTGATTCCCCCGATCGCGAACTGCGTGCCCGGTTCGATGCCGCGGCGCGCAGCGAGCGCTTCGCCGACGAGCGCCGCATCGCCGCGCCGCTCCCAGTCGTCGATGGAGCCGGCGACGATTTCGAAATGAGGCACGAACGCTGCGCGGAACTCGCGCGGCGGCACGCCGCGGAAGGTGACGACGTCGAGCGACGCGCGGCAATTCGACACGTAGATCCGCACCGGCACGACGCTCTCGACCCCCGCCAGGCGCGCGATCCGTTCCAGGTAGAATTGCGGTAGCTGGCTGGTGAAAGGGCAGTAGCGGTTCTCGCGGTAAACGATCAGCGTCGCATCTCCGGCCGTCACCTCGGTCGCGGCGCGCGCGCCGCTCTGCATGCCGAGGATCGACGAGTAGAGGAACATCGCCACGGCCACTCCGCCCATCGTGAGCAGCGAGCGGGTGCGGCTGCGCCAGATTTGCCGCAGGACCAAGGGCGCGTATTGGCTACCTAGCATCGTCCAGCAACTTTCCCTTCACGAGCCTTACCGAGCGGCCCGCGTAGGCCGCCGTGGCAGGGTCATGCGTCACCATGATCAGCGTCTTCCCCAGCTCGCGATTCAGCTTCGTGAGCAGTTCCATCACGCCGAGCGCGTTTTCCTTGTCGAGGTCCCCCGTCGGCTCGTCCGCGAGCAGGATCGCGGGGTCCGTGACGATCGCGCGAGCGATCGCGACGCGCTGCTCCTGCCCGCCGCTGAGCTGGCGCGGGAAGTGCTCGTTGCGGTCGGCGAGACCCACCAAATCGAGCGCGAGCGCCACGCGCCGGTGCCGCTCGCGGCGCGGAAGATCGTGGAGGAGGAGCGGCAGCTCGACGTTCTCGTATGCCGTGAGAACCGGCACGAGATTGTAGAGTTGAAAGACGTATCCGACCGCGCGCGCGCGCCAAGCGGCGAGCCGGCGCCGCGACAAGGTCGCGATCTCCACTCCATCGATCGCGAGGGAGCCGCTCGTCGGGCGGTCGATCCCCGCGATCAGGTTGAGGAGCGTGGTCTTGCCGGAGCCCGAGGGCCCCATCAGGGCGAGAAAGGCGCCGAGCTCGATGTCGAGATCCAAGTCATCGAGCGGCTTGATCACGGTTTCGCCGCGCGTGTATGCGCGTACGAGATTCCGGCACCGGATCTGCAAGTCCGCCATCTCAGCGCCCTCCTTCCGCGCCGTCGCCGCTCGCTTCGCCGACCACGAGAATTCTGTCGCCCGCGGTTACGCCGAACCCTTCCGCATCGATGAGCTGATCCCCTCCTTGGAGCCCTTCCAGCACCTCGACCCAGCCGCCGCCGGCGTCGGCACCCAGAGTCACCTGCCGGCGTTCGGCGCGGCCGCGCCCGTCGCGGAGCGCCGTCGCGACCAAGGCCGTCGCGTTCCCGGCGCCGCCGCCATCTCGGTGCAATAGCCGCGCCGGCGCGAGCACGCGGATTCGCTGCGCCGCGTCCCCGGCCTGGGCCGTCGCGCGGAAGCGCACGCGGGCGAGCATCTCGGGCTTCAGTTCTGTCGCCGGATTCTCGATCGCGACTTTGACCTGCACGGTGTTCTTCTGGATGTTCGCTTGATGAACCATGCGCGCGACCTTGCCGTGGATGCGGCTCTCCGGCAGCACCTCCACGATGATCTCGGCTTCCTGCCCGAGCTGCACCGCCGCCGCATCGGCGAGCGGGATGTCGACGCGCACTTGCAATTGATCGGGATCGTAGAGGTGCAGGATGTGGGCTTGAAATTCCCCGGCATCGAGCAGTACTTGCGAGCCGGGCGACACGAGGCGTTCCATGACGATGCCGCGCGCCGGCGCGCGCACTTCGGTGCGGGCGAGGCGCAAGGCCGCTTCGTCGCGGCGGGCTTCGGCGAGGCGCAGCGCGGCTTCGGCGCTCTCGAGCCGCGCGGTCGCGGCCGCTAGCTCTTGCGTTTCCGCGATGAGCAGCTTGGAGTCGCTCTCCGCCGCCTTCAGCGCCGCTTCCGCTTGGGCAAACTTGCCGCTCGCGGTCTTCACCGCCGCGCGCGCCTCCGCGAGCGCGGCGCGCTTCGCTTCGACGCGGAGCGCGAGGCGCGCGATCTCGCCGGCGGAGACCGCGCCCTCTCCGGCGAGGCGCGACTTGCGGGAGTGCTCGTCTTCCAGCTCGGCGAGGAGCGCTTCCTCGGCGCGCGCGGCGGCGGTCTTCTCTTCGACCTCGCCCGCGCGTTCATCGACGAGGCCGCGCGCGGACTCGAGCGCGAGCGCGCGCGCAACGAGGGTCTCGCGCACGGCGGCGGCGGCATCTTTGCCGGCTCGCGCGTTCTCACGCTCGGCGCGCGCCACCCCCATCTCGGCCTCGGCGCGGTCAAGCTCGAGCCGCGCGTCGTCCGGCACGAGTCGTGCCACGATCTCTCCCGCCTCGATCGTTTGCCCTTCCAATGCCAGCACCTCCGCCACGGTTCCCGAGGTGAGCGCCGAGACGTAGATCGGAAAGGGATCGGGCTCCACCCATCCCGCAGCCTGCACCGTGAAAGCGCCGGCGCTTACGCTCGCGAAAGACTTGAGTACGACCGGGACGACGCGCACTTCCGTGGCGGGAAGGAGGGTCTCCCAGCTCGTCGCGATGAAGAGCGCCCCCCACGCGAGGAGAATGAGCGAGGGGAGGAGTATGCGCGTGCGCCAGCGCTTGCGCGGCAGCGGGATGGTTGGCGTGGAAGCGCCGAGTGCACCGCCGGCCGTGCCGGAGGCGGCGGGGCGAGCGAGACCGCGCACATCGATGTCGCCGGGGGTCATGGCGCGCTCTCCTCCCAGGGCGTGGTGGGGAGCGCGCCGCCGATCGCGCGCTCCAGCTCGATTCGCGCAAGCGCAGCCCGCAGCGACGCTTCGCTGAACGCGCGGGCCGCCTCGATCTCCGTGTCGGCCGCTTCGAGCACTGCGGCGCGCGGCGCCTCTCCGGTGGCGTGCAGGAGCGCCGCCAATTCCGTCGCGCGCCGCCCGCGCGCCCAAATCTCTTCGCTCTGCCGCGCGCCGTCGTGCGCCGCAGCCCATTCCGCGCGCGCGTTGCGGACCTCGCGCTCTGCGGTTTGGAGGAGCGCGCATGCCTCGAAATAGGCCCTGCGCGATTCCGCCTCGGCTCCGGCGATCGCCGCCGCCCCCGTGTCGAAGAGCGGCAAAGAGACTTGCGCCTGCGGAAAGATGAACTTCCGATCGTCGTCGTCGCGCATGTACATGGCGCCGGCGCCGGTATCGGCAATGCGTGATCGCCGCGCGCCGCGGGCACGCGCTTCCTCCGCGGCGACGGCGGAGTGCGCCGCGGCCACGTCGAGGCGACGCGCGGCGGCGCTCGCGAGGAGCGCTTCCTCGGAGAGCCGCGCGGGCTCGCCGTCCCACGACGGGACGCTCCGGTCCGTAGCGATCTCCGATTGGGAAGCTGCGAGACCGAGGGCTTCGAGCAGCTCGAAGCGGAGCGTGGCGCGGCGCGCGCGC
>JAKEFC010000197.1 GCA_022616235.1 Planctomycetota bacterium
GGCGCTGCGCATGAATGCGGGGAAAGGCGGTGTCAGGCCACCGCACTCCACGACCGCGCTTCGCGCGGTGGAGGAATGTCGGACGCGCCCCGAGCGCCACGCATGGAGTGCTGCGGCTCGACGCAGCCTTACGCCGCGCGGCACGAGCGGTGATCGGTGAGGCGCTGCGCATGAATGCGGGGAAAGGCGGTGTCAGGCCACCGCACTCCACGACCGCGCTTCGCGCGGTGGAGGAATGTCCGAAGGGACCGACTACTGTGCGGCGCTTCACGCGGTGGAGAAACGTCGGTAAACGCGCCGCTCGCTAAGGGGCGCCGCGACCAATGGTGCTCTCGAAGGCGGTGATGGCGAGCTTGTAGTCCACCATCGCCCGCACTTCGCGCGAGCGCGCTTCGAGCAGGTCGTTCTGGATCTGCAGCACTTGGTAGGAGGTCGAGGAGCCGACGCGCAGGCGCTCCGTCTCGCCGCGGAGCTGCTCCGTGCGGAGGCGGGTCGCCGCGCGCGTGGACTGCAGCCTCTGGTAGGCGCTCTCGATGTCGCGAATCCCCTGGGTCACATCGAGGATCACGCGATTGCGCAGCTTTTCGAGCGAGAAGCGCCTCGACGCGAGGTCGTTCTTCGACTGAAACGCGAGGTTGCGCTCGCGCCGGTTGCCGAGCGGGTACTCGAGCGTGATGCCGAACGACCAGTCGTAGTAGCGGCCGGATGAGAATTCCTCGACCGATTCGCCGATCTCCTCATCGAGACCCGACTGGGTCCAACTCCCCGTGAGGCTTAGATTCGGCAGGAGCTGGTTGTTGCGGCGGGCCAGCTCCACCTCGGCGTTTCGAACCTCCAGCTCGGCTTGCTTCAGGTCCTCGCGATTCGCGAGGGCGACCTCGATCGCTTCCGCGAGGACTTGCCCGTAGGCCGCATCGCTCGGCGCCGATGTCGGCACGATCACGAGCCCCTGATAGAGGGGAGCGGCGGCAGCGGCCGCCGAGGCGCCGCCCGCAGCAGCGGCGGCGGCCGCCGCGTCTTCGTGCGCGCGAAAATTCAAGATGTCGAGGAGCGTATCCTGCGCTTTGCGGAGCGCGTTCCACCCTTCGATGACGCCGCTCCGTTGCGTCTCGATGTTCGCTTCCGCATCGATCACGTCGAGCGCCTTGCCCGTGCCGACCTCCGCCTTTTGCCGGTTGATCTCGAGGAGCTGCTGCGCTTCGACGAGCGCCTCCTCTTTGACGCGCAAGTCCTCGCGCGCGAAGACCAGATTCCAATACGCATCGTGGACGGCCGCTACGGTCGTCTCCAACAGGCGATCGCGGCGTAGCTCCGCGATGCGGTCGCGATTCTCCGCTTGGATCCGGTCGGCGAGATTCGCATCGAAACCGAGGTTCTTGAGGAGCGGCTGCGTGAGGTCGGCGCGGACCGTAGTCTCGTTGCGCGGGTTGATCCCGAAGAAGCTGGATTCCGGCGTGTCGGAGCGCTCGTCTTGGACGGTCAAGCGGTAGGTGGTGCCCGTCGGAAAGAGCCCCGAGATGCCGGCGTCGAAGGCCTGCCGCGTGAACGGGTTCACGGCGACCACGGCGGTGGTGCCTCCCGTCACGCCGGAGAGGAAGTCGACGGTCGGCGACCGGAACTTCGTCATGACCCAACTCGTGGCGAAGAGCGGATCGAAAGAGGCGTTGGCGATCTCGATGTCGGAGCGCGCGCGGTCGCGTGCCAGCTCTTCGACGCGTACGTCGAGGTTGTTCGCGAGCGCGATGCGGATCGCGTCATCGATGGACAATCGCACCTCGCGCTCGCCCGTCCCGCGCGCGGGCGGCGGCGCGGCGGCTGGAGGAGGTTTCGGCTCCGCCGCGGGCGGCGCCGCGGCTGTGCGCGGGAGCGGCAGCGACCACGCCGAAATCGCCGCCGCGAGCGCGAGGAGCAGAATCATGCGCGCGCGATCGCGCGCGGAGCGCCGGCGATAGGGATTTCGTGCCATAGTAACGGCGATTCCTTTCGAGAACCGAGGCGGCCGGGAGCGACCGCGAACGCTTGACCGGCGCCGGCACAAGGCCGTGATCATAGGTAGAGGACCCGGCGAGGCAAGCGCCGAGACGCGGGTTTTCCTGGGTTTTCGCGCTATTCTTCGCCGCGCCGGGCGAGGAGCGTCTGCATGAATCGAAACAGTGCAAACGCCAGGACCAGAGATGCCGTGAGCGATGTGAGCAGCGAAAAGGTCGCCCAGATCGAGGGACCGTAGGCCCAGTTGAGGAGCCAGCCGCGGGACAAGAGTTGGAGGCGGATGCCGATCCAATCGACCGCGAAGGCAACGAGCGCGATGACGACCCACGCGAGGAGCGCGCCGCGAAATTCCTCGTGGCGCAGGGATTGCGCGAGCAGCACCGTGACGACGATGTAGAGCGCGATGATTCCGGAGAAACTTGCGAAATCGATGTGGCGCCATACCGCGGCGATCGAGCGAAAGAGCCCCACCACAGTTTCCGTGATCCGAGCGATGGCGCCCCGCTGCGGCAGCTCCGGGAGCGCGAGCCCGGGCCTGAGCAGGATCTCGCAGATCTCGATCGTAAGGAACGCAGCGAGGAAGATCAGGAAGAGTCGGAGCGCCACGTTCAGAGCGACGCCGATGCGGCGCCACTTCGGCGGGCTGAAGGCGATGAACGGCGCTCCCGGAGCGAAGGGGGTCCACTGCCTCGGCTTCGCGCCGACAAACTGGCCCGCGACGATACGGACCAGTGCGTCGAGCAGAAGACCTGGAAACAGCACGAATTTCACGACGGCGCGATGCAGGAATCGATCGAGCAGCAGGCCAAGGAGCCAGAGGAGCACGCTCCAGGCGATCAACCAGATCATCACGGTGCCCATTACGGACCTAACATATTATGCAGACAGATGTTGCGAAAATTAGACGTCACTGGGCCTCGGCGCCGCAACAAGCGCGCGCCGCGCTCAGCTCGGTGCTCGCTGCCGAACACCTTGCAGGATGGCGTTCCGGAGGCGTTCGAAGTCTTCGAGCGAGTAGAAGTCGATGAGGATCCTGCCGCGGCCGCGGCGCTCTCGGATCGTGACGCGAGTGGCGAGCAGGCTCGCGAGCATCTGCTCTTCGTGGGCGATCGCAGGGTCCTTCCGGCGCACGCCGCGGCGGCGCTTCGACGTCTCGACTTGCGGCGCAGCATTGCCCCCGGCATTCGGCCCCACCGTGGGAACCGCGCCTGCTTCGCCGCCGAGCACACGATCTTCGAGGAGGCGCACGGTAAGACCTTCGGAGATCGCCTCCTCGAAGAGCCGCATCCGTTCCGAGGCATCCTCGATCGAGAGCAGCACCTTGACATGGCCCTCGCTGACTCGACCGTCTTGGAGCGCCTCCTGGATTTGTGTCTGTAACGCTAGATATCGTAATGTGTTAGCAACACTAGAGCGCTTCTTTCCCAAGTGGTCGGCGAGTTCGGCTTGGCTCCAGGAGCGCCGCGCCTTCAGCGTTTGATAGGCGTGCGCCAGTTCGATCGGATTCAAGTCCTCACGTTGGATGTTTTCGATGAGCGCGGTCTCCAACATGAGATCGCTCGCCATCTCGCGCACGAGCACGGGTACGCGCTCGAGGCCGAGGAGCTGCGCAGCACGTAAGCGCCTCTCGCCTGCAATTAGCTCCCACCCCCCTTGCGGCAACGCACGCACGATGAGCGGCTGCACGAAACCGTGGCTCCGAATCGACTCGGCCAGTTCATGGAGCGTCGCGTCATCGAATCTTCGCCGCGGCTGATCTCGATTCGTGATTACCTGATCGGGCGGGACTTCGATCACGTCATGGACGCTGGTGGCGGCGGCGGACGGCTCGTCGCTCCGGCGAATGAGCGAATCGAGACCCCGACCAAGCTTTCTGATCCTTGCTGACATGGCTCATGATCTCCTTGGCCAGTGAGAGGTAGGCCCAAGCGCCTCGGGACCGCAGGTCGTATTCGCAAATCGGCAGGCCGTGCGAAGCGGATTCCGCGAGAGTCGGGTCGCGTGGAATCACGCTGTTGAGCACCTTGCCTGGGAAGTGTTCTCGCAGCTCCCGCTCCAATTCATGGGAGAGTTCCTCCTCCTCATCGAACATGGTCGGCAGCACCCCCTCCACTTCGACGCGGATGCGTCTCGAATCCTCGACCGCTTCGAGAAACGGGAGGATTTGTGCGAGCCCCGAGGCAGCGAATTGCTCGCACTGAACGGGGATCAGCACGGAGTCCGCCACCTCGAGCGCGAGCAGCGTAATTTGGGACAAGGAGGGGGGGACGTCGAAGAGGACGAAGTCGTACTGGGGATCGCTCCGCAATAGTTCATCCCGTATCCGAAGGACCCACTTCGGATCCGTGCGCCCAAGCTCCAGGTGAAACGCCAGGTCTTGAGTGGACGGCACCAGTAATAGAAAGTCCTCGCCGGTCGGCTGCGTGCAGCGAAAGAGCGAAGATGGATCTTCGAGGAGGTGCTTGAGCGGGGGGATCGCAGGGTGCGAGACGGACAGCCCGGACGTAGCGTTCGCTTGGGGATCGAGATCGATCAGGAGCGTGCGTTGCCCGGCGTGGCTCAAGAAAGCACCCAGGTTGACGGCAGTCGTCGTCTTCCCGACCCCGCCTTTCTGGCTGCAGATGGCGATGCTCCTCATGCGACCCCTACGCGAATCATGAGACCGCGCCTCCCCATGCGGGAAGGCTAGGCCCACCTGGGGCAGCGCGCAACATGTTCCACGTGGAACAATGCGCGGTTTCACGAAGCGTCGGGTTTCGAGCCTTCCAGCACCGGGCGGCTTCGCCTTGGAGCGAAAGTGCCCATTCTGAAATTGGTAACAGCGTCTTCATATGCCAAGATTACTATTACGCAAATATATACAGATACAGTACTTACGTATACATCTCTTGTGTGGCTCCAGACCTGAAACCGAGTGATCTGGCGTTCCAGTCTTGCATTGTGCGCCAACATTCCGCCGCGCGGCCCCACCTGGGTAGCCCTTCCGGTACCTGGATCGTCCGGGAGCGAAGGTTACCCAGCCAGGGCGATCGAAGTGGGTGCGCCTTCGCGCAGCTCTTTCCAGCGCGGTTCTCGGAGCGGGGCGCGCGCGAGCAAGCTTCGAGCGGCGCCGCTCCCGATTTCCCGGCACTGCCGTGTGCGTGAGGCGCTCTGGCGAAGCCGCGCGCCCGCACGGCGCACAGCATTCCCTGGGATTCAAGCTCAAAGGAACTACTGCAGGATGTTAAGCTTGGATGGGGCAAGCCGGCCGCGGCCGGTCCGAGTTCGAGATTCTGGGTTCAGGGTTCATCCCGCCCCGCACATCGCGGGGATGCTTCGATGACCCCGACGCTGGCGGCGTGGAAGTTGGGCGCGATCCGCCGCACCTCAAGCCTCATTGGATCGAAGGCGGCTACCGAGTGCGCTACGCGATCGTCTCCGATGTCCACGGCAACAAGGAAGCGCTCGATGCCGTCATCGAGCGCATCGGTACCCTGGATTGCGACGAGATCATCTGCCTGGGCGACATCGTCGGGTACGGCGCAGAGCCCGGTTACTGCGTGGAGCGCATCCGAGAGATCTCCAAAGTCGTGGTCGCGGGCAATCACGACTACGCCGCGCTCGGCAAGATCAACATCGACTATTTCAACGCCCATGCGCGCCGCGCGACCCTTTGGACGCGGGAAAAGCTAACGCCGGAGCAGCTTCAATATCTGAACGACTTGCCGCTGGTCGTGAACATGGGCAGCTTCACCGTGGTGCACGGCAGCCTCGAATCCCCCGAGCTTTTCGACTATATCCAGACCTCCTACGACGCCTTCCTGACGATGCAGAAGATGCAGAATTCCCTTTGTTTCATAGGGCATTCACATGTTCCCATCGCGTTTCTCCTCAAAGACGTCATCACGTTTTCGCTGGAGCCCGAGGTCCTGCTCGCCGGGCTCGCGAAGGTGATCGTCAACGTGGGGAGCGTGGGGCAGCCGCGGGACAACAATCCGCTCGCTTCCTTCGCGGTCTACGATGTGAAGGAAGCGCGCGTGGACATCCACCGGATCCCTTACGACATCGAGAAGTCCGCGGAGAAGATCCTCGAAGCGGGACTGCCGGAGTTCCTCGCCGAGCGCTTGATGGTGGGGCGCTGATACCGAGCGCGATCTTCCGGCGTTGACGCCGGCCTGTCGCACCTTGAGAGGCAATGCCTCGACACGAGGGTGCCTCGACACGAGGGTGCCTCGACACGAGGGTGCCTCGCGCGAGTTGCCCGGCGAGATCCTGGGACTAATCGATGCGCGGTGGCGCGGGGGGAGGCGGTGGGGGCGGTTCCGCAAGCCTGCGGGAAGCGTCGCGGTTCTCGGAGGCACCGTCGTCCGTGTCGCGCAGCCCCTTCTTGAACTCCGTGATCCCTTTCCCCAGCGATCTCATGACTTCCGGAATACGGCGTCCGAAAAGCAGGAGGGCGATCCCGCCGACCAAGAGCAATTCCATGGGACCTATGTTGCCGAAATTGAATGCGAGAAGCGTCGATTCCATGAGGCTCTCGAGTTTCGCCCGGCGTGGCACTGCCGCGCCTTGGGTCAAAGAGAATGGGTCTAGGAGATTCCGACTTGGCCGCCAGGGTCCGGCACCTCCGGCCCGCCTGCGAGCGGGGCAGAGGCTGGAGCCGCCATTTTAGGCCGGGAACAAGCGCGTGGCGAGCGTTTCATCGCACATTCGCGACCCGAGCGAAGCGCTGGTGAGGTCGTTGAGGATCGAAGTCGCTGTTTCGACGCAGCAAGGCAGCCACATCGGCGCTTGCAGTAGAAGGATCATGAATAATTCGGGCTAGCGACCGCTCCGGCGCGCGGCGGTATCCAAGACTTCGCCGCACAGGATCGCTTTGATCCGCTCCGCCGCCTCCGCGAATACCTGGCGCCGGAAATCCTGCTCGTTCTGGTCCAATGCGATCTCGATCGAGCCGGACTCCAGATCGGGCGGGTAGATCACGGATATGGACTGCTTGTAGCCGAGCGCGTTCGCGGCGACGTCCCAAACCTCGAACGTCACGTTCAGGTTTCCCCGCATCATGCCGATCGTCTTCGGGTCCGAGCAGGAGAACGAATCGACCTTGCCCGTGACTACGAGTTCCGCCTCGGTGCGGCGGCCGTAGCCGCACCAATCCGGGTCATCGAGCGTGTTCGCAAGCTCGGTGTCGATCTCCGTGTTGAAGAGCGATTCCACGTTTTCGCACTGCTGGAGCCAATACAGGAGGTTGCGGCTCATTTCATGGCCAAGCTCGCTCTCGCCGTGCCAGAGCGTCGCGTCTCGAAACGGCACTACCAGGATGGTCTTGCCGCGCACGTCGTAGGCAGGCGTCGTCTGCTCCTCGCGAAAGAGGGCATCGAACAGCGAGCAACCGCTGCAAAAAAGCAGCAGTGCGGCTGCAGAGACCAGCCACCCGCGCGCGCGCGCCGCTCGTTGCGGGTCAGGCGCGCCGCCAATTGCCAGGCAGGTCGAGATCCGGAGCGCTCGAGTCCCGCGCAGACGTTGCACTTGGTCTCCTCTTTTCCGTAGGTTGCCGTACGGCGCATCGAGCGACCTGGCGGCCATCGCGCTCGCTAACGCGCGTCCTCGTCGTCGCGCGCGCTCGCTTCGAGCGCGTAGAGGAGCGCGTGGACCTCCTCGCTCGCGGCGCCTTCGATTCCCCAACGCAAGTGCTGGCGGAGGTGCCATAGCGCCTTCGCCGGCTGGTTGAGGTTCTTGTAGCACTTGGCCAAATTCAGGTGGATCGCGGGGTTTCGAGGATCCAGTTCCGCTGCGACCCCGAATTCTTCGAGCGCCTCATCCAGCGCGCCTTGGTCGCGGAGCGCGCAGCCGAGGTTGTTGTGCGCGTCGGAGTTGTAGGGATCCTCGCGGAGCGCCGCGTCGAAAGCTTCCCGCGCTTCCTCGAGATCGCCCCCGGAGCGATGGGCGCAGCCAAGGTTGTTCCACGCCGCGGCGCTCTGCGGATTGTCGCGCAGCACCCGCCGAAATTCGAGTTGCGCGGCTTGCGCTTGCTCGGCCTGCATGAGCGCCATGCCGAGGAGATTCCGCGCCTGTTCCGACGCCGGCTCGCGGTCGAGCACCATGCGCAGGATCCGTTCCGCGGCGCGAAGCTTGCCCGTGCGGAGCAGCGCGAAGCCAAAATTCAGCGGCAGTTCCTTCGGAGCGCCCGTGAGCCGCTCTGCGGCGAGGACCTCCACCGCCTCCTCATCGCGGCTCAACTCGAGGAGCAGACAGCCGAGATTGTTGCGCACCACGCCGTTGCGAGGATCCACGTCGAGGCAGCGGCGATAGTACGCGACGGCTTGCCGCTTGTTCCCTTGTCGAGCCGCCGACTCCGCCTTTTCCAAGAGGGGAGCGACCAGCTCGCGCGCGTGTTTCTTGCGTACCATCGTTCACCGGCGTTCGAGAGTTCTTGCCGCGGCACGGCCCCGCGGCTCCGCGCCGCCCCCGCTCACTTTGCGCGCCGCTCCTTGGCGCCGTGCAACTCGAGCATCTCTTCGAGCCCCGCCACATCCCATGGATACCGCCCCTTTGTCGAGATTTCGTAACCGGTCTCCGTGATCCGAATGATGAACGGATCGCCTTGCAGCGAGCGGCTGCCATCGACGATCGCGTAGACCGGATCGCTCGGCGGATCTCCGAAGAACGTCACGTTGCTCGCCTGCGCTTCATAGGCGCAGCGATGCGCGAGGACGCGGTAGTTCCCCCCCTGGAAATTCACATCTTCCCACGCGAGCACCTCCCTCAGCATCCCCTCTGCCGCCGCGCCCTCCGGCTGCTCCACCGTCGCGAGCACGTTCTTCGCGCTCATGCGGAATTCCAACGGAATCTCGGCGTTCCGCTCCTTCTCCTGGCGGGAGTGCACCGTCGCGTTCACGACGTCCTCGAAGAAGATGTTCAAGCGCCGCGGGCCGCCGCTCACGTACACGATGCTGATCTCGCGGGCGACGATCTCGTCGCGAGGCGCCACGCCGTAGTAGCAAGTCTGGACGCCGGTGCCGCTCTCGGAGAAGACCCGCAGCCGCTGATCCGCGCCGGTCCATTCGCAGGCAGATCCCTCGACGTGGACGCCAAGCTCGGTGTTGTCGATCGTCACGTGATCCCGCGCGAGGAAGTGGGTGGGAGCCGAGTTGAGCGCGGCCTGCTTGTTCTTGGCGCGGGAGTCGCCCGAGCGCGCGGCGAGGGCCTCGGCGGGAAACACCGCTTTCATCGCCCCCGCGTGGATCCGCCAAGGCACCTGCGGCGCATCCTCGTCCTCCCGCCACTCGGGGTGGTTGCGCTGGTGCAACGCGCAATACACGTCGCCATCCAACTCGACGGCGCGCTCGTCGCGCAAGATCGTGATGCGCTGCGCGCTCATCTCATCGCGCCCGGCGTCCGCCACGTGAAACACCCGCTGCCGCCCCTTGCCGTCCAAGACGAGGAGGCCGCTGTCGTCGTCGAAGGAGAGCCGCTCTCCCTCCGCCACGACCGCACCGTCGGTGATCTGCACCCCCTCCGTGGCGTTCCCCCAAGCCTGCGCCGATTTCACGAGCGGCGCGCTGCGGCCGCGCTCCTTCTTCAGCGCCTCGCGCTCCGCCGACGTGCGAAGCTGCGCGACGAGCCGTTCGCAGAAGACGTCGACGAACTCCTGGGCCGCTCCATCGGCGCGGCCCTGCGCCGCCGCGCCGTCCTTGGCTCGCGGCAGGAGCGAGATCCCATCCGCGCGGATGTGGACCTTCTCCTCCGCCTCGGCGACGTTTTCCGCGGGGCGATAGCGGATGACGCCGGCGAACATGTTCGCCGTCTCCGTGGAGAGAGCCTGCTTGCCGCTTTCGCCGCTCGCGACGATCGCGCCCACTGCGCGCGTCCACTCCACCTTGTCTCCCGCCAGATCGACCGCGGCGCCGTCGCCGGTAAAGCGAAAGGTCGCGGGAGTGCCCGCGGAGCCTCGCTCCGCGAGCACGGCATCCAATCTGCGATCCTCGCCCCACGTCATGGAGGCCCTGTCGCTGTGTAGCTCCGAGCTGCCGCCGTCCTTCAGGCGAGCCGCCACTTCTTTTTGCTCGATACCGACGCCCTCCGGGAGCGAATGGAGATAGCCGTCGACGCCGTCCTGGAAGTCGACGCGGCGCGCGCCGAGCCCAAGCTCCATCGCCCCCGCGATCATGCGGTTCTTCCCCTCTTCGAAGAGCGGAGCTGCGTCGCGATCGTCCGGCACTCCCGTGAGGCGCAGGATTCCCCGATCGCCATCGAACTCGATCGCGCTCCCGGAGAGGCGCGCGCCGGCGGGAAAGTCTTCGACGATCGTGACGCCGCGCACTTTCTTGGAAGTCGCGCGGAAGCGCGTGACCTGGCGCAGCTCCCGCGGCAAGCCGCTTTGCTCATCTGCGCCGCGCGATTTCCGCGCCGCATCGTAGAACAGCTCGGCCCAGTCGGCGGAAAGCATCCAAGCGACCGCTTGCCGCACGCCGGAGCCCTTCCGCTCGGGGTCGCCCGCGAGCCGAGCGTGGATCTCCTCGGAGAGGACGCAGCGATTCTGCACCGGATAGACCCACGCCTCGCGCGCGGTGAATTCGCCGTGCGGCCCGGTGAGGCGAACGCCGTCGGCGAAGTGAATCCACTCTTCCGTGCCTTCGCGGGTCCATTCCCAACGCGCTCCCTCGAGCACGTTGACATCGGAGAGCAGCACGCGCACCGCGCTCCCCGCGCTGCCGGCGGCGCTCTGCGCCGAACGGAGGTTCATGTCCTTGTCGAATTGGAGCTGGAGCCCCGGCCAGTCGACGGAGGTCGCGGGCGGCGGCGGCGGCGGATGGAGGCCGCGCGAATCCGCGAGCACGGCGGTGTACATGGAAACGTGGCCTGGAAAGTTCGCGGTCTTGGTGGCGTTGTCGATGACGAGCGGATCCTTGCGCGAGACGAAGATGAGATGCTCGCCCTCTTCCACCTCCGCTTGGTCTGCTCCGAGCGTCAAGAAGGAGCCGCGCCGATCGACGGCGACGACCACCGGCGGCTTCAGCATCGTGACCCCGAGTCCGGTCTTGGTCGCGAGCCGGCTCTCGATCCCCCCCTCCGCGTGCAGCCGGATCTGCGGATGCTCGAGCATCACCGGGTGGTCCCCCTCGATGGTGACGTTCGTGCGGTCCTGATCCCAACGCAGTACGAGCGACGTCGTTTCGACGCGCATGCCGTCCGCGCCTTCGCACGTGATGCGCTCCGTCATGGAGAGCCGGTTCTGATCGCTGTCGAGCGTCGCTTCCTTCGCCTGGAGCGAGAAATGGGAGGTCGGCTCCACCGCGGGCGGTTGCCCGGGCTCGTCGTCGTAGAGGGGGATGCGGATCGAGACATCGGAGAATGTGCGGTCTGCGCTGAAGTCCTTGGGGTTCAGCGTGGCGACCTCGGGGAGGTAGCCGTGCAGCTCGAAACGCAGCCGTCCCAAGTCGTGGTCCATGGAGTTGAAACTGAGGGCGTTTCTCTCCGGCTCGCGCTCGAAGGGATCCTCGGCGATGGTCGGCGCGCGCGCCGCGGAGCCCGCTTGGAAGAGCCTCCCGAGCTGACCGGTCGCGACCAGGAAGATCATGAGACCGACCGAGAAAACAGCCAAAAAGAACGCGAATCGTCTCATTTCATGAACCTTTCGACTACCCGCTGCCACTCGCCGCGAGTCGCCAGGATCCACTCGCACACCTCCCGCACCGCGCCATCCCCCCCTGCCCGGGTCGTGACGGCGGCCGCGCGAGCGGTGACGAGCGGATGCGCGTTCGCCACCGCGACGGGGAGCCCCACTTCGCGAAACGCGGGGAGATCGACGAGATCATCGCCGACGTAGACGGCTTGCTCGCGGCGGATGGAGAGGCGATCGAGGAGCGTGCGCACTGCCGGTCCCTTGTCCTTCACGCCGCTCGTGTAGTGCTCGATGTCCAGCTCTGCCGCGCGGCGCGCCACGGCCTGCGAGGTGCGTCCGGAAACGAGCGCGACCGCCACGCCGGCATCCTTGAGCCAGCGGAGACCGGCGCCATCGGGAACGTGGAACGCTTTCGATTCGCTCCCGGCCGGATCGAGCGAGATCTGGTTGTTCGTGAGGACCCCATCGACATCGAGTATGAGTATTTGCGGCGTCTTCCCGCGAAAGGCGGCGGGGAACGTTGGTTGCATGGCGTGACTCTCGTCGGAGCGCGGCGCGAGCGCAATCCTTTATTCCTGAATGAGCCGCGGGAAACGAGTGCCGAACCGGCGCCGCCGTGGCGGTTGTAACGCATTATCGCGGAATGGTTTACAGGAACACTCGCGGAGCATGCGGCAACGTCCGAAGCGCGCGACAAGCGCGGCCCGCCTCGCGCGCCGCTTGCGCTCCTCGACCCTTGTTCGCGTCATCCCGATCGCCTAAAAAGTGCGAGCGAGAAGGACGCACGTGCCGACCCCCGAAGACTCCATCTTCTTCATCGTGGTATTCGCCGGCGTGCTGTATTCCATCGTATTGCACGAAGGAGCGCACGCGGTGACCGCCCTCTGGTGCGGCGACAATACGGCGAAGCGGATGGGGCGCATCACGTTGAATCCTATCCCGAGCATCGATCCGATCGGGACGCTACTCCTGCCGCTCCTCGCCGTGTCCTTGAATTTTCCCTGCATCGGCTGGGCGAAGCCGGTGCCCGTCGATCCCAGCAGGTTTCGGAGGCGCGTGCTCGGCGACGTGATCGTGAGCATGGCGGGCATCGTCGTGAATCTGCTCCTTGCATTCATCTTCTGCTGCCTTTGGACTCTAGAAAGCAGTTCCTCTCCCGATACCCAGAAGACCAAAGTCTTGGCCCTACTTGCCATCAATAATGTCGCGCTCGCACTCTTCAACTTGATTCCATTCCCGCCCTTGGATGGCCACCACGTCATGAAGTACGTCCTGCCGCGAGAGTGGCGCGACGGATTTCAGCGCATCGGCTTCGCGGGTATTGTGATTGTATATCTCTTGCTGCGGATTCCCGAGGTGAAGGCATGGTACAACGGTGTCTTTGTCGACGTTCTCGCTGCGCTCGAACGTGGAGCGCGGGCGGTCGTCGGCTCCTTCTAGTGTCGGAGCGGAAACAGGTGTCGAACCCATGATCAACCGCGCGAGCGATGTGCCGGAGCCGACCCCCGCCGCGGCCCCCGAATTCGGGCGCGCCCGCACCGGCACCACCGACGGCGCCGGCGCCGGCGGCGCCGAGCGGGCAGAGGTCCCCAGCTTTCAGCCGCGCGTGGAGTCCTTCGCGGGGCCGCTCGATCTCCTCCTCTACCTGATCCACAAGAACGAAGTGGACATCTTCGACATCCCGATCGCGGAGATCCTGGAGCAATACCTCGCGCACGTGAAGATCCTGGAGCGGCACCGGCTGATCGATCTCGGAGAGGCGGGAGCGTTCCTCGTCATGGCGAGCCGCCTCATGGAGATCAAGTCGCGCATGCTCCTCCCGGAGCTAGCGGCAGCGGAGGACGAGGGGCTGCTCGAGGAGGAGATCGTCGACCCGCGGCTTTCGCTCGTCGAGCAACTCCTCGAATACAAGGAGATCAAGGAGCGCGCCGTCATGCTCGAGCGCGTACACGAGGAGTGGGCGAGCCGCTACGAGCGGCCGCTCGCGGAACTGCCGCCGCCTCCGCCGGACACGCTCGACCTGAGCGCGATCAACGTGTGGGACCTGTGCGCGGCGTTCCAGCGCGTGCTCGCGGATGCGCGCACCGAGGCGGTCGCGGTCATCGAGATCGACGACACTCCCATCGAAGAAATCATCGCGTCGATCCAACGCCGCCTCGAAGAAAACGCGAGCGGCACGCTCTCGTTCGACGCCGTCTTCCGTCCGGCGCTCGGGCGCGCGGGCCTCATCTCCCACTTCCTTGCGCTGCTCGAGATGGCGCGGCTGCACCTGATCTGGATCACGCAGGAGAGCGATCTCGGCGAGATTCTCGTTACGCGCCGCATCCTTCCATGAAGATCCTATTCCTCGGCTCGGGACCTTTCGGGGTGCCGGCGCTCGAACGGCTCGCGGCGCTCGCGCGCGGCGACGTCGAGGTCGCCACGCTGCCGGATGCCCCCGGGAGGCGGGGAGGGGCGGCGCGGGCGACTCCGATCAAAGAGCGGGGGCGCGCGCTCGGCCTGCCGCTCCACGAAGCCGCGACGCTCGCGGAGCCGAAGGGGAGCGCGCTCCTCGGCGAGGCGCGTGCAGATCTCGTGATCACCGCGGACATTCGGCTGATCCTGCCGCGGAGCTTTCTCGCGCTCCCGCCGCGCGGCTGCTTCAATCTCCACGGCTCTCTCCTGCCGCTCTATCGCGGCGCGGCGCCGGTCGCGCGCGCGATCCTCGCCGGCGACTTTCGCTTCGGCGTGACGCTCTACCGCATGGTCGCAAAGATCGATGCGGGGCCCATCGTGGCGCAGAGCGAGTACGCCCCGCGCGAAAAGCGCGATGCGCCGGCGGTCGAGGCCGTGCTGGCGGGAAAGGCCGCGGACCTGCTCACGGCATGGCTGCCGGCGCTCTCTGACGGATCCGCGCCGGCGGTCGAGCAGGATCACGCTCGAGCGACGTACGCCCCGAAGCTCGCGAAGGAAGAAGGAGAGATCTCGTGGACGCGGTCGGCGGAAGCGATCGAGAATCACGTGCTCGCGCTCAGGCCCTGGCCGGGCTCGTTCGGAACGCTGCTCCGCGCGCGCGCTCGCTCGGACGATGCGCCGCTCGTCGTCGTCGTCCATGAAGCGCGCCGGCTCGCGGGGACGCAGGCATCCGCCACCGCCTTTTCACCCGGCACGATTCGCGCCGTCTCGTATGCAGGGATCGACGTTGCTTGCGGGGAGCAAGGCGCGGAAACCGTTCGCATCCTGGCCTTGCAGCGCGCGGGGGGGCGGGCGATGACCGCGGCGGAATTCCTGCGCGGCTGTCCGCTCGAAAGTGGCGACCGCTTCGCGGAGGAGCGAGCGATCGCAGGGGAGGACGCGGGGAATGGCGACGCGTGAAGCACGAGAGCCGCTCTCCGCGCGGGCGGGAGCGCTCCGGACGCTACTCCTTTGGGATCGCAGCAAGCGCGCGTACATCGAAGACCTACTCGATGAGTACCTGCGCGAGAATTCGCTCGCGGGCGCCGATCGCGCCTTCGCGGCCAATCTCTGCTACGGCGTCGTTCGCCATCGGAATACTCTCCGCGCCGTCGCCGAGAGGTTCGTGCGCCGGCCGCTCTCGGACTACCCGCGGTCGCTGCGCATGGCGCTCGCGATCGGTCTCTATCAATGGCTCTACTTGAGGACTCCTGCGCACGCCGCGGTGAGCGAGACGATCGAGATGTGGCAGGAGCTGGCGCGCCGCGGCGAAACGGAAATACCGAACGACAAGCGCCCAGTGGGTCTCCTGAACGGCTGCCTCCGAGAGGTCTGCCGCAGCTCGGAGCACCTCGATGAGGCGGCGTCGGATGCGAGCGATCGGGAGACGATCCATACCGCGCTCGGGTGGGTGCGCGTGCGCGGCATCGACCTGCCGGCGCGCGACGTCAAGCTGCACGAACTCTTGGGAATCAAGTACTCGCACCCGCCGGAGATGGTGCGGGTCTGGCTCGAGCGCATGAGCGAAGAGCAGTTGTTGAGCTTCCTCCGGCACAATAACCGCGTCCCACCGGCGTATCTGGTCGTGCGCCGCGGAGCTTCCGCGGAGGCGCTGGCGGCGCAACTTGGCGCAGATGGCGTCGATGTAGAATTCGCAGGCGAGGAACCGGTGATCGCCGTTCGCGGCGCGGGAGCGATCGACCGCCTGCCCGGGTTCGCGGCGGGGGAATTCTGGGTGCAGGACATTACGTCCCGGAAGCTCGCGCTCCTCATGCCGGAGCGCGCGGGCGCGTCGCTCCTCGACCTCTGCGCCTCGCCCGGCGGCAAGTTGATCGCGCTCTTGGATCGCGGGGGAGTGGAGAGAGCGCTCGCGTGCGACGTGAGCGAAGCGAAGCTCCGCCGCGTCGCGGAGAATCTCGAGCGCTTGCACTTCCCCCTCGACGGCATCGAGGTCCTGGAAGTGGACGAGGATCCGCGCCAGCTCCGCATCGCCCGCAAGTTCGACCAGATCCTCGTGGACGCGCCTTGCTCGAACACCGGCGTGCTCGCGCGCCGGCATGAAGCGCGCTGGCGCCTGCTCCCGGAGAACATCCGCCAGCTCGCGCGCGTGCAGGCGGAATTGCTCCGCGCGGCGACCCGCCTCCTCAATCCGCGCGGCCATTTGCTCTATACGACGTGCTCCATCGAGCCGGCGGAAAACCGCGAAGTCGTTCACGGCGTTCTTCGCGCCTCGCCGGAGTTGCGCCTCATCGAAGAGGCCGAATACAACCCCGGCGACGCCCCCGGCGACGGCGGCTACGGCGCCCTCCTCGAGCGGCGCGGATGAGCGCGGGCGCGAACGCGCGAAGTCCACCAGACGCCCACCGCGCGAAGCGCGATTTTGGAATGCGGCGGCTCGACACAGCCCTTCCTTGCATTGAAGCGAAGCGTCGCAACTATCACTTTTCGCGCCGCACGGGAAAGGCTGCGTCAAGCCGCAGCACTCCATGCGTGGCGCTCAGGGCGTGTTTCGACATTCCCCACCGCGCATAGCGCGATCTTGGAGTGCGGCGGCACGACGCCGCCTTGCCCCGCATTCACGCCGACACTTGGCGGCGACACGATGGCGCGAGCGGCATGTGGATTCGGCGACGAACGAAGCGCTTTCGGGGCGGCAGACTAGTCGAAGCGCTCGATATACCATCCACCTTCGGCGAGCAGGGAACAGCAGCGATCTGAATCTGTGAAATTTCCTTCGTCATCTGTGCTCTGCACCAACGGCTCTGCGTTGGACGGCCGACGCAGCCATGTTACGTACTTGCAACCTGAGAATACTCCACCGCCGCGCAGCAATATGCTCATACTCTCCATCTCACTCTCCACAAACGTGTCGCACGACTCGCCTTCAACGACAAGAAGTAGTCTTCTCAACTCGTTGCAGTCCGCGCGAGCTAGTGAGCACGCTGGTACATCCAGACTGCCTACGGGCTCAGCTTGTGTATTGCCCTGTGGCGGCAAAGCGGTACTCCGGGCATGCGTCGGGCATGGGCGGTCCGTGAATACTCGAACCAGGTGCGGCAGATTCGAAGCCAGCAATTTGATGCGTTCGAATTCAGCCGTGTGTTTCCTGAAGTGAGCCCGAATGAAGTTGTCGGACGGAGGCACTCCGCTTGGACAGAGCATCATCGACAAGAAATAGCCCGGTATCGATAGGAAGATCGGCGCCGCGACCACGACCGCGACAAATGCTCTTACCACTGCTACGCCGTCCTAGTTCTGCGTCACCCGCGTACGCCGCCCGGGACGTCGAGCATCGTGCAGAGGCCGCGCGGAAGGCGCTCCAACTGCCGGAGCAGGTGCACGATCATCCAGAGGGTGCCCGCGTCGCCCGCGACGCCGCCGGCGACCTCGAAGCGCGCGGGGAGCGGCGCATCTCCGAACAGCTCCACGCGATCGACGGGATCCGGCAATCCGTAGGCCATGAGCAGGTCAAGCTCGAGCCGGCACGCTCCGCCTAGCCACGCGCGCCCGCGATTGTGCATCCCGAGCACGGTTCCCGCGGCGAGTTGCCGCCCTTCCATCTGCACACAGGACTCCGCGATTACGGGCTCGAGAGTGCTCTCTACCCGCTCCCATGCGAATTCCAGCGCGGCGCCGAACAGGCACATCGACTCCTCGAGCCCGCGGTGCCCGATCCTGCCCGCGCGCTTGCGCGCTTCGAATTCGGCCGCCGTGAGCCCGAATCCGACTTTTTCTTGCAGCGGCCGCCGCCGCGTCGCCACGTCGACGCGCCGCGTGACGACGACGCGCGCGGGCGGAGGAAACGGCGCCGTGAGGAGCGCAGGCAGCACATCCATCAAGAATCCCGGATTGATCCCCCCCGCGATGATCGCCGTCCCGCCGGCGCGCGCGCCGCGATCGATGGTACGCGCGAGGCCCGCGTGGCGGTGATAGGGCCAGACCGCTTCTTCGCAGGAGGTGACGACCGATGAGCCCGCCTGGGTCGCCGCCTGCAGATCCGCGGCGATCTCATCGAAGCCGCTCGCGGTACACAAGACGACCGGGGCAGGAGCGTGCTTCTCGAGAGCCGCCGGAAGCGACTCGTAGATCGCGGGCGCCGCCGCCAACTCGCGTCCCGCGTTCTCCGCCGCAGAGCGGTCGACGTCGACGAGTGCCGCGACGTTGCCGTTCATCGCGTCGAGACGCGCCGCTACTGCGGCGCCGATCGGCCCCAACCCGCAGACGATCACGCTTCGAGCTTCCAGCGCAGCCTCCGGCACTTCGCACCGTCCTCTGCGCCGGATTCTAGCGATCCCTCGGCGCCGCGCGAAGAAATGCGCGGCATCTCTCGGCGCGCCGGCGGCGCGCACGGCAGCCGCACTCGCCTGCGCGTGCGGGGATGGCGGCGGCGGCGCGGATCCCATAACATTGGCCGCAGTCGCATTGCCGTTCGCTTCGCCGCGTTGGCCGCATCCGCGCGCGGCGCCGCGCCCGGGACGACAAGGAGCGCATGTCGATGCCGTTCTTGCGGCTGCCGCCGATTCAGGCTCTGCTTCGCGCCGCCTGCGCCGCCGCGGCGCTCGCCGCTCCCA
>JAKEFC010000198.1 GCA_022616235.1 Planctomycetota bacterium
CGAGGAAGTAGAACTCCCCATCGGGCGCCAGGAGGAATTCGACGGTGCCGGCGCTCCGGTAGCTGGCAGCGCGCCCGAGCGCGAGCGCCGCCTCGGCGAGCGCCGCGCGCGTGCGCGCGGGCAGCGCGGGGGCGGGCGACTCCTCGAGGATCTTCTGGTGGCGCCGCTGGAGCGTGCAGTCGCGGTCGCCGGCCGCGACGACGGCGCCGCGCCCGTCCCCGAGGATCTGCACCTCGACGTGGCGTGCGCGCTCGATGTAGCGTTCGAGATAGACGCGGTCATCGCCGAACGCGGCGAGCGCCTCGCGCCGCGCGGATTCGATCTCGACTCCGAGCTTCGCCGCATCCCGCACGATGCGCGTCCCTTTGCCGCCGCCGCCGCCGATCGCCTTGATGAGGAGCGGCAGCCCGAGCTTTCGCGATTCTTCCGCGGCGGCGGGGGTGCCCTTCCTCGGATCGAGGACCGTGCAAGGAAGCACGGGGACCCCGGCTTCCTCTGCGCTCCGGCGCGCCGCGGTCTTCTCGCCGAGCGCGCGAATCGTCCGAGGCGCGGGACCGATGAAGATGAGTCCCTCCTTCTCGACGGCGGCCGCGAACTCGGCGTTCTCCGCGAGGAAGCCGTAGCCGGGATGTACGGCGTTCGCGCCGGCGCGCCGCGCCGCGGCGAGGATGCGCTCCGCGCTCAGGTAGCTCTCCTGCGGCGGCGCGGGGCCGATCGGCTCCGCGCGATCGGCGAGCCCGACGTAGGGGGCATCGCGGTCCGCCTCGGAGTACACCGCCACCGAGCGAACGCCCAGCTCGCGGAGCCCGCGCACGAGGCGGAGCGCGATCTCTCCGCGGTTCGCGACGAGCACGCACAGCTCTCGAAGTTTCGCCACCGCGCCCCGGCTATCCGAGCCAGGAAGGGGGGCGCTTCTCGAGAAACGCGCGCATACCCTCCTGCCCCTCCGCCGAAACCCGCCGCTCCGCGATGCGGCGCGCCGTCAGCTCCGTTGCGCGGCGGCGATCCGGCTCGCAGATCACTTCCGCGATGAGCGCTTTCGCCGCGCTCACCGCCTCCGGCGCGCACTTCAGGATTTCCGCGACGATCCTGTGGATCTCTTGATCGAGATGCTCTTCCGGAACGACGTGGTCGACGAGGGCGATCTCGGCGGCGCGGCGCGCATCGAAGCGCTCGCCGGTGAGGAAGTACTCGCGCGCGCGCGTCGCGCCGATGCGCGCGAGCACGTAGGGCGAGATCACGGCGGGGATGATGCCGAGGCGCACTTCCGTGAACCCGAATCGCGCGCCCTCCGCGGCGACGGTGATGTCGGCCGCCGCCGCGAGCCCCGCGCCGCCACCGAGCGCCGCCCCGTGTACGCGCGCGACCACCGGCTTCGGGCAGCGGTCGATGGTGTCGAACATGCGCGCGAGTCCCTTGGCATCGCGCAGGTTCTCGTCGAAGCCGTAGGCGATCATCCCCTTCATCCAATTCACGTCGGCGCCCGCCGAGAAGGATGGGCCCTTGCCGGAGAGCACGATGACGTAGACTGCCGCGTTGCTCCCCAGCGCTTGAAACGCGTCGGTCAGCTCGCGAATGGAGGTCTCGTTGAGCGCGTTGTGGACTTCCGGACGCGCGAGCCGCACGTCGGCGACGTGCTTGCTGCGTGCCACTTCGATCGTCGTATATGCGTTCATTGCACCGCCTCCGCCTCCGCCTCCTACATCCGGAAAATCCCGACGCGCCGCGCTTCCACGGGGGCATGGCACGCCATCTCGATGCCGAGGCCGAGCACGTCGCGCGTGCTCACCGGGTCGATGATGCCGTCATCCCAGAGGCGCGCCGTCGAGTAGTAGGCGCTTCCTTCCGTCTCGTACTTCGCCAAGATCGGCGCCACGATCGCCTCCTCCTCGGCGGGCGCGAGCGCCGCGCCCTTTTCGCGCAACTGCTCCCGCTTCACGGCGAGCAGCACCTGCGAGGCCTGTTCCCCTCCCATGACGGAGATGCGCGCGTTCGGCCACATCCAGAGCTGGCGCGGCTGGTAGGCTCGCCCGCACATGCCGTAATTGCCGGCGCCGTGCGAGCCGCCGATGATCACCGTGAATCGCGGGCAGGCCGCGTTCGCGACCGCGTGCACCATCTTCGCGCCATCCTTCGCGATGCCGCCTTGCTCGTACTCTTTCCCGACCATGAAGCCGGTGATGTTCTGGAGGAAGATGAGCGGTATGTGGCGCTGCGAGCAAAGCTCGATGAAGTGCGTGGCCTTGAGCGCGGATTCGGAGAACAGGACGCCGTTGTTGGCGACGATGCCGGCGCGGTAGCCGTGGATCCGCGCGAAGCCGCAGACGAGCGTCGTTCCGTAGTATTGCTTGAACTCATCGAACAGGCTGCCGTCGACGATGCGCGCGATCACCTCGCGGACCTCGAAGGGGGTGCGCGTGGATTGCGGCACGATCCCGTAGATCTCCGCCGCGTCGTACGCCGGCGGCTCCGGTTCCGCGCGATCGTAGACGTCGGGGGGGCGCCGGTGGAGATCCGCCACCGCGGCGCGCGCCATCTGGAGCGCCTCGTCGTCGTTCGCCGCGAGGTGGTCCGTGACGCCGCTCCTCCGGCTGTGGACGTCGCCTCCCCCTAGCTCTTCGGCCGTCACGTCCTCGCCGGTCGCCGCTTTCACGAGCGGCGGACCGCCGAGGAAGATCGTGCCTTGATTCCGCACGATGATCGCCTCGTCGCTCATCGCCGGGACGTAGGCGCCGCCGGCGGTGCACGATCCCAAGACCACGGCGATCTGCGAGATGCCCTGCGCGGACATCCGCGCCTGGTTGTAGAAGATGCGGCCGAAGTGATCGCGATCCGGAAATACCTGGTCCTGGAGCGGCAGGAAGGCGCCCCCCGAGTCCACGAGATACACGCAGGGCAGGTGATTCTCCGCGGCGATCTCCTGCGCTCGCAGATGCTTCTTCACCGTGATCGGATAGTACGTACCGCCTTTCACCGTCGCGTCGTTCGCGATCACCATCACGCACTGCCCCTCGACGCGGCCGGCGCCGCAGACGATGCCCGCCGAGGGCGCGGCGTTCTCGTACAACTCCCAAGCCGCGAGCGGCGCGATTTCGAGGAATGGCGACCCGGGATCGAGCAGGCGGTCGATGCGTTCGCGCACGAGCAGCTTGCCGCGGGCGCGATGGCGGTCCGCGGCTTCCTTGCCGCCCCCGGCGCGAACGCGCGCGAGGCGCGCCTTCAATTCGCCGAGCTGCGTCTCCATGTGGCGGCGGTTCGCCGCGAATCGCTCGTCTTGCGGATTGGCGTGGGTCGGGATGCGAGGCAAGACTCGAGCTTTCCGGTCGATGGGGAGCGCGGCGCCACTCGGAGCGTCAAAGCGCGTGGCAATTTCGAAACATCGTTAGAACATCGCCCGCGAGCCTCGGGTGCAGGAGGATAGGGAGGGGGGTGAGGGGTGACAAGGGTAAACCGGCGCGCGTCGCGCGGCGCTTGCGTGCAGTCTTATCGAGAAATTCCGCTCGACGACCGCGGGGGCTGCGCGAATCTCGCGGGATCCGCCTTGAACTCCTCGCAGCAGCGCCGCGAGCAGAATTGAATCGTGCGCCCTTCGTGCACGTAGGCGACCTGCTCGCGATCCGAAAGACCCGCCCCATCGACCGGGCACTTTGGCGGTCCGGTCTCGATCGGCGCGGGGAGTTCAGGCGGAGGAGTGACGACGGGAGTCTGGTTCTCGTCAGACTTGTCGCCGCCGGTGCTGAAGATGCCGCACCCCGCGAGGGCAACGACGAGAGACAGCGCGAGGAATGCTCCAAACGGGTCGCGAGCGCCGGAAAACATTCGTCCTACCTCTTCTTGCGGGGCGGCCGCCCGTAGCGGGTCGGCGCGCGGGCATCTATTCTAGGATGTCGTTGCACCGAGCGCGAGGAGGGAGTGAAGTCGCGAGCATGCAGTGTCCGCGCTGTTTGTCCCATAACGGCAGAGGTGCGAGCTACTGCGACCAGTGCGGCGCTCCGCTCGAGCCGGATGGCAGCGTGCTCTTCGGGCGCGGCGCGGGGGCGCGCCGTTTTCGCCTCTTCGTCGCGGCGGCCGCCGCGGTCGCGCTACTGATCGGAATCTGGAGCGCCGTGCGCGGGCGCGCGGAGCCGGACGCGGACTCCGCGCGGACGCGC
>JAKEFC010000199.1 GCA_022616235.1 Planctomycetota bacterium
CGGCGCGGCGAGTAGGAGCGCGCCGGCGCTCACCGCGAACGTGCCGAGCAGCATCGGCAGGAAGTTGTAGTTTCCCGCGGAGGGGTGCCAGGAGGGGTCGCCGAACAGCCTACCGGCGCCGGCAGTGCCGAGGAACGGCAGCGCCTCCCGCACGAGGAAATAAAAGACGAGCAGCAAGATTCCGGCGGCCGCGATCGCGCCTGACCGAAATCCCCACGCGGCGGCGCGGTCGAAGCGATCAATGCGCGATGGGTACGAAGCAGTGCTGTTCGATGAGATCATCGACTTCTTTCGATTTGGCAAAGTCAATGAACCGGCGCGCGAGGCCGCTCGGCGGTCCCGCCGTCACGAGATTCAGCGGACGCATCATCGGGAACGTGCCGGCACGCACGGCCGCGATCGAAGTTTCCACTCCGTCGACCGGCAAGATCCGGATCTCCTCGCCGCGGCGGATGCCGTACTCCGCCGATCCGATCGACACATAGCCGATCGCGCGACGATTCGCCGCGACCGTCTTGATCCCTTGCTCGTTGTCTCCGATCACGACATCGGCGGCGACGTCGGTGCTCTTCAGCTCGAAGTAGTGCAGGAATACATCGAGAGTCGAGCGGCCGTCGGCTTTGTTCACTACGGTGACCGCCCCGCCGGAACCGCCGACTTCCTTCCAGTCCTCCGCGCGGTTCGTATACAGCGCCACGACCTCGGCCTTGGTGAGGCCGGGGATGGCGTTGTCGCGATGCGCGATCATGCAGATTCCATCGCTCGCGACGGTGTGCGCGACGAGATCGGACTCCTTGGCGCCGAGCGCGCGGGAAACCATGCCGATGTCCGCCTGCCCGCCGCGCACGTCCGTCATTCCGCGCGAGGATCCGCCGCTCTGCACGTCGATCCGCGTCCCCGGGTTCCGCGCTTCGAAGCGGCGCGCGATGTCGTTGAGGAGCGGTGCGATGGTGCCCGAGCCGGTGATGATCAGTTTCGTGGCGCTCGCGCCGGCCGCCGAATCCGCTCTCGTGCACGACGCGGCCGCCACGAATAGAAGCGCAAGCGCGGTGACGCGGCGGAGGATCGATCGACCCATTGCTCGGTCCATGCCGCGTGACTGCTCGAAGGAGAGCCGGCAGCAGCCGAGGTCGAGCGCGTTTTCCGCGCGAGACCCGTCGACGCCGGGAGCCAGAGAATAGAGCACGGCCTTGCCGTCGCGTTCGGCGATGACGAGGCCTGCCTCCCGGAGCACTCGCAAGTGGTGGGAGAGCAAGCTTTGCTCGAGGCCGAGGCGCGCGTTGATCTCACCGACGTGCTGCGGGCCGCGCATGAGCTGGCGGAGGACGGCGAGACGCGTCGCGTCGGCGAGAACCTTCAGCGTCTCTGCGCAACGCGGATCGGCGGCCGACTTCGGCATGGCGGGGGTCTCCCTTCGCTCGGGAATGAATTGAAGGGAGGTTTACATGAATCGATCTTCAAGTCAAGGCGCGAACACGCCCGCCGCGGCGGGGCTCATCCTCCTCGACATCGTACTTTGTCCCTCGTGTCGAGGCTCGACTGCGCCAACGGCGGCTTCGCGCACACTGCCAGCAACTCGTGACGAGGCTCTACCTCGACACGGTAACGAAGTGCCGAAGCTCCGCCCCGGCTCCCCAGCTCCATTGCCTGCATCCGCATCACGGGCGTTTCTTTTCTTCCTTAGGCTTCTCCGTAGCCTCTTCCTTCTTGCCGCCAAGAATGTCGCCGAGGATTCCCTTCACCGGCTCTCCTAACTCCTTCGACGCCGCCTTCTCCAGCTCCTTCTGGAGCGCGTCCTTCGCCTTCTCCTTGGCCGCGTCGATGCCCGCGCCGACGAGCGCGTCGGCGAGCGCCTCCGGATCCACGCGGATCCCCGGGTCGTCGATGGGGCCGCGAAGCGCGATCCCGAGCCCAAACTTCGAGACCGGTGCAGAACCCCTGCCCGGTACGTTGATCTTCGTGTCGTGCAACACGACTTGCAGCGGAAGATCGAGGCGGCGCTCGTGCGCGAAGATCCCGCCGTTCACCGCGAGATCCATCGTGCCTCCTTCCAAGAGGCGCTCGCCGCCCGCGCGAAGCCCCTTCGCGACTTCGTCGATGGAGAGGCCGGAGAGGGCTAGGTCGACCGTGCTCGCCGATCCGCCCGCCGCGATGCCGCCGAAGCGGAAGTCGAAGCGGAACGCCTTGCTCTGCGACTGGATCTGCACGCGCGGCGCCGCCTCGAGCAGCCACGGCTGGCTGGAGAGGTTCTCGCAGCGCACTTGGAGCAGGTCGCCGGGGCGTTGCGCGGACCGCATCGCGTCGGCGACAAGCTCGGTCACCGTCACCGTCGGCGCTCCTTCGATGAGGTGCGTTGCCACGACTCGCGCGTAGCCGCTCGCCTCCGCGCGCCGCCGCAAACGATCCGCGAGCGATTCGCTGCCGGGCGCTTCCGCCTCTTCCGGTTTCCTCTCGCCGAGCAGCTCGATCCAATCGGCGACTTGCGCGAGCCGGCGGCGCCACTTCTCGGCATCCGCCAAGTATTCCTCGAGAGTCTTCTCATCCGGGAGCCGTTCGACCTCGCGCGGCTCGCGTTCGGCGCGGATGCGCCGCCCGGGGACGGCGCGCTTCTCGCCGTGCTCGGCGCCGGTCACGACGATGCGATCGAAGCAAATCCGTTTCCGGAGCAAGTCGCGCGAGCTGATGTCCGCCTCGAGGCGCGTCGCGCGCACGAGGTCTTCGTCGAGATTCTCGCGATCCGCCATGTGCAGCCCGGCGACCACGAGGCGCCCGCCGGCGAGGTCGAGGCTCGCAGACTCCAGCTCGACGGTGGCGCCGTTCGCGCGCTCGAGGCCGCTCCGGAGCATCGCGGTGAGGAGCGGTTCGCTGAAGAACACTTGCAGCAGATAGAGAAAGCCGGCGCTCACCGCGACGAAGGCGATGCCGAGGACGCGCACCGGGTTGCCGACCTTCCGCTCGAGGAGCTGCGCGTACGTCACGCTGCCGGCCTTCGGCCCCACGACGACCCACGCGAGCCCGCGCACCCAACCCTTCGCGAAGAGCTTCTGGTAGCGCTCGGAATTCTCTTCGAGCTGCGCGAACTTGCGGCGAAACGCGGTTACGGCCTTTACGAGCAATTTGCCCGCCGCGGCCCCTTCCAGCGCGCCGAGCACGATGCCGCCGCTCACGACGTAGTGCTCGAGTCCGAGGAGCGCAAACACGGGCGCGTTGATGAGCGCCTTGAAGAGACCCTGCGTCGGCCCATCGAGGAGCACGCGGCCGACGTGGAAGCTCGCGGGCAAGAGCACGAGCGAGAGCAGCTTCGAGAACGCGAGCACCAGCGCCGAGACGCCCAGATTCGCGTTCAAGATCACGAGGACGAAGATGTAGAGCAGGAACAGCCCGAGCCCCTCCGGGAGCGGCGCGAATCCCATGAGACCGCCGAGCAGGCACGCGGTGAAGAGCTGGAAGGGCGTGGACTTCCCGCGCAATATCGCTCCGACCTTGCGTAACATGAACATGGGACCTGGCCTTTCGATTGGACACGGACGAAACGCTTCGTGCCTAGCGGCAATTCCCGGAAAGTATGTAGCCTACGGATTGCGTGGTCGTGCGGAGAAGCGTCGGATCGTGGCAGTGTAGTCCATCGATCCCGCGGCGGGTACCTCGATGATCTCATCCAGCCTGCTCTCGCGCCGTTCGTGCTCCGACATGGGATCGATGTGATACGTCGCCGACATGATGCAAATCGCATGTCTACCGGGTCCGAGTCCCTTGAAGATGAACGTCCCATCCGCCGCGGTGTCGAGAGCATGTTGAGTGGAGCTGCTATGACATCCGGTTTCGGCGAGGCTCCTGATTTCGACCCAGGCGCCGGCCATTGGCTCGCCCGCTTGGTCCCGCACTACGCCGCGCAGCGTGGCGCCAGGCGCCAGTTCTATGATGCCCGCATCACGGAGTTCGTCGTTGGCGAGGGGATCGATCGACACGATCGTAGGGGCGTGCTCCGGGGAGACGATCAAGAGCTTCAGGGGCAACCCTGCAGTGAGCTGGGAGAGGCTCGCTCTGCCGTAGCCGTCCGTGATCCAGATCCGTCGTGATCCATCATCCTTCGTCTCGAATACCTCGACATTTGCGCCCACGAGCGGCTCTCCGGCTTCCGACTCGATGCGAACCAGCAGCGTCGCGCCGCGCTGCAGCACTACGGCCACGCGGGAACCGGCGGCGAGGGCGGCCGCGTTCACCGGTATGGACCCGAGCACGCACGCGTCGTGGGAAGCGTGCAGCGTATAGGAGTCTCGTTGGAGCCCGCCGAAAGTCGCTTCTCCGCTTGGTCCGGTGACGACGCCTTGCAAGGTTGGAAGTTCTGGAGTCGCCGGGCACATCATGAGCGAGGCGCCCTCGAGTGGATTGCCGCGGTGGTCGTTCACTGCCACCACAATGTAGTGACCTAAGCCCGGCACCACGGCGCCGAGATCTTGATCGGCGGCACCCGGGGGCCAGCGCAGCAAGGTCGGCTCGAACCCACCGATCTCGACCGTGCCTTCGCACGCATCGAGCGGGAGCGCATCGGAGCGATACAGGTCGCCGGCAAGGTGCAAGGAACGGCGACCTAGTGGAGTCGATAACTCCAGCCAATCGCGCCGAATGTCATGCCCCTTGGCGTCCCTGAATCGCACGGTAATACGGCGTGTGGGAGGCCGTCGAATCTCGAAATCTTCGTCGATGCTCGCGCCGTCGATGGTCTCCACGGCGTGTCCTGGTGGTCGCTCTTCGACGCCGTGCGGTCGATCGGAGTCGGCCGGTAGGACTTCAAAGGTGAATCGATACTCCTCTCCGGAACGCTCTGCAACGGACACACTGGCGGAAAAGGGCAGCGCACCAGCAACCGTGAAGAAGAAAATCCTGGTAGTCGGGGGCAGGTGTACCTGGAATTTACCCCGAGAGTCGATGAACGCGAGGCGCGGCGACGATGCGTAATCCGGTAGACGCTTGTCATCGAGGTAGAAGTATTCTCCCTTGCCACGTCCCGCCACGCTCACCACGCCGCACCGCACGGGCTCGCCGTCCGGCCAAGTTACTGTGCCCGACACCGGGATGCCTGGCGCCAACACGATGTCTTCGTGTCGGCGCGTGCCGGTCGCCGGAGTTCTGTCGAAGTGGTTGCTCAGGTACTCGAGGTAGCCAGGCTTGTCGATGAGCACGCTCACGAGGCCGCCGTGAGGCACCTTCCCTCGATGGCGGTAGTACCCATCCATGTCGGTGACGATTTCAGCGAATGGCGTCATCGAGGCAAATGAGTCGATACTGGCATTGTCTCCGAGCGCCTCAATGAGTCGCACGCGAGCATCGGCGACCGGCGCTCCCGTCCAAGCGGCCACCACGCGACCGTGGAGGTACAACTCTCCCTCCGTGGGAGAGTCGTCGTCGGCGGAAAGGGGACACGCCACGGCAAAGCCGCACGCAAGCATCGCAATGATGCGCCGCATTGTACTTACTCCGTTGCGAGCCGGGTCCCGAACTGGGCGGATTGTACACTTCACGAGCGGCTGCCGGAACGTACGATCGTGCAGCTTCCACCCTCGTCTTACTGCGCCGGAGTCGCGCGAGAGCGCCGCAATCGGCAACGTCCTGCGGTTACGATTGCTCGGGTTGATCTCCCCTCGCGGCGTGGTCCAGCATTCGCACGATCTCGTCGATGCGCTGTGCGCGGTCGTCGCGACGGGACGAAGCTTTTTCCGACGGATCCCGCCAATGCTCTGCGGAACCGAATGGCAGCACGAGAATAATCTGGTCCTTGATGCATTCCTGAATCCACTCGAGCTCATCTCCAATTAGGTCATTCACGATCGCCTGAGCCTCGTCTCCGGGATTCTGAACTTTCCGCCTGCATGCGCCTTCGACCCTCGCAATCACGTCCACGGCCTTGGCTTCGCCAATCAAGGACGCGCAGAAATCGCCGAATCGTATGAATTCGGCTTGTGGTCGCTCGGGGACCTTCTCTTGCTCGAGTTTCGCCTTTACCTTTCGTGCCGCTTCGAGCGGCGTTTGGCCGCACGCCGCGCGATCCAGAGCGGCTCCCTCGGCGAGCAGCGCGCGTACCATCGTGGCATTGAAACACTCTATCGCATGGATGAGAGCCGTCTCGCCATTCGATCTGCACGCGTTCAAGTCGATGCCCCTGGCGACGAGGAGCCTCAGGACATCAGGAAGATCCGACAATTCGTATTGCCGGTTGCGCTTCTGGAGGCAACCGAGTACGTCCGCGTCGCTCTTCGGGTCGGCGCCGACGCGAGCTCCGCGATTCAGAAGCGCTTCAATGACCTCAAATTTGCCGTGGATAGCCGCCACTGCAAGAAGCGGAAGTCCGCGCAAGAATCTCAAGTTTGGGTCGAGACCGCGCTCGAGGAGTGCGAGCAGAGCGTCGCCTCCGTTGATTGCGAGCATTTCCGCCATGCTCCGTGGTTCGCGACGCTTGCTCGTGGCAAGTCGCGGCGACGATCTCCAATTCTCCATGGCATTTCGCTCAGACTCCGCTTGCGCTTCCACGTCTTCGACGGCAATGGGGTCCGCGCCGGCGGCGAGCAACGCGCGCGCGACACCTACGCTGCTCGTATTCATGAGCGGAGTCAAACCGAATTGGCTACGCGTATCGATCGCGCAACCTGCCGCGATCAACTCCCGCACGCGGGGCGCGCTGTTGGATTTTGCCGCGACATGGAGCGCGGTTTCACCGCCGGGACCGCGCCGGTGGGGATCGGCGCCCGCGGCGAGCAGCATGCGGGCGCAATCGGGCTTCGGCACGACGCCATCGATCCACAGCGGCCCATGGCACGCGCCCATGAGGGGCGTCATGCCATTCAGAGCGCGTTTGTTTACATCGAGGCCCAACGTCAAGTAATACGCAAGCGCGGGACGGTTTTCCACGAACGCCGCGTAGTGCAGCACGGTCGCGCCTGCCTCCGATGAAAGGTTCGGATCGGCACCCCGCTCGATCAGGAGCTTGCTGGTTTCGGCACCGCACGCCGTGTCGCGTGCGGCTTCCATGAGCGGGGTAATGTCACGGTAGTAGGGTCCGCGGGGTGCATCGGTAGAGATTCGCCCGTTGACGTTGGCACCGGCATCCAACAATTCGCGAATGCGAGGTAAGTCACCGGCGAGGGCGGCCTGGTGTAGATCTCCAGGACTCATTCGGACTCCAGACTCTCATCTCGTGCTGAGACCAGCCATTCCGTTCCGGACGCGACACGCGCTCTTGGGGCTACAAGGTTTCGCCCAGCCACGGGAACGCGCAGTATCCAAACCACGCGAACAGCGCGGCCTGAAAGGCAAGGCAGGATCCCACAGAGGGGAAGCGAAGGTTGCAAACCAGCAGCACTAGTAGAATCGCAGTCGCCGCTGAATTGTACACAACGCAGGCTTCGAGAAATTCCTCGCCCTGGTAGCGTTCGCCATAGTTCCATCCAAGGCGCAGATGAAGGACGCACATTGCTGCCCCAAGCCCGAACAGGATCAGGGAGCGAATCGGGATTCGCAATTGGGTTCGATAACCGGGCATCACCCACGCAAGAAACAGGGCGGTAAATGGCAGCACTGAGAGAGCGAACGACAGGATCGTAAAAAACAGATTCAGGCCCGTTTCGCCTCCCCGGACGGCGAGCGCCGACAACACCGCGGGCAGGCTAGAAGGCGACCATATGCTCGGCGAGCCGCTCGCGATTGATCCGAATGCCGCCACTGCAACAAAACAGGCGGCAACGACGATCCTCCAACCGCCGCGACGGTTCGTCTGCGGAAACGTATCCCGATACTTTCTCATGCGTAGCATGGCAGTTTCGATCCCGCACTCGCTCAATTCGTCGGCAAACCAAGATCTAGGATGACTCCGGCTCTAGGCGCATCATGGGGAAGGCTTGGTATTACGCGCCGCGCGAGGCTGTTCGGCGTCGCCGTACTCTGCGCCCGGGCGTTCGTGGAGCCAAGCGACGAGGCGAGTCTCGATCTGCTTCGGCGTCTCGCCGGGGTGGCGCCGCACGAGCGTCTGGCGCATCATCTTCTCCGCGAGATCGTACAACTCGAACATGGTCCGCACGCGCTCGAAGACGATTTCACGCGGGATTTCGGTCATGCGGCTATTGTAGATCCGGGCGGCGAGCAGGAATAGCGCGCGTTCGCTACGGCCACGGACTGCGCTTACGCCTCCGCCGTGGCGCGCATGAAGGAGTAGTAGAAGACGCTGCCCTTCGTGCGCGCGAGGCGGGACAGCTCGAGTTTCATCGCGCGCACGAGGCGCGGGGAGACGCGGCGGGAGGCGAGTAGGCCTGGCGCGGCGCTGAGGAGCAGCTCGGTCCAGTAGGCGATGAACGCGCGGCGTTCGCGCGGCGTGCGCGAATCGAAGTGAAGGGGCTGCACGACGGTCTCGATCTTTCGATAACCGGCCTCGTGGAGAAGGTTCCCGAGCTGCGCCCCGACGAACGGGTGCCCCTGGATCGTCCACTGGTAGTCGTTGAACTCGAACCAATACTTGAGCGTGGCGGGGCTGTACGGGTCGAGGAACAGCGTGGCATTGTTCACTTCCGTGCACACGATCGGCGCTCCGCGCTCGAGCTTCCGGCGGATCTCCGCCAGCACGAGAGCTGGGTGCGGCACGTGCTCGAGGAACCAGCAGACGAAAGCGCCGTCGAACGCTCGCGCGGGGACGGGCATGCGCGTCGCGTCCGCCTCCACGAGCGCCACCCTGCCCGCACGTGAGAATCCCTTCAGCCGAGCCGCCGCCGCCCGGAGCTGCTCCGGCGCACGGTCCACTCCCGTGACGTGCAGCTTCGGGTACTTGGAGAGCAGGATCTGCGTCTGAGCGCCCACGCCGCAGCCGACTTCCAGGAGCCTTCGGCAACGCGAAAGATCGACTCCGTCGTAGACCCAGCGTGCGAGGAAGCGCGCCTGCTTCACGAGCCGCGCCTGCTCCCTCGGCGTAAAGCCGTGTAGGTAACCGGTCTTACCAGGGATTCGCATGCTGGATAGCCACCCTTCGAGTACAGTTTGCAACGAGACCCGCCCGTGCCGCGCGATCATAACAGGTTTGGCCGAAAAGGATTGTGACGATCATCGGAGAGAGAGCTTGACTCTGGGACGATAGATTGAATCATACGATTCAAACACATGTTTGCCACCGAGAGGGAGCCCATGGTCGCGCCGACCGAGGAATTCACACGCCAGCGTTTGCTCCAAGCGGCCGGCGAAGAGTTCGCAGCCAAGGGCTTCCGCGAAACCACGATTCGCGCGATCTGCCGGCGCGCAGGCGCCAACATCGCCGCCGTCAACTATCACTTTCGAAACAAAGAGCAGCTCTATTTGACGGTGCTCGAGGAATCGCAGGCGGAGGCCCTCGCGAAATACCCAAACGACTACGGCCTCGGGCCGGACCCGACCCCGGCCGACAGGCTGCACGCTTTCGTCCGCTCCTTCCTCCTCCGCATGTTCGACAGCGGCCGGCCCGCGTGGCACGGGAAGCTCCTCGCGCGCGAGCTGTTCGAGCCGACTGCCGCGCTCGATGCGTTGGTCGCGGCGGACATTCGCCCGCGCGCGCAACTCCTCCGCGCAATCGTCACGGACCTCACGGCGGGCGTCCTCTCGGACGATGAGCTGCGCCGCACGCTCGCGAGCATCGTGGGGCAATGCCTCTTCTATCAACACGCGCGTCCGGTGCTCGCTCGCCTATTCCCCGGCTTCGTCATGGACGCGAAGGAGATCGACGCGGTCGCGAGCCACATCACCCGCGTCGGCCTCGCCGCTTGCGAGGCGCTCGCGGCGCAGGCACGAATGCGAGCGCGCTCGTGAATTTCATCGCCCTCAAGATGCTGATCGGCGACCGCGCGCGCTACCTCGGGATCGTCCTCGGGCTCACGTTCGCGTCCCTCCTCATCACGCAGCAGTCGTCGATCTTCACGGGACTCATGACGCGAACGTTCGGGTTCATCACCGACCTCGCGCTCCCCGACATCTGGGTGATGGATCCGAAGGTGCAATTCATCGATGACATCAAGCCGATGTCCGACACCCAGCTTCTTCGCGTCCGCGGCGTCGAGGGGGTCGATTGGGCTGTTCCGCTCTACAAGGGCCTCCTCAAGGCTCGACTCGAAAACGGCAACTTCCAGACCTGCAACGTGATCGGCCTCGACGACGCCACTCTCATCGGCGGTCCCCCTGAGATGGTCGAGGGAGAGATCGCCGACCTGCGCCGCGCCGAAGCGGTGATCGTCGACGACGTCGGCGCGGCGGGCAAGCTGGCGCGCGTGCTCCCGGATGGGAGGCGCGTCCCGCTCGCGGTCGGCGACTCGCTCGAGCTGAACGACCACCGCGCGACGGTCGTCGGAATCTGCCGTGTCTCTCGCACGTTCCAATCGCAGCCGGTCGTCTACACGACCTACTCGCGCGCCACGACCTTCGCGCCGCGCGAGCGCAAGCTCCTGTCGTTCGTGCTCGTGAAGGCCAGGGAGGGCGCCGGCATCGCCGACTTGTGCCTGCGGCTGCGCGCGGCGACCGGCCTCGCGGCCGTGACGCGCGCCGAGTTCAGGGAAATGACCGTGCGCTACTTCATGAAGTACACGGGGATCCCGATCAATTTCGGCATCGCGGTCGTGCTCGGGTTCATCGTCGGGACGGCGATCGCGGGACAGACCTTCTACAATTTCACGCTGGACAACCTCCGCCACTTCGGCGCCCTGAAAGCGATGGGGACGCCGACCCGCGCGCTGCTCCGCATGATCATCCTGCAATCATCCGTCGTCGGATTCATCGGCTACGGGCTGGGTGTGGGAATCGCGGCGCTCTTCGGGCAATTGACGCGCAACACGGAGCTGGCTTTTCGAATGCCGTGGCAGATCCTGGCCTTGAGCGGCGGCGCGGTGATCGTGATCTGCGTGGCGTCGGCGCTCTTCAGCATCGCCAAGGTCATCCGGCTCGAGCCGGCCATCGTCTTCAAGAATTGAGAGGCGCTGCGAGATGAGCGATTCGAAGGCCTTCTCCGCGCCCGCAGCCGGCGCCTCGAACGGCGACGAGCCTTGCCTCGCCATCCGCTGCCGCAGCGTGACGAAGGCCTATGGCACGGGGTACGCGCGCGTCACTGCTCTCCGCGGCGTGGACCTCGATGTGAAGTGCGGCGAGCTGCTCCTCCTCGTCGGCCCGAGCGGCTGCGGGAAGACCACGCTCATCTCCGTGATCGCGGGGATCCTCGACCGCGATGGGGGCGAGTGCCGCGTGTTCGGCAGCGATTTCCAGGAGCTGCCCGCCGGCGAGCGGACGCGCGCGCGCGGGCGCCAGGTCGGCTTCGTCTTCCAGGCGTTCAATCTGCTCCCGACCTTGAACGCCGCCGAGAACGTCGCGGTGCCGCTCCTCATCGCGGGGGTCGCGCGCCGCCAAGCCCTCGCGCGTGCCCGCGACGCGCTCGCGCAAGTCGGTCTCGCCGAGCGCGCAAGCGCGCTGCCGGCGCAGCTCTCCGGGGGCCAGCAGCAACGGGTCGCGATCGCTCGCTCGCTCGTGCACGAACCGCGCTTGATCGTCTGCGACGAGCCGACCAGTTCCCTCGACCACGCGAACGGCGAGAAGGTCATGGAGATCATGCGCGCGCACGCGCTCGGCCCCGAGCGTGCGCTCGTCATCGTCACGCACGATGCGAGGATCTTTCACTACGCGGATCGCATCGCGGAGATGGACGACGGCAGGATCACGAACGTGAAGAACCCTCCCGCCGCAGCGGGTTGATCTTGTAGGAATTCGAAGGCGTGCTCGGCGCTGCCACGCGCCGCCGCCGCCTCGCGGAAAGGACGCGACCATGCTTCTGAGGCTGCTTCTCCCCGCCGCCGCCCTCGCGGGCCTCATCTTCGCGGTGGCGAACGTCGTCCGCGGCAGCAAGCCGGTGCCCGCCGCGCCCCCCGCGGCCGAGCCGGCGCGCGCGCCCTTCGGGGCGTACCTCGCGGGCGCCGGCATCGTGGAGGCGGCCGGCGAAAACATCGCGATCGGCACGTTCGTGCCCGGCGTCGCGACCAAGGTGCTCGTCCGAATCGGCGACGTCGTGCGCGCGGGCGATGCGCTCTTCCAGATCGACGACCGCGAATTGAGAGCGGAACTGGCGGCGAGCGAGGCGACGCAGCGCGCGATGGAAGCGCGCCTCGAGCGGCTCGAGCGCGCGCCGCGCGCGGAGGACCTGCCCCCCGCGGAAGCAAAAGTGGCCGAGGCCGCGAGCGCTCTCGAAGACCTCGAGAAGCAGCTCGCGATGTGGAACGGCGTCGCGGACCGCCGCGCCGTGAGCGAGGAGGAACTGGTGCGGAAGAAATACGCCGTCGAGACCGCGTCCGCGCGCCTCGACGGAGCGCGCGCCGAGCTGGCGCGCCTTCGCGCCGGGAGCTGGCGTCACGATCTCGAAGTCGCGCGCGCGGACGTGGCGGAGAGTAAGGCGCGCTCGGAGCAGATCCAGGTCGCGATCGAGAGGCTCACGGTGCGCGCTCCGCTCCCGGGCACCGTGCTGCAAGTCAACATCCGTCCCGGCGAATACGCCGCCGCCGGCGCGCTCGCGACGCCGCTCCTCTTGCTCGGAGACCTTTCCCTCCTACACGTGCGCGTCGACGTGGACGAGAACGACGCTTGGCGCGTCCGCGCGGACTCCGAAGCCGTCGCGTTCGTGCGCGGAAACCGCGCGCTCATGACGCCGCTCCGCTTCGAGTTCATCGAGCCTTACGTCGTGCCGAAGCGTTCGCTGACGGGCGAGAGCACGGAGCGCGTCGACACGCGCGTGTTGCAAGTGCTCTTCTCCTTCCCGCGGGACGCAATCCCCGTCTACGTCGGGCAGCAGATGGATGTCTTCATCGAGTCCGCGCCGGCGAGCGGCGCCGCGTCGCGCGCGCCGGCGGGCGAAGACGCGAGCGGAGAGAAGCGATGACGCGGCGCGCGGCAGGACGCGATCGTTGCAGGGGGCGCCTCGCGCGCGCGATCGCGTGCTGCACGGCGGCGGCGGCCGCCGCGGCGCTCGCCGGCTGCCGCGCGGGTCCCGACTATGAAACGCCGCGACCGGAATTGCCGGTCTCGTTCGCGGAAGCGGCGGGCCTTAGCGCGGCCGTGCCCGTCGCGCTCGAGCGCTGGTGGCGCGCCTTCGAGGATCCGGCGCTCGATTCGCTGATCGAGCGGGGACTCTCCGGCAACCTCGACCTGCGAGCAGCGGCCGCGCGCGTGCGGGAAGCGCGCGCCCTCCGCGGCGCCGTCGAACCGAGCGCGTGGCCGGAGCTGGATGCGACCGGCTCCTATGCGCGGAGCCGGCGAAGCGAGAATGCGCGCTTCGGAAGCTCGGCGGCGGGAGCGGGTGCAAGCTCGGGGAGCGGGATCGGCGGCGACCTCGACCAAGACCTGTTCGAAGCGGGCTTCGATGCGACGTGGGAGCTGGATCTCTTCGGCGCCACGCGCCGCGCGATCGAGGCGGCCGCGGCCGAGATCGACGCGGCGGAGGAAGACGCGCACGCCGTCCGCGTCACGCTCGTCGCGGAAGTGGCGCGGAACTACGTCGAGATGCGCTCGTTCGCACGGCGCCGCGCGATCTCCGAGGAGAGCGAGCGCACGCAGGCGACGACGCTCGCGCTCACGCGGGCGCGCTTCGATGCGGGGATCGCGACGTCGCTCGACGTGGCGCGCGCCGAGGCACAGGTCGAGTCCACGCGCGCGGCGGCGCCCGCCTTCGATGCCGCCGCGCGCCAGGCGATGCATCGCCTCGCGGTGCTGCTCGGGCTGCACGCGGGAGCGCTCATCGAGGAACTGAGCCCGCTCCCAGCGCTTGCTTCGGTTTCCCCGCGCGTGCCTGCAGCGGTGCCGGCGGATCTGCTCTCCCGCCGCCCCGATTTGCGCCTCGCGGAGCGGCGACTCGCCGCTGCGGTCGCACGCATCGGAGTCGCGAGCGCGGAACTCTACCCGCGCTTCTCGCTGACGGGTACCCTTGGCCTGCGAAGCGAGGAGATTGGCGACTTCCTGCGAGGCGACAGCCATTTTCTTTCTGTCGGACCGGCGGTGCGCTGGCGCCTCTTCGATCGCAGGCGCATCGGCGCGGAGATCGGAGTGGCGGAGGAGCGGGCGGAGATCGCCCGCGTGGGGTTCGAGCAAGCGCTGCTCGAAGCGGTGCGCGAGGTCGAGGACGCGCTCGTGGCTCTCGAGCGGGAGGGGACGCGCCGGGAATCGCTCGCGCGCGCCGTGGAGGCGGAGCGAAGGGCGCACGATCTCGCGCTCGACCTGCACTCGAAGGGGATCACGCCCTTTCTCGACGTACTCGAAGTGGAGCGGTCGCTCCTCGCGGCGGAGGATGCGCTGGCGCTGAGCGACCTCGCGATCGCGGTGGAGCTGGTCGCGCTCATGAAGGCGCTCGGCGGAGGTTGGGAGCTTCCCGGGCCGATCGCAGGCGTCGATTGATGCACTGAATCGATTCGCTGAGCCGCGCGCCGCTTCGGCGCGTGCGGCGGGCCAACGAGAGGGGAGTCGAATGCGGGGCGCGCGAGGATTCGGAAGAACTGCGTCCTCGAACTTGCGAGCGGCTTGCGGCGCGCTAGTTTTCTCGATCGGCGCGGCGCTCTCCGGCACCGGGTGCGCCGGCGCGCCCGCCCCGGAACGTAGAGAGGCGGCCTACGCCTCCGGCGACGAAGTCCTCGCGCTCCTCTTCGAGCAGCAGCAGGCGTGGAATCGCGGCGACCTGCGCGGCTTCATGTCCGCGTATCTCGATTCATCCGCGATTCGCTTCTACAGCGGCGGACGCGTGATCGAGGGAGCGGCGGCGATCCACCGCCACTATCACGCGCGCTACGCGGCCGAAGGCAAGGAGATGGGGTTCCTCGTTTTCGAAAACACCGAGGTGGAAATCCTCGCGCCGACCGCGGCCGTCGCTCGCGGCCGCTGGAAAGTCAGATTCGCGAGCGGCGAATCGCAGGGCCTCTTCACCTTGATCCTCCGGAAGACGAACGCCGGCTGGCGCATCGTCCACGACCACACCTCGGCAGCCGACGCCTCGCCTTCCGCCGCCCCCGCAGGCGGGTAGAGGCTATGAATTCGGGGCGACGCTGCTATCCTCGCGCTCGTAGCCTCGATGCCGTGACAGCGAGGAGTCGATCGATGCAACGTCGTTCGATCGCGTGTGCCGCAGCGTCAGCGATCCTTCCGGCCATCGTCCTTGCGCTGCCGGCTTGTACCCAATTTCCGCCGCAACTCGGAGGCGCAATCGAGGCTACTCCACCGATCATCACGATCGATTCGCCGAAGGAAGGCGAAGAGCTTCCGTACGGCGAAATCGAAATATGCGGCACCATTGCCGCCGCTCCGGGCTCGTGGGTGCAAGTCGATGGAGTGCCTGCGTGGATGCGCGCGGGAGAATTCTATGCGTGCTTGCCGGCGCCGCTCCCGGGCACGCACGGGGTCGAAGTGAGCGCGTACGATGTCTCAGGGGAGCGCGTATGTGGATTGGAATGGACCGTGTGGGTCGATGATTCGGCGCCGGAGGTCGTGTTGCTTGGACCGAAGGACGGCGCGGTCGTCATCGATGAAGAGGTCCTCGTCCGTGGGACCGTAACCGATCGATCCGGTGTCAACTTTGTATTCGTGAACGGCGTTCCTGCCCAGGTCTCCGGTTCGAAATGGTGGATACTCCTGCCCGTTCCGCCAGGTCGATTCGCGTTCACAGTACGCGCCGCCGATGTCGCCGGCAATCTGTCGGAACCACAAGTCTACACACGCCTCCTCGTGCATGCACCGAAGCCGCTTGACAGCGAGCAGGTCACAATCGTCTGCCAGATCGTCAAGATCTCCGAGGAGAATCCAAATCTGTTTATTTTCTCTGCCGGCAGCGAAGACGGCGTAGCGGAAGGCGACGAACTTGATATCGAGCGTCAAGGCGAGTTCGTTGGCAAGGCGAAAGTAGAGAGAGTTTCAGAAGATCTTGGTGCGGCGATTATTGTCTTTGAGTCATTGAGGCCAAAACACGGAGACCATGTAAGGATCAAAAGCCGTTCGTCTGCCAAGGAATTCGTGTTGCCGAAGTAGACACACTTCCCGCGGCGATGTTGGCTTCCTGACCATTGTCCTCAAGGTTGGTCGCCCGCGCGGTCGATGATGGTCGCCGGGGTCTAGGTCGAATCTTGGCGTCCATTCGTTCGCTTCGGAAGGATTCTTCTATGCCGCGCCTGCGGTTTTCGATCTTCGTCGCGCTTTCGCTCTTGTCCTCGGCGTGTGCGGCCAACGGTCCGATCGTGCCCATGCCGCCGTCGGTTTGCGTGGCACAGTTCAAGCCCACGTTGATCACGCCGGAGGCGATTTGGTTCGAAGGCAAGGTCCAGATCCAGAACCAAATGCGCGGGCCGCTCCGTGTGCAGAAAGTCGACTACACCGCCGACCTGCACGACAAGCCGATCCACCAGGAGTGTTTCAGTGCGCTCGAGCCCATGCGCTCGCGCGGCACGCAAACGGTGACCTTGCCGTTCAAGATCCCGATGTCGGCGATCGTGAACCAAGTCGAGGATGTCCTGGCCGAGGAATCCATCCGCGTCGGCTTCTACGGTTCCGTATTCCCCGAGGGCTTCCCTGCGATCCCCTTCGAGGCAACGGTCGTGATCCCGCCGCCCAAGATGCCGGAGGTTTCGATCGATGGCGTCCTGGGAGACCCGCTCGACGGCGAGTTCACCGTGTTCTTGCGAGTAAAGAACAAGAACAGCTTCGCGCTCGCGTTTCAGGCGATCGACACGATGCTCACGCTGAACGGCAAGAAGTACGACCTCCTGCGCGCCGACGACGTCAGCACTGTCGGGCCTGGCGGCTCATGTCGCGTCGGCTTGACCATGCGCCAGACGCGCGGCAAGGCGCTGAGCATGCTCGTGAACGTCGTGAAGAACCAGAGCGCGGAATTTGCAGTCGGCGGATCGATCTCCTGCGATACACCGCACGGATTGATCCAGTTGCCGATCGCGCTCAGCGCGACGACGGGCGGGCGTTAGGCCCAGCCGCTGCCAATCCGGCAGTCCAGCCTGCAATCGTCGTGTCGCCTCAAGGTCTGCAGTCTGCGATCGCAGACTGGCCCAACCCTGCCCGCAGCGCTCTAGCGATCCTGGCTACGGTTAGCCAGTGCCACCTGGCAGGCCAGACAACTCGACGCGAGTCGGCGGAATGAAGCGGCGGAGCAGGAAACATAGGACCAGGCCGCTCGTGCACCCGAGCACAATCGTCCCGATCCTCAGCCAAGGCGGATCCATGTAGTAAGAGACGATTCCCGCGGCGGCAATCGGCGCGAACTCGACGAGCCCAATCCACAGCAGGCGTCTCGCGTCGGACCTGACATCTCGGTCTACGCCGGGCGGCTCCGCACGGCCCTGCGTTGGCTTGCCCGTCGAGTAATGACCCTTCGCGATGATCTTGGAAGTCGTGGTGGGTTCGCCGCGCTTCCTAAGTCGAAGCTGCAGCAGTTGGTACCAAGAGTACAAGACCCCTCCGATTCGCGCAGGCGGAAGATTCTACCGAATTGCGGCCGCTCCGGCTGCGGGCGGTGCGTTCGGTTGCGGGCGGACTACAGGGAAGTCCGTCGCTCGCGCGGGCGCGCACCAAGTGCCGGCGGGCGCGCGACTTTCGAAGCCGTGCGTTTCACAAACACAGCGATCGCGAAATGGCAATAGACTTGCGGCGCAGTTGTGCGCGAGCGCGCTCCATTGCCGCATGCCGGCAATCGGTGGGGAGACTCCCATGCGCGCGCGCTCCGCTTCCGCAGCATTCACGTTGATCGAGCTTCTCGTTGCCTTCGCCATCCTCGCTCTGCTCGCGGCGATGGCCGTGCCGGCGCTCCGCGCGGCGTTCCAACGCGCCGATCGCACGGTGTGCCTCTCCAACCTCCGGCAGCTCGGCCAGGCCTTCAGCGAATACACGTCCGATTACGGCCATTACCCCGCGGCCGAGTTGGAAGTCCTGGACGCGGCGGGGCGCACGATCGAGCGGCAGCGGTGGTACCACCTGCTCGGTCCCTATCTCGACACCGGTCCGCGCGCGTGGTCGTCGGGGCAGGGGCGCGTGCGAATCGATCCCGCGACGCAGATCGCGGACGGCGTCGTGCTCCCGGCGGAAGACGACCGCGAGCAGGATGCGTTCAGCGAGGTGCTGCGCTGCCCGGCGGTGAAACATTGGGAGATCGGGCGCAACGGCGCCTACGGCTACAATCATCAGTATCTCGGCGACGCGCGCGTCACGGGGACGAACGCCGAAGGCGCGGCGATCCGGCGCTACTATCCGATCGCGCCCTCCGCGATCGCGGACCGCACTCGCACCATCGTGCTCGCCGATTCCGCGGGAACCGGCACCGCGGCGTATCGCCCCGCCGCGCACCCATCCACGAACGCGCTCGGGAATCACGCCTTCACGATCGATCCGCCGCGCCTGCCGCCGCGCGAAGCCACGCCGGGAGCGGGGATGACGCGCTGGGGGAGCGATGCCGAGGTCGCGGGGATCGGGTCGCCGCTCGTTCCATCATTGCCGCATGCGCGGCATCAAGGCGGCTGCTGCGTGCTGTTCGCGGATGGCCGCGTCGATTGGCTCGCGCACGCGGTATTGATCGGAGACGACGCACTCTGGAACGGGACGGGCGTCGCGGCAAGCGATTGAATTGC
>JAKEFC010000200.1 GCA_022616235.1 Planctomycetota bacterium
GGATTCCTAGGACGGTTCACGAGCGTCATGCCGAGAATGCCGCTGGACCCGCTCGCGGGGTCGCAATATAAGGCCCACTCGCTGCCGAATGCAGACAGGAAATCTCGCTCGATCTGGAATCCGAGCTGCTGCTCCACTCCGGCGAGAAACTGGTCGATTTGCAGAGAGAGGCCCGCGTCGATCCTGCCCGCAAATGCACGCACGGCGGTGAAGGCGTCTGCCATGCTGAAGGATGCGACGCAGAGCCACGTCGCCGTCACGGGAACTCGCTGCAGCAAGTCATCAGTGAGGGGGCGCCCCTGCATCGCAAGCAGACCGCTTCGCGGCGCCGGTGCGGATACGAAGCTTCGGCATCCCCAGTCCTTGCCCTCGAATCCGCCCGTCAAGATCGCGCCTTTCAGCCCGCCGATTCCGAACGCGTCGCGGATTCTGTGCCACTCCGCGACGCCATCTTCGCCTTCCACGGCTCTCAGGAATCGATCGACCTGGTCCAGAGCGCGAGCGATATCGATGTAGAGCGTCAGAGCGGCATCCGCCTGCGCGCACGCCAGCATCTCTTGGAACGTCTTGTTGTCGGCAAGGGAACCGAGCTTCGGGCCCGCTTGGCCGGGGAGCGCCGCGGCGGCATAGCCAAACGTGATGACGAGCGATTCTCCTTGCGCCGCGATCTCCACGGGGAGCGGCGGAATGAGGGCGAGTAGCTCCTGCACTTGGCCTCGAAGCGCTTCGGTGTCTGCCCCCGCATTGCAGATCACTCCGAAGAGCGGCACCATCCCGCCCGGGCCCTGGAAGTCGATGCCGCTCGTGAAGACGACGGTGGGATGCCGCCACAACGTCGCAAGCGCGGGCTCGAGCGCTTGCAGGATTCCGCCCAACTCGGGCACGGCCCCGGCGATCCGCTGTCGAATGGAAGGAATCGTGTCGTCGTAGAACTTGCGCAGGCTCGAGCTGTCGGCGAGGCCCTTCAGGCGCGACTCGTTGTACGCAGGCCCGAGCTTCTCCGTGCCTTGCCAGCCGAAGTAGAACAATGCATCCGCCGGCACGCGATCGGCCAAAGCCTGCGCGTGGAGCAGCGCCGGGATTACGAGTACTGCAATCAGGATTCCGACATGCGGGCGCAAGTTGCACTTCCTTTCGCGTTGGAGGAGCGCTTGGCAGCCGCCGATTTGCCCGAGCGAGCGGAATTGGCGTCCCGGTCGCGCATCGAGGCGGCAAGGATCATACTCGCGGCAGGCGCCAAACGGCATTGTCTCCAGAGGAGTTCGCGCAATGTTCCCGCGCAAGCCGCTTGCTAACAGCTTAGAATACCTGCCGGCCAGCGACTCGTGCCGCCGGATGAAGGGAGTTCCATCGATGAAGGTGTCGTATTCCCTACTCGTTCTTCTCGCCGCTTTTCTAGCCGGTGCACCGCGAGCCGAGGCCGGCACCGACTTGGGCGCCGCCGCCAAGGCTCTTTCGGCGGCAGCGAAGAACAACGAGTTCGACAAAGTACGCGAGATCTTCGGCAAGCTCGGTTCGAGCGGCGAGAAAAAGGCGGCCTCCATCATCCTGCAAACGCTGGCGGCGATTCCCGCCCACGAAGCCGCGGATGCGGCGATCGAAGCGCTTGCGGCATTGGGGACGGAGAACATCGTCGAGGCCTTCGACGACACGATCAAGAAACACAAGAAGAAGCCGAACGATGGTCTCCTCTCCATCATCTTGGCGGTGGCGGAGAAGCTGGATGGAGCCCAGCCGGAAGCTTGGCTCGTGGAGGGATTGCAGAGCGGCACCTACCTCCACTACCGCAACGCGATTCCGCCCCTCGTCAAGCGCCGTTCGAAGTCGGCGATTCCCGCGCTGATCGATCTCTTGGAGAAGGTCGGCTACGACCCGAAGACGGAGTCGTACCTCGTCCGCGACGCGCTGATCAACCTCACCGGCAAGGACTTCGCAAACATCACGGAGTGGCGCGAATTCTGGAAATCGAACGGCGCCGATTTCGATCCGAAGGCACTCGATCAACCGCAAGGCACGACCGGCGTACCGCGAAAGACTGCCGCGAACCTCGAAGGTCTCAAGACGCCCTCGTTCTTCGAGGTCGAGGTGATGAGCGATCACATCCTCTTCATCATCGATGTGTCGGGATCGATGAAGATGTGGGACAAGGGGGATGAGAAGATCGGAACGGGGCCGGATTGGCAGACGCGCCAGCGTCTCGCGCGCGTGAAGCACCACCTCAGCGCCGCGGTGAAAAACCTGCCCAAATACGCCACTTTCAACATCATTGCCTATTCGAGCTGGCAGAAGGCCTTCAATCCCAAGGGGACGGTCCCGGCCAACGAGCAATGGAAGAAGAAGGCGCTCGAGTTCATCGATGGACTGCGCCCCGAAGGCGCGACGCATACGGACGAAGCGCTCGCGGAGGCGTTCAAGGACTCTTCGCTGGATACGATCTTCTTGCTCACGGATGGATGTCCGGAGAAGGAGACATCCGCCGCCAAACCGCGCGACCTGATGCAGGCCATCCTCGATGCAACTCGAAAGATGAATCGCCTGCCGCGGGTGAAACTCTATGCGTTCGGATTCGTAGGGGACGGGGAGTATCCGCCAGGATCATCGCCTCCCCCGCCGAACCCCAAGAAGGACGCCGACCGCCCCACGTCGGAAGAGTTGGCCGCATTCCTCAAGAAGCTCGCGGAAGAAAACTACGGGAAATTCACGCCGGTGAAATAGCGGGAACGCGATTCGGCACGGCTTCGCCTCTTCGTGAATGCGCGTCCGCAATCCTACGTATACTCGCGCCAGCTCTTGATGAGCAGGTCCTTCTCGGGATCCAGGTGCGCGAGGGAATCGACGAAGAGTACCGCGGCCTGGATGTTGGTGAAGAGGCTGATGTTGAAGTCGACGGCCTTGCGGCGGATCAGGTAGTCGTTCGTCAGCTCCTGCGGATCGAAGCTCTTCGGCACGTTGATTACGAGGTCCACCGTCCCGCTCTCCAACACATCGAGCACGTTCGGCGCGCCGTCGTCGGGCCAGCGCACGAGTCGCGATGGAATCCCGTGCTCGCTCAAGAACTCGTGCGTCCCATCGGTCGCGTAGAGCGGCAGCCCTTTCTCGTGCAGCGTGCGAGCGGACTGCATGAAGGCGACCTTGCCTTCGATCGTGCCCGTGGAGAGGAGCACGCCCTTCTTGGGGAAGGTCACGCCGACCGACTGCAATGCCTTCAAGTACGCTTCGTAGACCGAGTCCCCCAAGCATGCGACTTCTCCGGTAGACGCCATCTCGACGCCGAGCAGCGGATCCGCGCCCTTGAGCCGTGAGAAGCTGAACTGCGGCGCCTTCACGCCGACGTAGTCCAGCTCGAATGCAGATCGCTCGAGCGGCGGGACCTCTTCGCCGAGCATCGCGCGCACCGCCATCTCGATGAAATTCGCCTTCAACACTTTGGACACGAACGGGAAGCTGCGCGAGGCGCGCAAGTTGCACTCGATCACCTTGATGTGGTTGTCGCGCGCTAGGAACTGAATGTTGAACGGTCCCGTGATGTGCAGGGCCGCGGCGATTTGGCGCGCGATGCGCTTGATCCGGCGCATCGTCTCGAAGAACAGCCGTTGCGACGGGAACACCATCGTCGCGTCGCCGGAATGGACCCCCGCGTTTTCGACGTGCTCGCTGATCGCAAAGCAGATCACGCGGCCGTCTTGCGCCACGCCATCCAACTCGATCTCCTTGGCGTTCATGATGAATTTCGATACGACGACGGGAAATTCGCGCGACACCTGAGCGGCGGCCTCGAGATATCCCTTCAACTCCGCATCGGAGTGCGCCACGCTCATCGCCGCGCCGCTCAGCACGTAGGACGGGCGGATCAACACCGGATAGCCGGCTTGCTGCGCGAACGCGCACGCCCCCTCGAGCGAAGTGGATTCCACCCATTGCGGCTGGTCGATCTGGAGGAAATCGAGCAGGCTGGAAAACTTCTCGCGGTTCTCCGCGCGGTCGATGTCGCCGACCGAAGTGCCGAGGATCGGCAGCCCCGCTTTCCCGAGCGACACCGCGAGATTGTTCGGGGTCTGCCCTCCCACGCTGATGATCACCCCCGCCGGCCGCTCCTTGTCGCAGATGTCGAGCACGCGCTCGAGCGACAGCTCTTCGAAGTACAGGCGATCGCAGGTGTCGTAGTCGGTGGACACGGTCTCGGGATTGAAGTTGATCATCACGGTAGTGCGCCCCCGCTTCTGCAGCGCCTGCACCGCGTTCACGCAGCACCAATCGAACTCGACCGAGCTGCCGATTCGGTACACGCCGCCCCCGAGCACCACGTAGGGCGGATCGCCGGCGGGAGTTACGTCGTCCTTCGAGCCGCCGTAGGTCACGTACAAGTAGTTCGTCTGCGCGGGATACTCGGCCGCGAGCGTGTCGATCTGCTTCACCACCGGCAGGATGCCGAGCACCTTCCGCCGCGCCCGCACTTCCAGCATCGCGTCGTAGCCCTGTCGCGACTTCGCCGCGCGCTTCACGAGGCGCGAGATCTGATTGTCGGAGAAGCCAAGCTCCTTCGCGCGCCGAAAGAGCGGCTCCGGAATTCCATTCAACTCGTGGCTCTCGATCTCCGCCGCCACGCCGACCACGGACTTTATGCGGTGCAGGAACCATTCCGTGATGTGCGTCAACTCGTGAATCCGCGCGATGCTCATCCCCTGCCGCATCGCCTCGGCGATCGCGAACACGCGGTTCTCGGTCGGGTAGCGCAGCTCCGCCTCGAGGTCCTCCGCCGCGAAGCGGTTCGCCAGCACGCCGTGCGCTCCGACGCCGAGCATGCGGCAGGCCTTCTGCAGCGCTTCCTCGAAACGGCGCCCGATCGCCATCACTTCGCCGACGCTCTTCATCTCGCTCCCGAGCTGGTGCGAGACTCGGCGGAACTTCTTCAGGTCCCAGCGCGGGATCTTCACGACGACGTAATCGAGCGCCGGCTCGAAGCAGCTCGTGGTCACGCGCGTGATGGAATTCGCGACGTCGACGAGCGAGCGTCCGAGCGCCAGCTTCGCGGCGACGAACGCGAGCGGGTAGCCAGTCGCCTTCGATGCCAAGGCCGAGCTGCGCGAGAGACGCGCGTTCACCTCGATGATCCGGTACTCCTCGCTGCGCGGGTGCAACGCGTACTGAACGTTGCACTCTCCGACGACGCCGAGGAGCCGGATCAACTTGATCGCGATCGTCCGCAGCTTGTGGTACTCGGAGTCGGTAAGCGTCTGCGATGGCGCAACGACGATGCTCTCGCCGGTGTGAATGCCGAGCGCGTCGACGTTCTCCATGTTGCAGACGGTGATGCAGTTGTCGTAGCGGTCGCGTACGACTTCGTACTCGATCTCTTTCCAGCCTTCGAGGCTCTCCTCGATGAGGATCTGGGGCGCGCTGGAGAACGCCTGTCGCGCCATGCGCTCCAGATCCTCGCGGTTCCGTGCGATCCCGGAGCCCTTCCCGCCGAGCGCGAAGGCGACGCGCAGCATCACGGGATATCCGATCTCCGCCGCAACGCGGACCGCATCTTCGAGGCGGTTCACCGCGCGGCTGCGCGGCGTCGAGAGTCCCGCGTTGCGGAGGATGTCCGCGAAGATCTGGCGGTCCTCCGTCGCGCGGATCGTCTCCACGGGCGTACCCAGCACTTCGACGCCGTAGCGCGCGAGCACGTTGCGCTCCGCCAATTCCACGCCGCAGTTGAGCGCCGTTTGGCCGCCGAACGCGAGCAGGATCCCATCCGGACGCTCGCGCTCGATCACCTTCTCGACGCATTCGGGATTCACCGGCAGGAAATAGACTTCGTTCGCGAGCGACTCCGAGGTCTGTATCGTCGCGATGTTCGGATTGACGAGGACGGTGAAGATCCCCTCTTCCTTGAGCGCTTTGATCGCTTGCGAGCCCGAGTAGTCGAATTCCCCCGCTTCGCCGATCTTGAGCGCGCCGCTGCCGAGGATGAGCACCTTGCGCGGCGTCATGCGAGAGACTCTACGAAGCGATCGAAGAGGAAGTTCGTGTCCTCGGGGCCCGGAGTCGCTTCCGGATGGAACTGCACGGTATAGAACGGCTTCGACCGATGGCGGATCCCCTCGTTGGTGCCGTCGTTTGCGTTCCGAAACCACTCCTCCCAGTCGGGCGGGAGGGTCTTTGCATCGATCGCAAAGCCGTGATTTTGACTCGTGATGTAGCAGCGCTTGGTGCCGGCTTCGAGGCAAGGCTGGTTTTGGCTGCGGTGTCCGAACGCGAGCTTGTAGGTGTTGCAGCCCGCGGCGAGCCCGACCAGTTGATTGCCGAGGCACACGCCGAACACGGGGCGCTCCCCCTCCAACGCCACGCGCAGGTGATCGATCGTCGCGGCGGCGAGCTTCGGATCCCCGGGACCGTTCGAAACGACGATCGCGTCCGCGTCCTCCTTGTTGAAGTCGTGGTCCCAGGGAACGAGGAGGACGCTCACGCCGCGGCGTAGGAGGCTCCGTGCGATGTTGTTCTTCGCGCCGCAATCGACGAGCACTACGCGCCGCCGTCCATCTCCATAGCGCACGACTTCGCCCGTGCTCACTTCGGCGACCAGGTTGCGGAGATTGATGTCTTCGAACGGGGAGTTCTCGTTCACTGCCGCGCTCGGGGAACCCTCGACGAGGATCTTCCCAGGCATGCAGCCGCCCTCGCGCAGCACTTTGGTGAGTGCGCGGGTGTCCACGCCTGTGATCCCTGTGACGCCGTCCTCCACGAGCCATTCGTGCAGAGAACTAGCGGCGCTCCAGTGGCTGTATTCATCGGAGAGCGCGGCGACGACGAGCCCGCAGGTCTGGATGCGCGCGGACTCGAACCCCGGCGGCAGCGCCTCTTCGGGAGCCCGCCGCGGCACGCCATAGTTGCCGATCAGGGGATAGGTGAGCACCAGGATCTGGCCGCGAAAGGAAGGATCGGTGAGCGCCTCCGGGTAGCCGACCATGCCGGTCGCGAAAACGACCTCCCCCGCGATCGAGACGGCGGCGCCAAAAACCCGTCCCGTGAACTCGTGGCCGTCCGCGAGGACCAGGCGGGCTTTGCGCTCGAGTTGGGGCATGTACGGGGGATCCTCCACGCTCCGGAACGGACCGCACGTCCGCGGTCGTGGGGGTTGACTGTATACGGAAAAACTGCGTCCTCGGAAAGCGTTTCTCGCGCCGGCGTACCCCCAGCGCGCTCTAGTCGCGAAACCCGACGAGCGCGCCGTTGCGGCCGGTGACGCCGCGATCGCGGCGATGACTGAAGAAACGATCCCCGTCGCATGCGCTGCAACGATCGCTCACTCGAATCCGCGCGGACGGGATCCCGGCCGCTTCGAGGATGGCGAGCTGCAGCGCGCGCAGATCGAGCCGGTCGCCGCGGCGCGCGCGCGCAAAGCCAGGCAGGGCGGCGCACGCGGCGAACACTTCCTCGCCGACTTGATAGCACGAGCCGCAGATCCCCGGGGAGATGCCGGCACGCAAGTCCTCGGGCGCCGCGCCGGCGCCGAGAATCTCGGCGAGCAGCACTTGGAGCACGCCGCGCGCCGTGCCGCGCCATCCGGCGTGCGCGATCCCCGCGAATCGGCGCCTCGGATCCGCGAGCACCACGAGCGGGCAATCGGCGCTCAGGCCGAGCGCGAACACCCCGGGCTCGGGCAGGAACACCGCATCCGCTTGCAATCCCGGAGGGGCGACGGCGGCCGCACCCACCCCCGCGAGCGCCGGAGACCCGCGGAGGCAATCCGCTCCGTGGACCTGCCCCGCTACGATCCAACGCGCAAGCGGCGCGCCCAGCGCGTGGGCGACGCGCCGGCGATTCTCGAGCACCGCGGCGTGATCGTCGGCGGTCGAGAAGCCGAGATTCAGCGATCGATAGGGGCCGCCGCTCGCTCCGCCGCCGCGCTCCGCGTAATGACAGACGAGATCCCCGCAGTCATCGAGCAGCGGAACGAGCACGATCATGTCGCGCGGTCTAACTTCTCATCCGCGCTCTCGCGCAGGAACGGCAGCAGGAACTCCTCGCCGAGGATCTTCGAGATGGCGGCGAGCGGCACCGAGAGCAGTACGCCCACGATCCCGAACAACTCCCCGAAGATGAAGAGCGTGATGAGGACGGTGAGCGGGTGCAGGCCGATCTCCTTGCCGAGCAGGAGCGGCACGAGGACGAATCCTTCGATGGCTTCCATCGCCAGGAAAACTCCCGCCACCGCTCCCAAGCGCGCGAAGCTCTCGTACTCGAGCCAGCAGAGGAACAGCGCGGGAAGCGCCGCCGCCAAAATGCCCACGTAAGGGATCAAGCCGAGGAAACCGGCCGCGACGCCGATCGGCAGCCAATAGTCGAGCCCGCAGATCCAGAGTCCGAGCGCCGTGAGGAGGCCCTTCAAGAGACAGGCGATCAGTCGCCCGCGTAGGAACTTGCCGAGCACCACGTCGATTCGTCCGAGCACGCGCTCGATGCGCGGACGGCCGCGCGCCGGGAGGTAGCGCCGGATGCGCTCCGAGATGGCTTCGAAGTGGAGGAGGAAGAAGAACGCCGAGAGCGGGCAGAGCATGAACCAAGCGAAGAACGAGAAGAACGCGGATCCCCCCTCGCCCGCGCGCGACCCACCCGCGTCTCCGCCCGCGCGCGCTGCGATGAACGCGGGCAATTGCTTCGCGGCTTCGATGGCGCGCGCGCGCAGCATCTCCGGATCGAAAATTCCTCCGGGGGCCATCTCCCGCTCGAAGAAGCCGGCAGTGGCCTCCACGAACGGCGAGCTACGCGCCCAATCCTGGAGCTTTTCGCGGGCAAGAGGAACGTAGCCTGGTTCGAAAGCGCCGTTGCCGTTGCCATCGACGAACCAGACGCCGCGCGCTTCGTCGAAGCGCGCCTCGGGAGGCGCGAACGCCTTTTCGGCAAAGCGCGCTTCCCCTTTCATGTCGTGATAGATGCCTTCGAGCCAATCGGCGAGCGCGATGCCGGCCGTCGTGAGAACGGCGGCGCCGGCGACGAATACGACGCCGAAGATCAGGATCACGGCGGCGCCGCGGCGAAGCCGCACAGGCCCGATGCGAAAGCGAGCAAGGGCGCGGGCGATGGGATCGAGAAAGTAGGCGAGCAGGTAGCCGCCGAGGACGGGCGCGGTGATCTCTCGCAGCAGATAGACGGCGGTGAGGACGGCGAGCGCGAGGAGCGCGAAAAGCGCTAGCCTAGGACCGTGCTTTCGTAGGTCGTTCTCCACTCGTCCCTCTCATGGATGTACTGGAAGACCGGACGAGCCTGAAAGATCCGCAGGAACGGAAGTCCGCCGAAGCCGTTCGCGAAGTCTTCCTTTGTGTCCGATTCTTGCTTCCCCATCAATCCATGGTCGACGAGGTTGAAGACCATCTCGCCGACGTCTTCCGTCGACTGGATGCCCCAGGAGGTGATCACGGAGTAGGCGAGGCAACCGAACGACTCCAGCGCGTATCTCCTCATGCCCTCGAGGAGATCCTGGCCGGTGACGTGCTGTTGGAGGGTCGATCCGGATTCTGCCGCTTTCGATCCGCTCTTCATGCGTACGGCGTAATCGAGAGCCTCGAAGATGAAGCTATACGCTTCCGGATGGTAGCGTTGGTCGCTGCGCAGAAGCTCCGCGAAACGCTCCTGAGGCGACACAGACTCCACGTACATCCTCCGTCTCATCCCCTTTCTACTCGACGTGCGGCACGCCGAGCGGAACGAAGCAGGAGGTGGACCGCGTATCTTAGGTCGCACGACTCCGCCGGCAACCGCTCTTGGGGATGAGAAATGCGGCAGCCCCGTACGACATATCGGACTCCTCGCGGCGAAACTTTGCTCGCGTTGGAGGCGCGGAACGTCCTGCGTTGCGCGCGCTTCTACATCGCATTGGGTGTGCCCTGCGCGCCTGCCCCAAGGCTTCGCGGAGCGGCAGATTTCGCCCGTGGAAAAGTGAAAGCAAGAACGGCGGGAATCGCGGATGGAACGCCGGCGCGGAGCCGGCGGCTCCCTCGCCGATTTCGTTCGAAGCAGCTCCGCGCGCCGCAGGCGTGCGGCGCGCGGAGGCTGCCAGAACGTGATCGAGCGAGACTCAGGGAAGGATGGTGTCCAGGAAGATCGCGCCGCTGAGGTTGGCGCCGCTAAGGTTCGCTCCCGTGAAGTCGGCCTTCGTCAGGTCGGCGCTCACGAGCAGCGCGTTCGTGAGGTTCGCGCCGTGGAGCCGCGCGTCGAGCAAGCTGGCGTTGCTCAGATTCGCTTCCTCGAGGTTGGCGGCACGTAGGATCGTCTGCTTCATGTTCGCGAACCGGAAGTCCGCGTGATTCAGGTTCCCTTCCGAGAAAATACCCTTTTCCAGGAACGTGTGCATGAAGTTGGCGGACTGCAAGGAAGCCGCGCCGAAATCCGCGGCGGACAAGCTCGCGTTCTCGAACACCGCGTTGTCCGCGGTTACGCCGCCGAACAGCGCCACGGTCAGAATGGCGTTACGGAAGTTCGCGCCGTTCACCGTGGCGCCCGAGAAATTCGCCGACGCCAGATTCGCGTTCTCGAATACGGCGCCGTTCGCGGTCGCGCCAGAGAAATTGGCGGATCCTAGGTTCGCGTTCCCGAAGGAAGCACCATTCGCCGTCGCCCCGCTGAAATCGGCGCTCTGGAGCGAGGCCGCGTCGAAGCTGGCTCCATTCGCGATGACATTCCGGAACTGGGCGCTGGACAACGAGGCGCGTCGAACACGCAGCCGCTCAAATCGGTGCCGCTCAAGCGAATCCCCGTCGCGGCGGCGCCGCGAAAGTCAGCGTCCATCAGGTTCGCGCCTTCGAGCACGGTGTCCGTGATCGAGGCGTTGCTCAATATGATGCCTTCGAGATTTGGAGGCGAGAGACAAGGATTCGCCACAACATCATCAGTGAGCCGGAAGTCATCGACCTTGGCCCCCGTGAGGTCGGCACCGGAAAGGTCCACTCCGCAGAGAATTACGTCTGAGATGGAGACGCCGGCCAGATTCGCGCCGGAAAGATCCGTGTTCGAAAGATCGAGGTCTTCCGCAAGCAGACCCACGAGGTTGGCACCGGACAAATCGGCGCCGGCAAGACTTACATCCTTCAGTACCACTCCGGAGAGGTCGACACCTCCCAAGCCAATGATGCCGGTGAGTGTCACGTCTTCGAGCTTCATGCCGGTGAACAATGCCCCGGACACCGAAGCACCGCTCAAGTCGCAGTCGGCGATCGCGAGATCGCTGAGATTGGCGCCATCTAGCACCGTGTGTCGCGCGCTCAAGTCGTCGAAATTCGCGTTGCGGAAGTCGGCGTTCGAGGCGTCCGCAAAGTCGAGGATCGTCGCTTCGATGTTGGCTTCTTGCAGAGCGGCGCCCACGAGTATTGCGAGCGTCAGATCCGCGGCCTTGAGCTGAGCCTTGGAGAGATCCGCGTCCGTGAAGTCCGCTTGCGTGAGGTCGGTACGATCCGACTGCTCGCCGGAGAGGTTCGCCTCGCGCAAGTCCGCGCCGCGCAAGGATGCTCCGCCCAGGTCGATCTGCTGCGCGTTGGCTTTGAACAGACTCGCGCCGTCGAAGTTCGCGCCTTGCGCGTTCGCACCGAATAGGTCCGCTTCCGACAGTTTCGCGCCGCTCAGATCCGCGTTCGTCAGATCGGCGTTCTTGAGCTTGGCCTTGGAGAGATCGCGGCCGGACAAGTCCGCGCCGCTCAGATCGCACCCTTCGAGATTGGCGCCGGGCGCGGCGGCGGCGACGCAAGCCGGATCTGCGGCGAATCCATCCCCGGAGAGCCATGCCAATTGCAGCGCGACGAAGAGCGCGCCGCTTGCCATCCTTGGAACCGAGGAACCGCGTATCGGTAGCATTACACCCACCCTTCACAAAGAGTTTGAGAACGCGGGCGGGGCACCCGTCCCGCCCGTTACACCTACAGCTTGATCACGAAGTGCCCAAGAGCCCGTGGCAAATTCCGGGCCTTGGACTCATTGCGAACTCATTGGTACGTCGATTATCAGCCCCAAAAGTAGCGCTTTGCCAATCTCACCGCCTTGGGAAGTGGATGTCAACCAAACAGTATTTTGGTCGGAAACAAACATTCCGGCGACTGGCCGATGGAATGCGCGCTGCCGCAGAATGCAGCGCCATCATTGCTGGCGCTGCATTCTGCGGCAGTGCGCGCGCCACGCGTGCCTGGCCGAGAACAATCGTGGTCACAAGAATCACCCGCTGGTGCTCGGACCAGTCGAGACGGGACCGAGGTCATTGGGGTAAATCCGTCGCGGCAGTTCCGCGGCCGCGAGGGGGCTTTGCGAAGGCCCCTCGAGGGTCACTGGAACCAAATCCAGAGTCACCAGGCTGGATTCGGGGTTAGACGGCGCTCGTGAGTCGATCGCCGCTCGGCGACCCGGCTCGTAGGATCTCCGCCGCCGCTTCTAAGGCGAGATCCGCATTCAAGTTGTCGTCGAGGTCGTCGATGAGGGACGCGAATGCGAGGGCGCGCGCCGAGTGCGCTTCGCGCGAGTCCGCTTCTTCGCTGGGGTCCGGAAGCCGCTCCCGCGCGCCGCGTAGGCCGCCGAGAACTAGCTCGAGCAGGCGGCGAACCCGATCGCGCCTAGACTCCTCCGGAAGCGCGGGCAGATAGTCGATCAACGCTTCGGGCCGCTCGGCGCCGACGCCGCAGAGCAGGTCGCGGAGCCGCTCGCCCCCGCCGCAAGCCGCGGTCCCCTCCAACAGCCTCAGCGCGGCGCCCGGAGCGCCGCCGCAGGCGAGAAAGTGCGCATCCGCGACCTCGCGATCGTACCCCTGGGCGGCGAGCGCCGCCGCGAAGTCATCGCGCTGGAGCGGCACGAACGGCACGCGATGGCAGCGCGAGTGGATCGTCGCAGGAAGCCGAGCCGCGCGACTCGAGGCGAGGATAAAGACGGTGCCGAGCGGCGGCTCTTCCAAGATCTTGAGGAGCGCGTTTGCCGCTTCGATACCGATTCGCTCCGCGTCATCGAGGATGACCACGCGCCGCTCTCCGGAACGAAGCGCGAGTTCCTCGATGATGGCGCGCACGGCGTCGATCTCGATCTGCTTGCCGGGCGCGGGCGCGAGCCGCAGAAAGGAAGGGTGATTCCCCGACGCGAAGGTGCGGCACGAGACGCACTCCCCGCACGCGGCGAAGTCTCGTGCTTCGTTCGCCGCCCGGCATAGTAGCGCGCGCGCCAACTCCGCGGCGAACGTTCCCTTGCCGGTGCCGCGCGGTCCAACGAAGAGATATGCGTGGGAGAGGCGCCTGCCTCGGATCGCGCGGCGAAAATAGTCGCGCGCGAGTTCTTGCCCGCGCACGGCGCTACAGAGCACGGGACACCGCCTCGAACACCCGCGCCGCCACATCGTCGGGGGTGCCCGCCGCGCTGATACGGACGATGCGGTCCCCGGCGGCGCCGCGCGTCTGCGCGAAGCCTGCCACCACCGCCTCGAGGAGCCCCGGCATCGCTTCGATGCGGTCGAGTGCGGCGCTCCGGCGCGCGCGGCACATCTCCGCCGGCAGCTCGAGGACCAGGTTCAGACGCGGGCGGCGCGTCCCGAGCACCGCCTCGCAGAGCGTCGCGACCCGCGCCTCGCCGAGGCCGCGCGCGATGCCTTGATAGACGATCGTGGAGAGGTGGTAGCGGTCGCTGATCACGACTTTTCCTGCGGCGAGCGCGGGCGCGATCTTCTCCTCGTAGAGTTGCACGCGGCATGCGAGGAAGAGCAGCATCTCCGCCTCCGCGCCGAAAGCGATGCCTTGATCGCCCAAGAGAATTTGCCGCACCGCTTCGCCGAGAGGAGTCCCGCCCGGCTCGCGCACGAGCAGCGTCCGATGTCCCTTGGCTTCGAGCCGCGCCGCGAGGCCCTGCGCCTGCGTGCTCTTCCCCGCGCCGTCCGCGCCTTCGAGGGCAACGAAGAATCCGCTCACAGGAGCGGCACCTGCGCGTCGGCCATGTAGGAAGAACGCACGAAGGGACCCGCGAACACCATGTCGAAGCCGATCGCGCGGCCGCGCGCTTCCCACTCTACGTAGCGGTCGGGATGGACGTATTCCTCCACCGGCAGGTGTTCCGGAGATGGCGGCAGGTATTGGCCGATCGTGACGATCTGCACGCCGTGCGCATGGAGGTCCAGGAGCAAACGATCGACCTCGCTCTCCGCTTCGCCGAGCCCGAGCATGAGACCCGACTTCACCCACATGCGGGGTTTCGCCTTGCGCGCGCGCGCAAGGAGGGCGAGCGAGCGTTCGTAACGCGCGCCGGGGCGAACGCGCCGATACAGGCGCGGCACCGTCTCGATGTTGTGATTCAAGATGTCCGGCGCCGCGTGAAACACGCGGTCCATGTCCTCATGGATGCCGCGAAAGTCGGGGATCAGGACCTCGATCCGTACTTCCGGCAACGCGGCCCGGATCGACTCGATGCAGCGCACGAACTGGCCGCACCCTTGATCGGGCAGGTCATCGCGATTCACGGAGGTGATGACCACGTGCCGGAGCCCCATCGCGATGACGGCCTCGAGGAGGCGCTCCGGCTCGCCGGGGTCGGGAGGGAGCGGCGGCCCGCCCTTCACGGAGCAGAAACGGCAAGAGCGGGTGCAGCGATCCCCAAGGATGAGGAACGTCGCGGTCCCCCTCGAATAGCAGTGATTGCGATTCGGGCAGCGCGCCTCTTCGCAAATCGTGTGCAGGCGCTGGCCGCGCAGGATGCCATCGACCGCGCTTCCCGAAGCCGTGCGGCTTAGCGGCTGCTTGAGCCAATCGGGGAGCCGCTCGCGGCGCCAACGGATCGCTCGCGTCGCCAAAGTAGGAGACCTTTCTGCTCGAATCTTTCCGCGCCGAGGCCGGAACGCCGCGCCCGTACCTCGCCGAAGCCGAACAGACTATGCCGGGGAGCAGCGCCTGGGGAGCGAAAATCGCGGGCGAGTCTGGATCGACGGGAACGGTGGGATGGGCCGCGGGCGGACGCGCCGATGTCAGCGGCCGATGTCAGCGCGCGGCTCGACCGATGAAGATCGTGTCGCCGCGCGGCTCCGCGACAAGCTCGAAGTGCGCGAGCAACGCACGCAGGTGATCCGCGATCGGCATGCGCACCGGGAAAACCCCTTCGCGGTCGAGGAAACCGGAGCCGGCGAGCGCCGGTTCCAGCTCGATCGCGCCGCGCGCGACGTGCCGGACGAATTCGAAGTACCCGCGCAGCGTCGCCTTCTCCGACACATCGATCGTCATCGACGCCGGGAGCTGCTCCGCAAAGTCGCCGGACAGCGCCGGGTCGCCGGTTGTCAGCGCCAACCTCCGCTCGACATGCTCGCCCGCCGCGAGCGCGACCTCCATCTCCGCGAATCCGGAGCCGTCGAAGCCGCGCGCGGTCAATTCGTAGGTTCCCGGCGGCGCTCTCAACGTGACCGTTTCCCCGGCGGTCTCGGTCCACGCGCTCGCGACTTGCAGCAAATCTCGGGGATGCGAGCCGAAGCGGAGCGAGAGCGTCGCGATCATTCCGCCTGCCGTCTCCTCCGCTTCGCTCACCGCGGATGCGGCGACGGTCGCGAGCCGCTTCGGATCGACCTCGATCTCGACTTCCGTGATCTCCGACTGCGCCGAGACGTCTACGCTTGCGAGCGCGAGAATGTCGGAGCGGCCGAACCCAGGCTCGCCGCGGCGATAGCAGAGGCGATACGCGCCCGGCGGCAGCGCGTGCAGGGCGAAGGCACCTCCACGATCCACTTCGGTCTCTTGCCAGGGCTGGACGATCCCTGCGCGCTCCTTCGCGTAGAGCGCGGTCACGCTCCCCGTCGCATCGGCGCCGTCCTCCGCGAGGAACACCACGCGCCCGCGGAGCCTGTGTCCCGCCGCAACTTCGAGGTCCAGCGCGCGCTCCGCGTCGGGCGCGATGTCCACGTTCGTCGCGAGGAGCGGGAATGCGCCGCGATAAAGATAAAGCTCGTAGTTGCCCGGCTGCATGTCGGCGAGCAGGATCTCGCCGTTCCCATCGCTCAAGCCGTAGGCGGCGAAGAAGTCGCCGCGCGCGAGCCGCGCCTCCACATCGGCGCCGGCAGCCGCGCCGCCCGGAGCGTTGAGGCGCAGGCGAAGCGATCCGGCGCGCTCGAGCGCGATGAGCGCGTGCTCTCCCCCCGCCGTCGCCACGGCGCGCCCCTCGGCATGGCCCGGCGCTTTCGATTGCAGGAGGAACGATCCCGCCGGCACGTTGCGAATGCGAAAGCGGCCATCGGCGCCGCTTTGCGCGACGGCGTCCTTTCGCGCGACCGGCGCCGCGCCGTTGTGCACCGTGATGGCGATCTCCGCGCCCGCTACCGGAGAGCCCTCCGCCGAGACGACGATGCCTGCGATCTCCAACGCCGCGGCGAGCTGCAACTCCGCGCCGCACGTCTCGCCTGTCTTCACTTCCAGCGCGGCGCTGCGCGCCGGCAAGTACCCATCCGCGTGCGCTTCCACGAATCCAGGGAGCACGCCGCGCACCGGCTCCGCCGAGCCCTCGCCCGACTCTGGCGGCGAGGCGGCGATGCCGGCTCCGATGCTCTCGCTCGCGGATTCGCCCTCCGCGCCGCCCGCGGTAATCTGAAACCCGTCCCCCGCCGCAGCAGGTTCTTCTCCCGGCGCCGCGATCAGAATCTCTCCATCGCCTGGCAGCGCGTCCGTGCCTCGGTCGCTGGGCTGCGCGGCGCCATCCGCCAACCGCTCGCCGATAGGCTGGCGCACGTGCTCGTCTTGGATCCAGAGCGCGAAGCGCCCTTCCTCGTCCGTCTCGGTCGAGGCGATGGTTTCGCGCGCGGCGATGAAGCTCACCTCTGCCCCGGCGATCGGGGCGCCGGCTTCATCGCGCACCTGCCCCGCGATCGCCGGCGGGCGCGGGATGGCGCCGGCTGCAACGCTCGCGGCTTCCGTATCGCGAGGCAACGCCGTGCGCTCGGCGCCGGCGGAGGCGGCGCCGACTCCCGCGGTCGCGCCGTGAGCATCGCTCCCGCTCTGCGCCGCGGCCGCGGTCGCTGCAGTCGGTGCGAGCGGAGCGCTCACAGGCTCTCTGGCCGCGGTGCCGGCCGCAAAGTAAGGGCGAAGCGCGACGGCGCCGATGCCGAGGCCAAGCGCGATCGATGACGCGATGAGCGCTCGCCTGAGCGCGCCGGCCGGCGCGCGGGCGGCGTGCACGCCCGCGCTACGAGCGAGCGCCGGCGGCGCGGCGCCGAGCGCGGAGACGACGCGCTCGAGAATCCTCGCTTCGAGGCCGGCCGGCACCGGGATCGCGGGAGGCTCCGGCAAGAGGCCCTCGATGGAGGGCAGGGCGGCGAGATTGCCGCGCTTCCGCAGATAAGCGCGGAGCCGCTCTTTCGCGGTGAAGATCCGTTTTGCCACGGTTCCCTCCGGGCAGTCGAGCGCCGAGGCGATCTCGCGGTACTTGAACCCTTCCTGGAAGTGGAGGACCAAGGGCAGGCGCAGATCATCGGGGAGCGCCTCGACCGCTTCCGCCACCGCGCGACGATTCTCCATCGCATCGCCTCCTCCCGGCGCGCCCCTCGCGGCGCCGCCGCTTGCCGCTTCTCCCTCGGCACCGCGATCCTCCGCCCAGCTCCGCTCGCGCCGCCGCCGGTTGCGCTCCGCGCGAATCATGTTGCGGCTCGTGTTGATCGCGACGCGGGCCAGCCACGCGCGCAGCGACCGCACGACGGGCGGGCGCGCCGGGTCCTTCACGTAGCGCAGAAACACTTCCTGCGTCGCATCTTCCGCGTCCGCTTGATTGCCGAGGATGCGATAAGAGACGCGGTATACGAGCAGATGGTTCGCGCTCACCACCGCGCGAACGTGCTCGATCTCCTTGCCGGCGGAATGCATCGTGTGAGAAATCCTCGTTTCCGATCGAGTCGCCGCGCGGCGCCGCCACTCGCGTTACGCCTGCGCCGGCAATGGAGCCGGGTCGGGCGCGAGGCGACCCTGGCCGCGGCTCCCTCCAGCCGTAGCCAGACTAGCGCTACATCGCGACCGACCCTAGCTCGACGTGGGGAACGCGCGTGGCGATCAACTCACTTCGCGCCGGCGCTCTTTCCGGCAGGAGCGGAAGCGTTGCGCGGCTCGGCCGCAGCCGACTGGCTCGCCTTCAATGCGTTGTCCAGCTCACTGGAAGCGCGCTCCATCGCCATGAGCACCGCCGCCAGGTCGTTCTCCACGGTGCGTGCGCTCTTCAGCGCCTTCACCGACGCCTCGAGCTTCTTCGTTTGCGAGGTGAAGTCCGCCATGGTGAGCGGATAGGCGCCTGACTCCGTGAGCGCGGTGATCACCGACTGAATCCGAGTCTTGTGCTTCTCGTTCGCCTGGGCGCCCACGCTCTCGAGGGCATAGATCACGGCGATCCGCTTGCCGTTCGCCGCCAGCTCGATGAGCTTCGACTTCGCGTTCGTCCATTCGTTGTCTTCTTGCAGCGCGAAGACGTGCCCGAAGGCGCCGTCGCCGCAGTCGAGCCCCTCGATGACGAACCCTGCCGCGCCTTCGCCTTCGCCTTCTCCTTCGCCCGCTCCCACGACGATCACTTGCCCCGAAGTGGGCTGCACGAGGCCCAAGAGGCCGATGCCGCAGGCGACAAGCACGATCAGCAAGAACCCATTCGCTTTCATCCGGACCGCTCCTTCCGAGAGTGCCGAGGTCTTCGCGACGCCCGCGACGACCGGTGGACCTCTCCACCGGCGCGCGGCCGCTTCGCGAATACCCATCAGACACCGCGAAATGCGGTTTCTTCCGCCGATGTCGTTCGGTACGACTCTAGAAGAAGGTCGGGACGATGGCGATCGCGGCACTCGAGCGAAGGGCACGGAAGCGCGAAGCAGGTGCTGGAAGCAGGCGGCGCGGGCGGCTACCTGCGCATGAAGGGGAACCAGCCGTGGAGCCGGCTCTTGATGTCTTCGATCGCGGCGCGCGTCGCGACCCGGCCGGAGTCCACCATCCGCTGCAATTCCGAGAAGTCGGCCCAATACTTGTTGCCGACGGTCGGATGGATCACGACGTCCGCCTTGGCAAGCTCGAGCTTGCTCAGCTTGCGCGCCGCAATGTTCTCGACGCGGAGAATGCTGTCCCAGCCTCGCTCGATCTGCTCGACCGGCTGCAGCTCGTTCGAGAGATCGACCGCGATCACGAGCGCGCCCGGCACCAATTCGCGCGCCGGCTCGACCGGCACCGAACCCATCACGCCGACGTCTGCGAGCAGCATCCCATCCATCTCGACGGGCGGGAAGAAACCCGGCAGGGAGCAGGATGCCACGACCGCGGTCCGAAGCGAGCCGGACTTTATGAGCACTTCGCGAGGCGGCCTGAGGTCTATCGCCGGAACCGCGAAGGGGATCCTGGTTTCGCTGAAGTCGCAGTCCTTCACGAACTCCTCGATCGTCTCGCGCAGGCGGTCGCCGCTCAGGATCGACGGGCGCCGGATCAGGCTCGCGAAGCTGAGGCTCTTGCGGATTCCCCTCAGGATCGCGTAGGCGAAATTCTGCTGCGCGTTGTTGTTCGCGCCGAACATCATGCGCCGGAATTCATCGCTGCGGAATCGCTCGCTGCGGAGATAGCGGAGCGTGCGCGTGATCAGGCGGCTCGCATCCGGCTCGAGGGCATATGCGGCCCCCACGATCGCGCCGACGGAGGTGCCGATGAGGCCGTGAATCGGGATCGACTCTTCCTCGAGGACCTGGAGCACGCCGAGGTGGGCGAGGCCGCGAGACCCTCCCCCTCCGAGGACGACGGCGACTTTCTCTTTGCCGAAGAAGGACATCGGTGCCACTTCAAGCTCATGCCGCGACCGAATCCGCGCCGCGGCGGCGGGCGGCGAATCGGAACGGCTCTCTCAAAAAGGCTACCATCTCGCGCCGCCGGTGTATGCGCGAGGCGCGACCTCGCGGCGAAAGAATGCCGGCGGCCGGCGGGCGCGAAAAGCGGAAGTGGACCTGCGCCGCCCGCGCCGCCCTCCCTCAGGGCCCGCTGGGCGACCGGCGCCTCGATCGCCTAGCTTTTCTCTGCGGGCTGCGGAGTGGGGAGCGGCGCCGGCGCCGGCGCGCGCGCGCCGGCCGTGGCTCTGAGGTCGACAATGCGGTTCTCCTTGAGGCGCGTCTCCATCCCGATTCGCTCCAGGATCTCGCTCCTCGAGAGCACCTCGATCGACGCGGGGCGAAGCTCGATGGTCTCGAAGATCGCATCGGACACGCGCCGTACGACTTGGTCTCTCTCCATCCCTGCCGTCGCGGCGAGCGCCAGGATCATTTCATCCATCTCGAACGGGTCATCGTTGCGCTTGCGAATGATCAATTGCCACTCGTCGACGCCGGGGTGGGCGCTCAAGAGGTCCGCGAGCACGTTCAGGTTCACGAGCGAGCCCTTGATCTTCGTGAGGTTGAATTCGGTGACGTTCGAAGCGCGGCTCAAATCGGAGGCCAACCGCGGCAGCGAGCGCCCGCAGCTCGGGCAGGGGGTCCGCGAGATGCCGCCGTTCACGATGTCCCCCGTGCGATAGCGGAGCACGACCGAGCCGCGCCCATCGAGGTAGGTGTAGACCATCTCTCCGGACTCGCCATCCGGCAGTACCTCGCCCGTCTTGGGATCGACGATCTCGAAGATCTCGAGGTCCGGGTAGGTGTGGAGCCCCGTCTTCTCCCCGCCTTCGCGGCACTCCGTCCAGCACTTCTTCGCCTCCGTGAAGCCGAGCACGCTGACGATGGAGGGCTCGCGGGCGCCGCCGCGCTCCAACAGCTCGATCAGCTTGGCGCGAAAGCCCGGGATGATGCGGTCGCCGCCGAGGAACACCGTGCGCACGGCGCTGAGATCGATGCGGGTTTCCACCGCTTCCCTGAGCAGGTGGTACACGTAGCCCGGAATGCCGCAGACGAAGGTCGGACGGATCTTGGCGAGCGCGCGCAGGATCCCTTCCGTTCCCATCACCTTGCCGCCACCCGTTTGCAGCGTGAAGCAGCCGGTGGCGACGGACACGGCCTGCACCTGCCAGAAAGCGAGGTGCGGTGCGTAGGGAAACACGGACAGCACGCGGTCGCGAGAGGCATCGATGCCGGCGATCTCGCCGATGCGCGCGCCGACGATCTCCAGGAGCTGCAAGTCGTAGCGCGTGAGCAAGAAGGAGGTCGGGAGCGCGGTGCGGCCGGTGGTGAAGAAGACTTGCACCGGGCGGTATTCGAGGCCTAACTCGCGGCGCACGGCTTCCCCGCCGCGCGTCAGCTTCTTCCAGCCGAGCGCGAGCTTGCGGCCGAGCCCGAGGCTCGCGCGGAGCGTCTCCGGCGTCGGCTGCAAGACGAACGAGCGCGGGCGGTCGGGATCGTCGCCGGTGGGCGCGACGTTCGCTTTGCTCGAGAAGGGGATGCGCGCGAGATCCTCGAAGCTCTGGAATTTCTCGGGGGAGAGTTTCTCGCGGCGGAACAGCTCGCGGTAGAAGGGGTGGAACGGCAGCGCTTGGCGCGCGAGGAACTCCCGCAAGCGCGCGAGCTGCATGCGCCGCTGGTCGTCGGGGCTGGCCGAATCCCACCGCGAGTGCGCCATGGTTCTATGACCACCTTCCTTGCCGGCGGGAGGGGCGGACCCATCTATCGTATCGGCCTCGCGCGGCAAAAAACTTCGGACCCCGCGCCGCCTGCCGTGCGATTTGGGCGGCCCGGGACACGCGCGCGCCTGCCTAGTGCAGAACGATCTCCCGCAACCGAACGATCCAATCCGGTACCTGGATGCCGCAGTAGACTTGCGGGAACGGCCAGACGCGCCCGGCGCGAACCGCCCGCAGGTGCGAGCGAAAGCGGCCCCACGGCTCTCCGGCAGCATCCGCATCGGGCGGGAGCGTGACATCTATTATCACGTCCGGATCCCGCGCGACGACCTCTTCCAGCTCCACGGGCAGCCACGGCTCCGAGCGGTCGTGGAAGAGGTTCGCCGCGCCTGCCGCGGCGAGCATGGCGTCGACGAACGAGCCACCTCCCGCGACGTAGAGCGGCCGGTGATCCACCACGAAGAGGACCCGGGGAGCGGCGGGGCCTGGGGCGGCGGCGGCGAGCGCCGCATCCAATCTCTCGATGAACTCCGCCGCGCGCGCCTCGGCATCGAACATCGCTCCGAGCCCGCTCACGGTCGCGCGCAGATCGTCGATGCTCTCCCCCGCGAAGACCTCGACGCGGAGGCCGTGGCGCGCGAGGCCCTGAAAGAGCGGCGCTTGCTCGTTGCCCCTGACGGCGAGCACCAAGTCCGGACGCAAGGACAGAATGCGCTCGAAGTCCGGCTCGAGGAAGGATCCCACGCGCGCGACCTCCGGATCGACGCCGGCGCAGAACACCGTCACGCCGGCGATGCGATCGCCAAGCCCCAAGTAGAGCAAGATCTCGGTGAAGTTCGGCGCGAGCGATACGACGCGCTCGATGCGCGGCCGCGCGCTGGGCGGCGGCGACGACGCGGGCTCGCGCGCGCCCCCCCCGAAGCAGAGGAATGCCGCGAGCGCCAAACAGAGCAAGAGGTTTGCGATTCGCGTCACGAGCGCTTCTCCTCCGCCGCCGCCGGCAACAACACGGGGGTGCGCCCGGCGGCGCTGAACTCGACCCACCGCACGCCGAACAGCGCCTCGAGCAGATCCGGCGCGAGCACGCGCTCCGGAACCCCTTCCGCAAGCTCGACTCCAGCGCGGAGCGCCGTCACGCGCTCGCAGAGACGGCGCGCGAGCCGCACGTCGTGCAGGACGACGACGACCGTGCGCCCCTCGCTCTGCCTGAGTTCCTCGATGAGCGCGACCAGCTCCTCCTGCACCGCGGGGTCGAGGCCGGCGGTCGGCTCGTCGAGGAAGAGGAGCGGCGTGTCCTGGGCGAGGGCGCGCGCGAGGAATACCTTGCGGCGCTCGCCGCCGCTCACGGCATCGACGCGCATTCCGGCCACCGGAGCGAGCCCGAGGCGCTCGATCAGGGCGCGGGCACGCGCGCGGTCCTCGGCGCGAAACGCTTCCCACGGGCGGCGATGGGGACTGCGGCCGAGGAGCACCATCTCTTCGACCGTGAACGGAAACGCGAACTCCATGCGCTGCGGCATCACGGCGACGAGCCGCGCCATGCGCGCTCGCCCCGCGCTACGGGGCGCGATGCCCGCCACGGCGAGGTCGCCGCGCGTCGGCAGGAGGCCGCGAAGCCCGAGGAGGAGCGTGCTCTTCCCGCTGCCGTTGGGCCCGATAATCCCGTGACAGCCGCCGCGGCGCACGCGCAGATTCACTCCGCTGCACGTTTCCGCCGCGCCGCGCAGCACCGACAGCGATCGCGCTTCCAGCATCGTCTCCATTCCTCGAAGCCTCCGTTTGCCTACGCGACCGAGAGCGCGCCGCGCCGGCGCGTCCCGAGCAGGAACAAGAAGAACGGACCGCCGACGAGCGCCGTCACCACGCCGATCGGAAGCTGATGCGGAGCGAAGCAAGTGCGTGCCGCCGTATCGCAAAGCATGAGAAAGATCGCGCCGCCGAGAATCGACAGCGGCACGAGCCGATCGTGCCCCGGCCCGTGCAGCGTGCGTACGATGTGCGGCACGACGAGTCCGGCGAAGCCGATCGGCCCCGCGGCAGCCACCACCGCCCCCGTGAGCAGCGAAGCGGCAATCAAGAGCGCGACTCTGAGCGCGCGCGGCGAAACGCCGAGGTCCGCCGCTTCTTCTTCCCCGAGCGAGAGCAGATCGAGGTGGCGCGCGAACGCGAAGAACCCGACGCCGCCTGCGGCGAGGAGCAGGAGCAGATTGCGCAGGTGCGGCGTTCCGACCATCGCTTCCGCGTTGATGTTGCCCATGAGCCAAAGGAGCGTGGCGACGACTTGGCGCTCGGGCGCAAGCGTGTAGAAGAGCAGCCCGAGCGCGCCGAAGATCGCGGTGAGGACGGCGCCCGCGAGGATCAAGCTCGGCGGGTCGTAGAGACCTCCCCAGCGCGCGACGGCGAGGAGCAACGCCGTTCCCGCGAGCGCGCCCGCGAGGGGTCCAATGGTGAGCCATCCCTCGGCGAAGAGCGCGCTCCCCGCGGGGAGCAGGAAGCGTACCGCCATCGATCCGAGCGATGCGGCCCCGGAGATTCCGAGAATGTACGGCTCGGCGAGCGGATTGCGGAGCAGCGCCTGAAATACCGTGCCGCAGAGCCCGAGGATCCCCCCCACCGCGCCGGCGAAGAACAGTCGGCGAAACCTGAGGTCGAACCAGTCTGCATAGGCGCGGCCACCATCGGGTTGCCAAAAAGCGTCCCATACCGCCGCGGGAGTGAGGCGATAACTTCCGAGGAACGACGCGCCGAAGAGCACCACGACGAGCGCCAAGAGATAACAGCAGCAGAGGCGATCGAGCCCTGCACCGGCGGGACCGCGCGCGGCGTTTGGCGACCTCGGCTCGGGCAGGCTAGACTTGTAGGAAGTCAAATTGTCGCACCCTCCCGGGGTGGCGGATCATTGGGTCGTATCGCGGAAGAATGGGCTCGGATGGTATCTCCGATGGCAATGAAAAAGGCGACCTTTCTGTGCTTGGCGATTCTCGGCACGTATTTCTTCGCGCGCGGCGGCATACAGCCGATCCTGAGCGGCACGTGGAACGCGTGGGACTACCTCGCCGCGCCGCTCGTAGATGGCACGCCATTCGACGCCGCGATCGTGCTGGTTTCCATACTACTCTTCACGTGGTCGTATCTGTTGGGCGATTCGAAGACGACGATTCCTCGGTCTCTCATCCTTCGCGGCGTGGCGCTGGCGTCCGCGCTGCTCGCGGGCACGCTCGTCGCCCTCGATGTGACGCTCGCCGTTTCGGCGGCGCCGGAAGTGACCGCGACGATCGCGCTCGTGGCGGTGCTGCACGCGGTCGTGGGGCTCGGCGCGGCGCTCCTATTGCTGTGCCGGCGCGAATCGCGCGGAGGCGCAGTCGTTCCCCTATTCGCGACGCTGACCATGTGCGCCACCGCCGGCGCACTCTTCGCAGGGCCGCTCTTTTCGTAAGGTGAAGCGGAGGTTCCATGGAGCTTCGATATTGTGACCAGTGCGCGGCGGTGATTCCGGAGCCGCCCGCGGCGAATGCCAATCCAGGGGACCCCGTCCTCTGCTCGAGCTGCCAAGGGCTTCCTCAGGAGGCGGCTGCCGCGCCCGCGGTTACCGAGGCGGTGTCTGCGCGTCAGGCGGAACAACTCGAAATGAACCTGTCGTCAGTGCTCAAGTCGGAAGGGCTCGAGCTTTTCTCCGCCGACACCGTCGCGCGCCGGAAGAGCGCGGAGAAGCGTCCGGCGCCGAGACTGAAGCTCGTCGGCGGCGGCAGCGGCTCGTCGCCCAAGCTCGGGCCTGGCGCCGGTATTGGCAGCGCGAGAGACGCCGCCGAAGCCGCGGAGCTTGCCGGCGCGAATACCGGGTGGTCCGGCGAGTCGATGGCGAGTCCGCCGATCGCCGAAGAAGCGCCTGCAGGCGAGCGCTGGGAGATCAGCTGCCCGCATTGCTCGGCGCTCCTCGGCGTTCCTCCCGTGCAGAAGAAGTCGCGCATCAAGTGCCCGAAGTGCTTCGAGCGCGTGATCATCGATCCTAAGCGAATTGCCTCGGGGGCTCCGAAAGCGGCCGAGGCGGCGCCGGGTTCCGCAGCGGTCGCCAAGCAATCGCCCCTCGCGCTCGCGCAGTCGCAGGCGGATGCGCCTCGCTTCGGCGCGGCGAACTCCGCCCTCGCGGAGTCGCCGACCGCGCTCGCGCGCGCGGCGGAGCGCAGGAGCGCGGCCTCGTCATCGGTCGCGATCCAGGAGCCGCCGCCGGCCCTCGCTTCGGAGCGAGACATGTTTTCGGAGTCGTTGGTCCAGCAGCCGCCCGAGCGAGAAGAGCACATTCCGACCGCCGTCGTGGGCCCGCTGACCGTCACTCCGCCTCCTCGCAGCCCTACGGCGATGTTCCCGCCGGGCACCTTCCTGCGCGCGGAGCATGCGGTATTCGCGATGTTGATCGCCGTGCTCCCGTCCTTCGCGGGCCTCGCCCTCACGCAGTTCGGCACGGAAGGCTGGCTGCAAGAGGTGCTCCAGTCCTACGGAAACATGGTCCGCGAAACTTTGATCAAAGTGAGCGGCTACGTCGCGGGAAGCTAGCCCGAATTATTCATGATCCTTCCACTGCAAGCGCCGATGTGGCTGCCTTGCTGCGTCGAAACCGCGACTTCGATCCTCAACGACCTCACCAGGTCGCCTCCGGCCGAAGTCGCAGTTTCTCCTTGCCATCCAGCCACCTCGGCGCTTTCGTGACGAAGTTCATGAATAATCCGGGCTAGAGCTTCCCCGCAAAGGCCCCAAGCCCTGACCCCCCCATCGCGCCGGAAAATCCGTTTGCCGGCGCGTTTCGCTTTGCTATAGTCCCGCCGATACCTCGGCACCGCGTTACCGAGCCGAACTTCGAAACAAAGGGCGATTAGCTCAGCTGGCTAGAGCACTAGCTCGACAAGCTAGGGGTCACTGGTTCAAATCCAGTATCGCCCACCATTTTATTCGTATCTTAAGTCACTATTTTGTAATACTTTACGACACGGTAAGGTGCCGAGACATGCCGTCTCCCGATCGATGCGTTTTCCGAGTTACCCAATAGTTACCCAGTGAAATTACTTCGATGCCCCCGGAGTTCGGTTCCAAATCACGAGGTTCCAGAGGCCCAAGACTCGCCGCGTTTTCTTGGCTCTCATCGCCGCTCTGGGGTGCTCCGCGCCGCTCGCGA
>JAKEFC010000201.1 GCA_022616235.1 Planctomycetota bacterium
CGCGGTAGGTCTTGGATCCTGACATGAGGAAGCGTTGGAACTTGCGCGCCTCGCCGGCGAGGACGACGAGGATCCCCGATGCGAGCGGATCGAGGGTCCCCGTGTGTCCGAGAGCGCGGCGCGCCAGGCTTCGTTGGAGCGTGTTCAAGGCGGCGCGCGAAGTGATGCCCGCCGGCTTCCAGACCGCGACTCCGCCGCCGGCGGAATCGGCGGCGCTTCGACCCGGCGGGTCTTTCATGAACTCATGGCAACGGTGGCGCGCGCGGCCACTCGTTCGTAAACCGCGAGCGTCTGCGCGACCGTCTTCTCCCAGGAGTACGCGTCCGCGCGCGCGCGCGCCGCGGCGAGCACGGCTTCCCGCTCGCGTGCGTCGAGCAGGCGCCGGGTGGCCGCGGCGAGATCGCCCAGATTCGGCGCGAACCAGAACGCGCCGGTGCCCAACACTTCCACGAGCGGGTCGGTACTCACCGCCAACACCGGGCAGCCGCGCCGCGTCGCTTCAAGGAGCGGCATCGCGAAGCCCTCCGCCTCCGAGAGGAGGAGCAGCGCGCGGCACTGCCGGTAGAGCCGGTCGAGCTCGAGATCGGAGACGAAGCCCAGGAAGCGAACGCGCCGCCTCGCTTCCTCGGGGAGCGCCGCCGCGAGAACCGCAGCCTCTTCGGGGCTCGCGGAGCCGACCCAAACGACTTGCGGCGACCACCCGAGGTCGCGCCGCCAGCACTCGATGACCTGCGGAAATCGCTCGCTCCCTTTGCGGCGGCTCGGGCCTCCGACGAGAAGGATCGTGTCCTCGCGCACGGGGGTTTCTTCCGCCGAAAACTGCGGCAGCGGGTCCGCGAGTGGAATCGCAACGACGCGCTCCGGCGGCACGGCGAGGTGTTCGATGACCTGTGTGCGCGTCGCCGCCGAATGGGTGATCAGCGCGGAGCCAAAGCGCGCGGCACGCCGATAGGCGGCGATCTTGCGCCGGACGAATTCCGGCGGCGCGTGGTCGGCGCGAAAGAGCGAAGTGAGGTCGTGAATCGTGACGACGGCAGGTACACGGCTCCAGCGCGGGAGGCGGAGATCCGGCGCGTGGAAAACGTCGATGGCGGAGCGCGGCCCGACCGGCACGAGCCAGCGCCAGATCACGCCGGGAAATAGCGCGGCAGGATCGCCGTGGCGGCGGCGCGACGGGCGGACGTAGAGGGTGATCTGCGGGTGGTCCGGAAGGCGCCGCAGTCCTTCGACGAGCGAGCGGATGTAGCGCGCGACGCCCGTCGGGCGAGGATCGATGGCGCTGGAAACATCGATGCCGATCCGTAGGCGCATGGTACCCCATTGGCGCGGCGGGAAGTCGCCACGCGCGGGCAAGTCTCCCCGAGGCGAGAACGCGGCGCAAGACGGCGCGACGGCGATGGAGCGCCATGCAGGCAGATCGCGCCGCGGCGCCGCGTGGCCATCAGCGGCCGTCGCCGATTCGCCTCCCGCGGTCGGCCGAATTGCCGCTGACGCCGCGATGGATGGTGATCTCCCTGCCATCGCGTAGCCCTGCGTCGTAGCCATCGCTCCGTGCGACCCCCGCACCGCGTAGCCGTACCAAGTGCGGGTACCGGTAGCGATGATACTCCTCAAGCAACGGATCGCCGCGCCAGATGAGCCCGTTCTTCTCGCTCAATTCGGTACTCTGGGAGTCGAGCTTGGCGGCGAAGCCTTCCATGAGCCCAGCCAAGTACTGCTTGCGCGTGCTCCGCGAACCGGGGTTGGCGCGCCGGTACGCCTTCCACAAGCGCTCGGTGAGGTTCATCACGTAGTGATGCACGTATTCCGCGATCTCCAAGTTTTCGGGGGTGCCTGCAATCTCGAGGATTCGACCGGGACGGTTGCGAAGAGCGTCGTACGAGAACGTCCAGACGGTTTCGACGAAGTAATGCTTGTTCAGGATGTTCGCGAGCGCGTACTCGTAATGCTGGATTCTCGCCGAGCAGGTACCCAAGTGGCGGATCGCGAAATCGCGCTGCGAGTCCAACTCCGCGAGGTCCAAGTTGTACTTGAGGAGGAACTTGTGGACGAGGCGCATGGCGGTCGCCGCCTCGTGCTCGTTCGGGCTCCCCGCCATCGCGAGAAGCTCCTTGATGCGGGTGAGCATCTTGTCTCGCTCGGAGGCGGAACCGGAGAGCGACTGCAGCGTTCCGGGCGCCGCCGCGCTCGCGGGATCGACGCGAAGGATCCGGCACGCGCGCTGGAACGCTTCCCCGTGGGGCGGCGCATTGGGCGAGAGAAGGATTTCTTCGACGTACTGGTGCGCCATCTCGTGGCGCACGGTCTCGAGCACGCTCTCCCAGGAGTGCTCGAGGATGTGCGACTCGGCGATCGTGATGGTTCGATCGCGCCCGTTCCATTGCCCGAGACGCTCCGCGGACCGACCGATCAGGAAGATGGGCGCGCGGAGCCGGCAGCCGGCGTAGATTTGGTTGTAGAGGTCGAAGTGCCACGAGAGGCGCCGGATCCACGCCCTCTGCAAATTCGGCGGTACGTCAATGGGAGCGATCATCTTCCGGACTTCCTAATTCATCGGTGAACGGCGGTGAGCGCTTCGCGTTACGAGCGACCTTGGAATGCGGATCAAGACGGCAGGTCACGAGGATCATCGCGGAGACGAATGGTTCGAGCAAGGCGCCTCGATGCCGTAGCAAAGGGCCCGCCCGATCGAGGACACATTTCGCGGGGAGCCGACGAATTCCCGTGGCGAGGCGCCGCGATGCGCCCGGCGGCAAGACCACCGGCCGATCATGGATTTACCCGGCGGCGCGCAGATAATGGAATCCCAATGATGTTTCGAAGGCGGCGATCTCGAATCCTCTTCCTCTGGTTGGCGGTGGTCGGCGCGGCGAGCACGGCGGCGGTGCCGCAAGGGGATTCCGCGCGGCGTGGCTCCGCGCAGATCCTCGACGAAGCGGGCTTCGACTACAGCGAACCCCACGATGAGCGCATCAACGCCGCGGTGCGAGCGGTGCTGCGATCCGATCCAGGCGGAATGCGACTCGAGGTCTTCGTGTCGGCTGTGGGGCCCTACGTCGAGCCAGTGCCGGGATACGAGTGGCGAGCGGGCGCGAACATTATCACGGCGCGTGAGCTGGAGTCGCTCGTCGCGAAACGCCGCTTGCACGGCGAAGCGCGGCGCCCTGCCGGCGGGCGAACCGGCGGGACTGACGTACGCATCGGAGAGAGCGCACGCTTGCCAACGCGCAGGCTCCGACTCGATGGCAGCATCGACTACCACGCGCTCACTCCCGAGCCGCACCTCCTCGGATTGCGACTGGAAAGCACGTTCGCCGGCGAAGGAACCCACATCGCCGAATGGCGGGTGGATGGCGAAGTGCGCCTGAGGATTACGGTCGAAGCGAAGGACGGAAGGTCGCACATCGTTTCCGTCGAAGGCCCGCCACCGAGCGACGAACCCTCCATTGCCGCCGGGAGCGAACACGGGACGGCGATCACAAGCGCTTGGTACCAGTCAGGTCGCGAGGACTCGAACGCCGCGCCGCCTCTGCCCGCGGGCTTCGATATCGCCGAATGGGAGCGCCGCGATCTGGAGGCGCGCTGGGTCCTCCTGTCGCTGAGGCTCGATGGTGAGCCCCGCGAGGTCTTGTGGGATTGGTTCGATCTGCTCGCGTCACGGAAGGAATTCGAGTTGCTGGAGCTTGCGGCACTCTACGGGCCAGCATGGGAATGGAGATCGGCGGCGGCGGAGAGGCTGCAGGGAGCGGGTGCGCCGCAGTGGATGCGCGTTGCGCTCTGGCACTATTGCGGCGCCGTGAAGCGAAGCAGCCATGACAAGTCTGCGTCGAGGGCCATGTTCCTGCACAGGGGAACCGGCGCGGAGGTGCTCGCCTGGCTCCAGGCGCACCCGGATACCCCAGTCGAGCTGATCCGCGCGGCGAAGGCGTCTACGAAAGTGGCGGCAGGTGTGCCGAGCCCCGATGCGTCCAAGTTCCTGCCGCCGCACGCCCCTGCCGCGGTCTTCGCCCACCTCGATGCGCCGTCAAGCCTCGAGGAGCTGGGAGAACGGATCAGCGTGGAACCCGGCAAGGTCTACCTTCATCAAGTACTGCGTGCGATCGATGGATTCGCGCAAATCACTTGCACGGACGAAAGCACCCACGAGAAGCTGGCGTTGCTGATCCGCCATCCGCACGAGAAAGTCCGCCAAAGAGCATTCCTCGCGTATTGTTCCTTGGATCCCGCACGGATTCCCCACGATGCTCTGCGAAAGGTCGTCGCAGACGAAAACGCTACCGCCAGCGACCGCGAGGCGGCGCTGTTCGCGTATTCCTACGGCCGGTCGCCGCAGGTCGTCCTCGATCTATTCGCGATCTCGACGCAGTGCGGTCACCCCGCATGGAAAGCCGCGATCAGCCGCCTTTGCGAGCGTCGGGACGACTTCACGCTCGGGAAACTGGAGGCGCTCCGCGCCGCAGCGGACCTGCCCGCAGCGTGCGCCGATTTCTTGGATCTGGAACTGCCCGTCCTACGCGCGAGCGTCGAGAAGTGGCGGAAGCGCCGCATCGACCAGAGTCCGCCGGAGACGTACGAAATGCTGCACCTGTTGGCGACGGCGGAACTCGCCAAGAGTCCGCTATTCGAGGAGTTGAAGCCGTGGACATTCGCGACCATTCGAAGGCACTTTCCGAGCTACGCCATGCGCGATCGTCTGAATGCGATCCTCGCGGGCGCGACGCCGCCGAAGTCGCTTCGCGCAGACAAGCCGGCGGCCGAGCGCATGCGCGCATACGTCAGAGAGATCTTCGAATAGGACTGCGCGGCGCCGCGAGCGATTACTGGGACGATCGTCGACGAGCCAAGCTGCGGGAGGGCGC
>JAKEFC010000202.1 GCA_022616235.1 Planctomycetota bacterium
CGACGCCGCCTTAACGACCCTGCCGCTGCTTGTGGCGCGGATCCTTGCAGATCACTCGCAAGACGCCGCGCCTTCGAATCACCTTGCAACTCTCGCAGATCTTCTTGACCGAAGCGCGGATCTTCATGAACTAGTGCCTCTCGATGCCGCATTCGATTCGGGAGACCGCCCAGCCACGGGCGTCGCGGCGCGGCGCGTTCCATCTCGCTCGATCCGCGCACAGTGCTTCCCCAGGCCGCGGCTCCCCGGCCGCGATTCCCCAAGTAAAAACGGGCAATATAGCTGTCCCCACCAGACCCGTCAACCCGCCCGCGGGCTCGCACCGGCGACGGCTGCGTCCACCGCGCGCTTCACCCCCTCGATCTCTTGCTCGCCATCGATGGCGGCGAGCACGCCGGCGCGCCGGTAGAAGTCGACGAGCGGGTCGGTCTCGTCCGCGTAAACGCGGAGGCGAGTGCGAATCGCGGCCTCCACGTCGTCGCTCCGCTGGTAGAGTTCGCCGCCGCAGCGGTCGCAGATCCCCTCGCTCTTCGGCGGCGAGAACTCGAGGTGGTAAGGACTCTGGCAGCGCCGGCAGATGCGGCGGCCGGCAAGGCGCCGGATCACCGATTCATCAGACACCTTGAAATACAGCACGCGCGTAATCTCGCGGCGCAGCTCCCCGAGCATCTCGGCGAATGCCCGCGCCTGCTCGAGGTTGCGCGGAAACCCGTCCAGAACCCAGCCGCGGGCGCTGGCGGGATCTTGGAGCTTGTCGCGAACGAGCCGGAGGATGATCGGGAAGGGAACCAATTCCCCCCGATCCATGTACTGCTTCGCTTCCAGGCCCGTCGGCGTAGCCAGGGCGAGCGCATGGCGGAGCATGTCCCCCGTCGACAAGTGAGGGATGCCGGCACTCTGTGCCAAGCGCGCCGCCTGCGTACCCTTGCCGGCGCCCGGTGGACCCAAGAAGACGAGGTGCAGCGCGCGCCGCTGGTGGGAGCCGTTCGTGGGAGTCCCGCTCGTCATCTGCCTCGCCGCGAGCCTTCAGGCCTTGGCGCGATCGTCCGCTGCGCGCATGAACCCTTCGTAGTGTCGCACGAGGAGTTGAGCCTCGATCTTGTCCACTAGGTCGAGGGCGACGCCGACGACGATGAGGATGCCGGTTCCTCCCAGGAAACTCGTGATGAGGAGGTCGACCTCGAAGGCATCCGCGATGATCTGCGGGATCAACGCGATCGTCGCCAAGAACACCGCGCCGGTAAGCGTCACACGGTTGATGATCTGCTGCAAGTATTCCGCGGTCCTGCGCCCGGGGCGAATGCCCGGGATGAAAGAGCCGTGCTCCTTCATGTTCTCCGCGATCTCCACCGGGTTGAACATCAGGGAGGTCCAGAAGTAGGTAAAGAATCCGATCATGAGGACGTTGAGGAGAAGGTACCAAAACCCGTTGCGATTCAGCGCCATGACCAGGAAATTTCCCTCGTCGAAGACGCTGGTCAAGAACAGGGTCGGTATCAGGATCAGCGACTGCGCGAAGATGATCGGCAGCACGCCGGCAGAGTTGATGCGAATCGGAAAGTACATGCGCTGTCCGCCCTGCATGCGCCTCCCCTTGACGTGGCGCGCGTGCTGGAGGGGGATTCGGCGCTGGCCCTTGGTGATCAATACGACCGAGGCAACGATCCCCACGAACAGCGCAAAGAGCACGATCAACTTCACGACGTAGAGCGCCCGCTCGTCGGGATTCGCCATCAGCGTGCGTCGCACCATCGTCAAGATCGCTCCCGGCATCTCGGCGATGATCCCCGCCATGATGATGAGCGACGTGCCGTTCCCAATACCGAACTCGGAGATTTTCTCGCCGAGCCACATGAGAAAGAGCGTCCCCGCCGTGAGCACGGTGAGTTGCAGCATCTGGAGCGGCAAGCCGCCCGCGGAGATCGATTGCCGCATCGTGCCCGCTTGCGCCGGGCTGCTCAGCCAAGCGACTACGAACATGCCTTGAATGATGCAGAGGAGGACGGTGGCGTAGCGCGTATAGCGATTGATCTGGCGGCGCCCGGACTCCCCTTCCTTCTGCAATGCTTCTAGCTTCGGGAATACCTTCACGAGCAGCGAAAAAATGATGGAAGCGCTGATGTAAGGCATGATCCCGAGAGAGAAGATCATCGCTTGGGAAAGACTGCCTCCGGTGAGCAAGCTGGCCATCTGGATGTAGCCGAGGAGGCCGCCGCCGGTCGATTGCTGGACCTCGATCACTTTGTGCAAGAACACGGCGTCGACGCCGGGAAGGTAGATATGGAAGCCGATCCGATAGATCGCGAGCAACCCGAAGGTGATGAACAGGCGCCGGCGAAGATCCGGGATCTGCAGGATGTCATCGACTACTTTGACGAGACCCCGCATCAGACTACTCTCGCCTCGCCGCCGGATTCCTCGATGTTGCGGCGTGCCGCCGCGGTGAACTTCGCCGCTTTCACGACGAGCTTCTTCTCGAGCTTGCCATCGCCGAGCACCTTGAGCCGGCCGTAGCGCCGCTTGAGGATTCCGCGAGCCGCGAGCAGATCGAGGTCTACTTCCGTCGCCGCTTCGAGCCCGTTCAGATCGGAGGTATTCACGATGTCGAAATGCTCTTTGAACACGTTGTTGAAGCCGCGCTTCGGAACGCGGCGGTGTAGGGGCATCTGCCCCCCTTCGTAGCCGATGCGCCGCTTGAAGCCGGAACGCGCACCGGCGCCCTTCGTGCCGCGCCCGGAAGACTTCCCGAGGCCGGACCCTTCGCCGCGGCCGCGCCGCTTGCGGTTCTTGTATGCGCCCGCACTCTGGTTGACGTCCGAGAGATTCATGACAGGGAGATTCCTCGCAACTTTTCCACTTGTTCCTTGGTCCGGAGCCGCGTGAGCCCCCCGAACGTTGCCTTCGCGACGTTTACCGCGTTCGTGCTGCCGAACGTCTTCGTCAGGATATTCTGCACGCCGGCGCACTCGAGCACGGCGCGGGCCGCTGCGCCCGCGATCACTCCCGTGCCGTCCGCGGCAGGCATCATGAAAACCTTGGAGGCTCCGAGTCTTCCCGTGATTTCATGCGGGATCGTGGTGCCGGCGATCGCGATCCGGATCATGCGCTTGCGCGCATCCTTGAACGCCTTTTCGACGGCGTTCGGAACTTCCTTCGCCTTGCCGAAGCCGATTCCCACGAGGCCTTTCTTGTCCCCCGTGACGACGAGCGCACTGAAGGACATGCGGCGTCCCCCCTTGACCGTCGTCGCGCAACGATTGATCTGCACGACGCGCTCCTCGTAGCGAGGGCCCTCTTGCTCCTGCTCGCCGCCCCGCCCGCGGCCGCGCCCGCGGCCTTTGCCGCGACCTCGTCCGCCTGGGGGGCCGCCGCCGCTGCGGCCGCGCTCCTGGCCGCGGTCGCGTGGGCGCGCCTCGGGACCGACTCCGTCCTCCGCGACTTCCGGGGTTTCTTCCTCGACCTGCGCACCAAGTTCCTCGCGCACTGGAACCGGTTCCGGCTCGCGGTCCTTCGCATCGGCAGCCATTACCTAGACCTCTATTCCGTTCTTCCGCACGGCGTCGGCGAGTGCGGCGATGCGACCATGGTACTTGAATCCGCTGCGATCGAACTTGAGTTTCGTGATGCCGAGCTTCTTCGCGCGCGCCGCGAGCAGCGCGCCGACGAGCGCCGCGCCCTGGCGATTCCCCGCGTTCTTGCCGACGTCCGCGCGCAAATCGGGAGATTGCGTCGAGGCGCTACACAACGTCACGCTCTTCGTGTCGTCGATCACTTGGCAGGAAATGTGCTTCAAACTGCGGGATACCGACAATCGGGGGCGGTCCGGAGTCCCGAACAAGCGCTTCCGAACGTGCCGGCGCCGCCGCAGCCGCTGGCGCGCCTTGATCTTGTTTGGATCCATGATACTCCCGCCGCTCTTCCCGCTACTTCGCGCCCGCGGCGGTGCCGAATGCCTTCGCAGCCTTGCGGCGCACCGTCTCGTTCTCGTAGCGAATGCCCTTGCCCTTGTACGGCTCCGGTGGGCGTATTCCGCGGACCTCCGCCGCGAACTGCCCGACCTTCTGCTTGTCGACGCCCTTGATCGTGATGTTGGTCGGCTTCGGAGCCTCCACCTTCAATCCCTCCGGGATCGGCAAGGAGATCGGGTGGCAAAATCCCACTTGGAGCACGAGCGAATTCTTTTCGACCTTGGCGTTGAAGCCGACTCCCACGATCTCCAAGCGGCGCTCGAATCCTTGCGACACGCCGCGAATCATGTTGCCGATGATCTGGCGCGTCGTCCCATGGAGCGAGCGCGTGACCTTGTCATCGCGGAGGCGCGCAACGGCGACCTCATTCCCCGTCACCGCCACCTGCACGCCGGCGCCGAGCCGCCAATCCGCGCTCCCCTTGGGGCCCTGTACTTGCACGGTGCCCCCGGAGACGCTGATCTTGACCCCGGCCGGGATCGCGACTGATTTCTTGCCTACCCTCGACATGTCTCTTTACCGTTCTTCACGCCGCCGCTCCGGCCTTGGGGCGCGTGCAGCCTGCGTCGTAGCCGCGCGATCAGCACAGCGTTCCCAGTACTTCTCCGCCGATCCCCTGCGCGCGCGCCTCGCGGTCGGTGAGAATCCCCTTTGGCGTAGAGAGCACGGAGATCCCCATCCCGCGCAGCACCGGCTTCAGCTCTTTGCGCCCGCGATAGACGCGCCGCCCCGGAGTCGAGACCCGGTCGATCGAGCCGATGACCGGCTCCCCTTCGGGGCCATACTTCAGGGTCACCCGCAGGGTCCTCCCTACGCCTTCCCCTTCGACGTCGTAGCCTTCGATGAATCCTTCGCGCCGGATCGCGTTCAGGATCTGCTCCTTCATACGCGAGTACGGCACCGCGACCGTCTTTCGGCGCAGGCGGTTCATGTTTCGGATTCTGGTGAAAAGATCCGCGATCGGATCCGTCATTGCCATTTCAGTGCCATTTCAGTGCAGTCCTCTCATCGGCGTCGCTCCGCTACCAACTCGCCTTCTTGATCCCCGGGATCTCTCCGCTCGAGGCCAACTTTCGAAAACAGAGGCGACAAATCTGAAACTTGCGGTAGTAAGCGCGAGCCCTCCCGCACATTTGACAGCGGTTGTAGCGCCGAGTCTTGAACTTTGACTCGGCCCGCTGCTTGATCTTCAAACACTTTCTCGCCAAGGCTGCTCCTGTTACTGCTTGAACGGGAATCCGAACTCGCCCATGAGCGCAAGGGACAACTCGTCGTTGGAATTCACGATGTGGAAGCAGACGTCCATACCCTGCACGAACTCCACGTCATCGATCTTGATTTCCGGAAAGACGACTTGGTCCGTGAGTCCCATCGCGTAATTGCCGCGGCCGTCGAAGGCGTTTCGCGGCATGCCGCGGAAGTCGCGAATCCTCGGGATTACGACGCTGATCAATCGGTCCAGGAACTCGTACATGCGGTCGCCGCGCAGCGTCACCTTGCATCCGATCGGCAGATTCTCGCGCAGGCGAAAGTTGGAGATCGCCACCCGCGCCCGCGCAATCGCAGGCCATTGGCCCGTGATCTTCGCCAGCTCGGCCTGCGCTGCGTCGATCCGCTTCTTGTTCTCGACGGCCTTGCCGACGCCGCGATTCACGACGATCTTTGCCAGCTTCGGCACCGCCCAGCGATTCGCAATGCCGAAGCGGCTTTGCAGCTTGGCTACGATCTCCTGCTGGTATTTTTCTTTCAGTCTCGCCATTGCCACTCCTCGATTCGCGCCAAGCTAGACCTGCTTACCCGACTTGCAGGATACGCGAATCTTCTTCCCATCTTTCCCCCGCTCCGCCCTCGTGCGGACCGGACGGCTCTGCCCCCCGTCGTAGAGCATCACGTTCGATGCGTGGATCGCGCACTCCTTCTGAATGCGGCCTCCCTGCGGATACTTCTGGTTCCGTTTCACGTGCCGGTACCGCATGTTGATCCCTTGCACCAGGATCTTCGCTTCCGCGCGCATCACGCGAAGCACCTTGCCGCGCTTTCCTCTGAAGCTGCCGGCGATCACTTGCACGTTGTCCCCGCGCTTGAGTCGCAGCGTCATGATCTCGTCCTTCCGCCGCTGGCCGGCGCCTTCAAAACTAGACGACCTCCGGAGCGAGCGAAATGATCTTCATGTAGTTCTTTTGCCTCAACTCGCGTGCGACCGCGCCGAACACGCGCGTTCCGCGCGGGTTTCCTTCCTTGTCGACGAGCACCACGGCGTTCTTGTCGAAGCGTACGAACGACCCGTCGCCGCGCCGGACCGCGCTCTTCGTGCGGACGATCACCGCCCGCACGACTTCGCCTTGCTTGATGTCGCTCGACGGCAGCGCCTTCTTGACCGAGCACACGATCACGTCGCCAAGCTGGGCATATACGCGCCTCGAGCCTCCGAGAACCTTGATGCACATTACCTTCTTGGCGCCGGAGTTGTCCGCGACGTCGAGCCGAGTCTGCATCTGGATCATGGAGCGCCACCGCCGATCGACGGCACTTCCGAATCGAACGCAGGCGCCGCTGTGCTCTTCGCGACGATGTCGACGAGCCGCCACCGCTTGGTCTTCGACAGCGGCCGCGTCATTGCGATCTCGACGGTGTCGCCGACCTTGGCGCGGCGCTCCTCGTCGTGCGCGTAGTACTTCGTGAAGCGCCGCATGTACTTCTTGTAGATCGGGTGCAGCACCATGCGTTCGCTGCGCACGATGATCGTTTTCTGCATCTTGTCGCTGACGACGATGCCCCGAACCGTCCGCCGGCCCTTACGCTCCTGGGTCGCCTTGCTCGCGTCACTTGCCGCCATTGCCGCGCCCTTTCGCCGGCTTGCGGCCGGTAGCGCGCGGAGCGGCGGCGGCCTTGGCCTCCGCCATCTCTCGCTCGCGCAGAATCGTCTTCATGCGCGCGATCTCGCGCCGTGTCTTGCGAATGTCTCCGGCGCGCTGCATCTCCTCGTTCGTGGCGTGAAACCGAAACTTGAAGAGCTTGACCCGCGCTTTGGCGATCTGGTTCGTGAGCTCTGCGCTCGAGGTCTCCCGTACTTCCTTGACCTTCATACCTTCGCTCTCCTCGCCACCATCTTGCAGCGCACGGGCAACTTGTGGGCGATCCGATTGAGCGCCTGCCGCGAAGTCAGCTCCGCCGCGCCCTGCACTTCGTAGAGGATCGTGCCTGGGCGTACGACGGCGCACCAAAAGTCCGGTTCGCCCTTTCCTTTTCCCATGCGGGTCTCGAGCGGCTTGGATGTAATCGGCTTGTCCGGGAACACTCGGATGTGGATCTTGCCCTCGCCGCCGAGAAAGTGGCTCGCGGCCACGCGTCCCGCCTCGAGCTGCCGTGCCGACACCCATCCCGCTTCCAGCGACATCAGACCGAACTCGCCGAACGATACGTTGTTGCCGCGGGTGGCGAAGCAGCGCACGCGGCCCCTATGCACCTTGCGGTGCTTAGACCGTTTTGGCATCTGCGACATTGCGCCTGTCCACTTTCTCTTCGAGCACTTCGCCCTTGTAGACCCACACCTTGCAGCCGATCACGCCATAGGTCGTGATCGCCTCCGAAAATCCGTAATCGATGTCCGCGCGCAAGGTCGACAAGGGGACCTTGCCTTCGGACGCCTTTTCCCGGCGCGCCATCTCGGCGCCGCCCAAGCGGCCGGAGACCATCACCTTGATCCCTTTCGCGCCGCGCTCTCGCGCCGTGCGAATCACTTGTTTCAACACGCGGCGGAAGGACGCTCGCTTTTTGAGCTGTTCCGCGACGTTCTCCGAGATGAGCTGCGCATCCGTCTCCGGCTCCGCGACTTCCTCGATGTTGAGCTGAATGTCCTTCCCCTTCGAGATGTCTTGCAGCTCGCTCTTCAACTGCTCCACGCGGGCGCCTTTGCGCCCGATTACGACGCCGGGGCGCGCAACGTGCAGCCATACCGTGACTCTGCGTCCGTTGCGCTCGATCTCGATGCGGGACACTCCCGCGCTATAGCACTCCCTGCGGATGTGCTTGCGGAGCTTCGCGTCCTCGAGCAGGCATTGGCCGAACTCTTTCTTGTCGGCGTACCAGCGCGACGACCAGTCGCGCGTTATGCCGACGCGGATACCGATCGGCCGTACCTTTTGCCCCATGCGCTCCTCTCGGTGAACGCGCCTATTCTCGGTCTCGTTCGCGGCGCACTAGCTTGCCGCGCGCAACGAAACCACCGCCCCGCGACCGCACGTCAGCTCTTCGCCGCGGTCGCGCCTTTCTTTTGCTTCTTCTCTCTCTGCTCTTTCGCTTCGGCTTCCAACACGATCGTGAGATGCGACGTGCGCTTCATGATCGGATAGGCCATGCCGCGCGCGCGCGGGCGCCACCTTTTCGCGGTCGGTCCCTCATCGACGTACGCTTCTCGCACGCGCAGAGATTCCGGACGCGCGCCACCTTCCGAAATGGCATTGGCGAGCGCCGAGCGAATTACTTTCGCGATCATCGGCGCTCCCCGCCGGTGGCAGAACTGCAAGATCTCGAGCGAAGCGTCGACCGGCTTGTTGCGCACGAGGTCCATTACGTAGCGGGCCTTGCGCGGCGTGATCCGCGCGAAGCGATGCGTCGCCTTGTACATTGCGGCCCTAACCTCCACCTCGCACTGCTTGCATTCGCGTCCTCTGCGGCGCGCCGAACTCTGCTGATTCCGCTCTTACTTCGCCGGCGGCGGCGGCGGTGCCGCCCCGGGTGCCGCAGCTTTCTTGGTGCCTGCGTGCGCTCGGAACGTCCGCGTCGGGGCGAACTCGCCGAGCTTGTGACCGACCATGTTCTCCGTCACGTACACTTTCTTGAACTCTTTGCCGTTGTGCACGAGGAAATTGTGGTTCACGAACTCCGGGATGATCGTGCAGGCGCGCGCCCACGTCTTGACCGGTTCGCTCGAGCTTAGCTCCTTCTGGTGCATCACCTTCTTCAGGAGCTTGACCGCGACGAAAGGTCCTTTTTTCAGCGACCGTACCATCCTGCGTTGCCTTCCCGGGGGTGCTCCGCTCTCGCGGCGCGCCGCTCGTTTTCGCTACTTCTTCCTGCGCCGAATGATGTGGCGACTGCTCTGCTTGCGGGGGTTCCGAGTCTTGCCCCCTTTTGCGAGCACGCCCGTCCGCGAACAGGGGTGGCGTCCACCCGCGGTCCGCCCCTCGCCGCCGCCCATCGGGTGGCTGACGGGATTCTTTGCCGTGCCGCGCACGTGCGGGCGCCTGCCAAGCCAGCGCTTGCGCCCCGCCTTGCCCCATTTGACGAGCGAATGCTCATCGTTGCTCACGGTGCCGATCGTCGCGCGGCAGCTCATGTGTACGCGCCGAATCTCGCCCGAAGGCAGCGCGAGCACCGCATAGTTGCCCTCTTTGCCGAGGAGCTGCGCGGAATTCCCTGCGGCGCGAACGAGCTGCGCCCCTTGGCCCGGCACCAATTCGATGTTGTGCACCGCGAGGCCGGTCGGGATGTTTCTCAGAGGCGCGGCATTCCCAGTCTGCGGGTCGACGTTCTCCCCCGACTGCACCGTGTTGCCAACCGCGAGCCCCTGCGGCGCGAGGATGTAGCGCTTCTCGCCATCCGCGTAGTGCAGGAGGGCGATGCGGCCCGACCGATTCGGATCGTACTCGATCGCCGCCACGCGAGCGAGGACGCCGTCTTTGTCGCGACGAAAGTCGATGATCCGGTACATCCTTTTGTGGCCGCCGCCGCGCTGCTTCGCCGTATTGTGGCCGGCGTTGTTCCGGCCACCGCGTCGATGCATCGGCACGATCAGCGATTTCTCGGGGCGCGTCTTCGTGATCTCCGCGAAGTCGGAGACGGAGCCGCCTCGGCGCCCCGAAGTCGTCGGCTTGAAGTATTTGATCCCCATTTGTCTCGGCTACCTTGCATCCTCGGCGGCGGCTCGGCGCTCCGCGCCGCGCTCCGCCGCGCTTGCTAACGGACTGGTTGCTCCTAGTAAACGTCGATCTTGTGCCCCGGCACCAAAGTAATGATCGCTTTCTTGTAGCCGCGGGTCGTCCCGATGCTGCGGCCGACGCGCTTGCGTTTGCCGCGCTGCCAGCTCGTGTTTACCTTCTTCACTTTCACTTCGAAGATCTGCTCGACCGCGCGCCGAATGTCGATTCGGTTGGCATCGGAAGCGACCTTGAAGGTGTAGGCCAAGTGCTTCTCCATTCCGCGCGAGCACTTTTCGGTGATGAGCGGCTTCAGCACGATCGTGTGCGGGTCCTTCATCCCTTCGCTCCGATCCGTTGCTCCCGCTCTTGCAGCTCTTTGAACGCCCCCTCGGTGAGGAGGAGCGACCGGTGCCTGAGCAGGGACAGCGCATCCGCTTCCGAGATCGGGACGACCTTCACGTCGCGAAGGTTGCGGCAGGAGAGTACGAGGCGCTTGACCGATTCCCGCTCCATCGAGCCCTCGATACCGATCAAGCAGGAGCGCTCCAGGCCGATGGCGCGGAGCAACTTCTCGAGCGCGCTTGTGCCGGTCTCCGCGGGAGCGAGCCGCTCGATGATCCGCGACTCGCCGTCGATCAGCTTGCTCAGCAAGGCGTGGCGAATCGCTAGGCGCCGCTGGGCGCGCGGGAGTCCGTAGTCGTAGGTACGCGGCTTCGGCCCGAATACGATGCCGCCGCCGCGCCAAATCGGCGAGCTACGTCTGCCGGCGCGCGCGCGGCCGGTGCCCTTCTGGCGCCATGGTTTCTTGTTCGATGCGTTGATCTCGCCGCGCGTCCTCGTGGATGCGGTGCCGCGGCGAAGAATTCCCTGCTGGCGGCGCACCGCTTCCTTGAGAAGCTTGACGTTCGGGAAATTGGCGACCGGACCGGCTTGGAACGTCCGGCTCCCCTGCGGCTTCCCACCGGCGTTGAAGAATGGGACCTCCACGGGCGCGAGCACCTGGCGCTCCCGCCTCTCGCGCGGCGACTTTGGCTTCGCGGCACCTGCGCTCATTGCAAGCTCTCTTCGATGCACAGAAAGCCGCCCCGGGGTCCCGGGACGGCTCCTCTCACGACGAGTAGATTCTGTTGGGGATCGATCGACATGACTTCGAGATTACGCACCTTGACCCGCTCGGCGCCGTACTGTCCCGGCATCTTCTTGCCCTTGATGACGCGCCCCGGATCTTGGTGCATACCTTGCGAACCGATGACGCGTTTCGACTTCGAGCCGTGGCTCTTCGGTCCGATCCGCTTGTTCCAACGGCGCACGACACCTGAGAACCCGCGACCTCGCGAGACCCCCGAAACGTCGACGGACTTCACGCCTTCAAGGTCCGCGATCGTGATGTGATCTCCGGCTTTCACTTCTTTGGCGAGGAAGCGCGGAATCTCGCGCACGACGCGTTTTGCCGCCGTCTGCGCTTTCTTGAAGATTGCCTCCTGCGGCTTCTTCACCGACTTGAAGCTCTTGTCCGCATAACCGACTTGCAAAGCCTCGTAGCCATCTCGCTCCGCAGTCTTCACCTGCAAGACGGTGCAAGGGCCGGCTTCGATGAGGGTGACGGGCACGATCTCGTTCTTCGCATCGAAGAGCTGCGTCATGCCGAGCTTGCGCCCCAATATCGTCTTTCGAACCCGCCGTGGCATCGGAAGCTCCCTCAGATCTTGAGGCGGATGTTCACACCCGCCGGCATGTTGATCTTGGTGAGAGCATCGACGGTCTTCGGATTTGCTTCGCTGATTTCAATAAGGCGTTTGTGAGTCCGCATCTCGAATTGCTCCCGCGATTTCTTGTCCGCGTGCGGAGACCGGAGCACGGTGTATCGCTCGATGCGCGTCGGGAGCGGAATCGGTCCGTGCACGCGCGCGCCCGTTCTCTTGGCGGCTTCGACGATCGAAATGGCGGCGCCATCGAGCACTTCGTGATCGTAGGCGTCCATTCGGATTCGAATCTTGTCTTTTGCCATGGTCGTCCACTCTCAACTCGCCAAAAACAAGTTCCCCGCGAACCGCTGCGGCGACGAAATGGATGCCGCAGTGGTACCGTTACTCGCACATGCGTGGGCGAAACGACGCGAAAACGCGACCGCCGTAAGCCGCACAACGAGACCGAAAAGGCGAGACCGCGTCGCGAATCTCTATGCCTCTAAGCCTTTGTAGATCCAGCACTAAAGGCTGATCTGCCGCGCCTTTAGAATTACGAAAAGCGGGTATTATAGGCACGTCGATGTTGGTGTCAAACGGAAAAGGGGATTGGGCTTACGGCGGCGGAGCCGTGCGAGGAGCGTCGTCGCGCGCTCGAAGTCGGAAAGCGCGCAGGGACTCGCCTTCCGGCAAGCGCTGCAGCACGACGGCCAGCGTCGCGCCGGCAGCAGTCGTCAAGAGCGCAGCTTGCTCGCGATCTCTTCGGGCGCCTTGGCGTAGCCGACCGGCTCGAGCGTCATCGCGGCGCGCCCCTGCGAGATGGAGCGCAGGATCGTCGTGTACCCGAAAACCTCCGAGAGCGGAACGGTGCCCTCCACGCGGCGAATCGCGGGCAGGGTTTCCACGGCATCGATGGTGGCGCGCCGGCGCGTCAAATCCTGCGTGATCGGCCCGAAGTACTCGTCCGGCGTGGTGATCTGAAACCGCATCACGGGCTCGAGGAGCGCCGGCTCCGCATCCATCTCGCAAAGGTCGAATGCTTCCTTGACGGCCATGATGAGCCCCACCTCGGTCATCTGGGGCGCGAAGTCGGGCACGCGCACGCTGAGCCGCACCTGCACGAAGGGATAGCCGAGCGAGCCGCCGGAATTCAAGCAGTCGCGCGCCGTCTCCTCGAGCTTCGGGCGCCAATTCGGCGGCACGCCGTTCATGTCCTCCGCTTCGACCGTGCAGGCTCTCGCCGATGGATCCGCGCGCACGGCGATCTCGGCGCTGCCTAGGTGCTCCTTGCCGCCGATGACGCGCTCGAAGCGTGCGCGCCGGCGCGCGCTGCCCTCGAAGGTCTGGCGATAGGAGACGCGAGGCTTGCCGATGTTCGCTTCGACCTTGAAGTCGCGCTCCAAGCGATTGCGCACGACTTCGAGGTGCAGCTCTCCCATCCCGGACATGAGGATCTGGCCGCTCTCCGCGCTGACCTCGAGCGCCAGCGTGGGATCTTCCTTCGTGAGCCGCTCGAGCTGCTCGAGCAGGCGGTCGCGATCCGCCGCGCTTCGCGGTTCGATCGCCATGGAGATCACGGTGTCCGGGAAGCGCGGCCGCTCGAGGAGCACGGGTCGAGACGGGTCGCAGAGCGTGTCCCCCGTGCCGGAAAAGCGGAGCCCCGTGACGCCGGCGATGTCGCCAGCCGCCGCTTCCGCGATCGCTTCGCGGAGGTTCGAGTGCATGTGATACAGGTTGCCGATGCGCTCTTTCTTCCCCGAGCGCGGGTTCAAGCAATTCGAGCCTCGTTCGATTTTTCCCGAATAGATCCGTACGTAGGACAGCTCGCCATGACTGTCGACTTGCACTTTGAAGACGAGCGCGACGAGCGGCTGTTTCTCGTCAGGCTGGACCTCGACGTGCGTGCCATCCTTTACGCGCTCCGCGGGCACGGCGCCGGCGTCCGCCGGCGAAGGGAGAAAGTGAACGACGCCATCGAGCACAGGTTGCACGCCTTTGTTGCGGAAGGCGGCGCCCGCGAAGGCCGGCACCCAGCGGCGCGCGAGCGTGCCGGCGCGGATCGCGCGAAGCAGCGGCTCCGCGGGGATCTCCTTGCCATCCACGAACAGCGCCATGACTTCATCCGCGTGCTCCGCCACTTGCTCGACCAATTCGGCGCGGCGGCGCAGCGCATCCTCCCGGCGCTCCGCGGCGACTTCGGCGGCAATCACCTTGGTCCCGAGGCTCGATGCCTCGAACCGCAGCTCCTTCATCCGCACGAGGTCGATGACGCCTTCGAATTCGCTTTCCGCGCCGATCGGAATCGTGATCGCGAGCGGCAGGCAGTGGAGCTTCTGCCGGATCTCATCGAGCACGCGGAAGTACTCGGAGCCGACGCGGTCGAGCTTGTTCACGAAGACGAGACGCGGCACGTGATAGCGGTCCGCCTGCCGCCACACCGTCTCCGACTGCGCCTCGACCCCTTCGACGCCGCTGAAGACGCCGATGGCTCCGTCGAGTACACGGAGGGAGCGTTCCACTTCGGCGGTGAAGTCCACGTGTCCGGGAGTGTCGATGAGGTTTATCCGCACGCCGCCCCATAGGAAGCTCGTGGCGGCGCTCGTGATGGTGATACCGCGCTCTTGCTCTTCCTGCTGCCAATCCATGCGCGTGGTGCCTTCGTGCACCTCGCCCATGCGATGCTCGCGCCCCGAATAGTAGAGGATTCGCTCGCTCAGCGTCGTCTTACCGGCGTCGATATGAGCAATGATTCCGATGTTTCGGATATTCTCCATCGGCCGGCGACGACTACCAGGCGTAGTGCGCGAAGAGCTTGTTGGCCTCGGCCATTTTGTGCGTGTTCTCGCGCCAGGTGACCGATGCGCCCTCGCGGCGCGACGCGGAGATCAATTCTTCGGCGAGGCGGTGAGACATTGGCTTGCCGGACTTGCCGCGCGCCACGCCGACGATCGTGCGGATCGCGAGCGTCTGCGCGCGCTTGCGGTTCACTTCGATCGGCACCTGATAGGTGGCACCGCCGACGCGCCGCGAACGGACTTCGACCAAGGGTTTCACATTGTTGAGGGCGGTCAACAGCACGTCGAGGGGCTCGGTCTCCGGTACTTTCTTCGCGATGATGTCCATGGCGTCGTTGAAGATCGTCTCCGCGACGGACTTCTTCCCATCCCACATGATCAAGTTGATCACCTTGGTGCAGACCATGTTGTTGAAGCGAGCGTCTGGACGGAGGAATCGTTCCGTCGAGCGAAACTTGATCTTGGTTTTTTCCTTCTTCTTCGGCCTTACGATCGGCATCGCGATTAATCCTTAGCTTTCTTGCCGTACTTGGACCGGCCTTGCTTGCGCCCGCTCACCCCGACAGTGTCGAGAGTTCCGCGGATGATGTGGTAGCGAACACCGGGGAGATCCTTCACGCGCCCCCCGCGAACGAGCACGATCGAGTGCTCCTGCAAGTTGTGCCCCTCACCAGGGATGTACGCCGTAATCTCTTTGCCGTTCGACAGGCGCACGCGGGCGATCTTGCGAAGCGCGGAATTCGGCTTCTTCGGCGTCTGCGTCTTCACTTGCAGGCAAACCCCGCGTTTCTGCGGACAACCCTCGAGTACCGGCGACTTGCTCCGCTTCACCTTGTGCTTCCGCCCCTTGCGGACGAGTTGGTTAATCGTTGGCACTTTCTTCTCCCTTGTCCTTCTCGCCCACCATTTCAGGCTCCGTCTCGGGTGCGCTCTCGGGCTCGGCTTCGAGCTGCGGCTCCTCGATCGACTCGCCTTCCGCGGTCTCGGCCTTGCCGCCGAACAAAAGCTCCGTGAGATCCTTCGCCGCCACATCGCCCCCCGCGGTGGCAGCCGCGGCTGCGGCAGCCACGGGCTCCCGCACTTCGCGCCGCTTCGGCTCGCCGAGCTTCTTGATCCCCTTCTCGAAGTAGAGGCGGAAGCCGGTACCTGCCGGGATCATGTGACCCATGATCACGTTTTCCTTGAGACCGAGCAAGTTGTCCGTCTTGCCCGCGAGGGCAGCCTCGGTGAGCACCTTGGTCGTTTCCTGGAAGCTCGCCGCCGAAATGAAGCTCTCCGACTGGAGCGAAGCCTTCGTGATGCCGAGCAACAGCGGCTCGGCGGTCGCCGGCTTCTTGCCTTGATTGACGATCGCCTCGTTGGTCCTCCGGAACCTGAACTTGTCGATCACCGTCGATGGCAGGAGTTCGGCATCCCCCGGGTCGAGCACGCTCACGTTGCGGAGCATTTGCCCGACGATGATCTCGATGTGCTTGTCGTCGATCGTCACGTTCTGCGAGCGATACACCTTCTGCACTTCTCGGAGCAGGTAGTCCTGCACCGCTTCCACGCCCTTGATCCGCAAGATGTCGCGCGGGACGAGGTCGCCGTCGACGAGCGGATCGCCTGCCAGCACCACGTCCCCCTTGTGGACGCGATAGTGCTTGCCGTGCGGGATCATGTGCTCCTGTTCGATGCCTCGCTCGCTGCGAACGATGATCGTAGTCTTGCCTCGCTTCTTCTCGCCCATCTCCACCGAGCCGTCGATCTCTGCGATCACGGCCGGATTCTTCGGACGCCGGACCTCGAAGATCTCGGTCACGCGCGGCAGTCCTCCCGTGATGTCCTGCGTTCCCGTGATCTCGCGCGGCGTCTTCGCGAGCAGTGTGCCGGCCGCGATGTCCTGGCCGCGCTCCACCTCGATGTGCGCTTTCTCCGGAATCGGGTAGAGGGCGATGATCGCGCCCTCGCGGACGTCGCGGAGCACGATCTGCGGGTGCAATTCGCCCTTGTGCTCGACGATCACGCGGCGTTTCTTCTTCGATACCGGGTCGATCTCTACCTTGAGGGTGGCGCCTTCGACGATGTCCTCGTATTCGACCTTCCCCGATTTCTCGGCGATGATCGGGATCATGTGCGGGTCCCAGTTATAGATCGGCTGCTTCGGCCGGACTTCGCTCCCCTCCGCCAACTGCACCACCGCTCCGAGCGGAACTCCGTGGCGCTCCACTTCGCGCCCCTGCTTGTCCTCGACAATGATCTCGCCGGTGCGATTCAATACGATCGTCTCGCCGTCTGGATTCTGCACCGTTCGCAGGTTGCGATGGACGATGCGGCCGGACGACGAAGCGCGGATCACGTTGTCTTGGACCGCTTTCGACGCGATCCCTCCGATGTGGAAGGTACGCATCGTGAGTTGGGTCCCCGGCTCGCCGATCGACTGCGCGGCGATGATTCCCACCGCCAGCCCCTCTTCCGCCATGCGCCCCGTCGAAAGGTCCATGCCGTAGCACTGCGCGCACACGCCGAGCGAAGCTTCGCAAGTCAGCGGGCTGCGGACCCGCATCTTGGTGTAGCCGAGAGCTTCGATCTTGCGCGCGATGTCGTCGGTGATCATGTCGTTGTCGCGGACCACGACGTCGTCGGTCACGATGTCCCGGATCGTCGTGCGCGACACGCGCCCGCGGATGTTCTGGGCGAGCGACACTTCGATCTTGTCCCCGCGATAGATCACTTCTTTGGTGATCCCATTCAAGGTGCCACAGTCGCTATCCGTGACGACGACGTTTTGCGCGACGTCGGCGAGCTTGCGCGTGAGGTAACCGGAGTCCGCGGTCTTGAGCGCGGTGTCCGCCAATCCCTTGCGCGCGCCGTGCGTAGAGCTGAAGTACTCGAGCACGCGCAAGCCCTCGCGGAAGCTGGCCTTGATCGGCGTCTCGATGATGCGGCCGGACGGCTTCGCCATGAGGCCGCGCATCCCAGCGAGCTGGCGAATCTGTGTCACGCTGCCGCGCGAGCCCGATGACACCATCTGATATATGGGGTTCAGATAGGTGTCGCCCGGTCGCACGTCGTGTTTCAGCACTTTCATCAGCTCGTCACCGACCTCCTCCGTCGCGTGGGTCCACAGGTCGATAATCTGGTTGTAGCGCTCGCCCTCGGTGATTACGCCCCTCTGATAGAGGCCCTCGACGCGATCGACGGAACCCTGGGTCTTCTGCAAGATCGCAAGCTTGTGCGGCGGGATCCGCAGGTCATCGACGCTGAATGACAGCCCGGCGCGCGTGGCAGCCTTGACGCCGAGGTCCTTCATCGAGTCGAGGAGCCGCAGCGTCTCCTTGCGGCCGCGCTGCTGGTAGCAGTCGTGAATGACCTTCTTCAGGTCCTTCTTTCCCATCTCGTGATTGTAGAAGCACATCTCGGCCGGGAGAATGTCGTTGAAGATGATCCTGCCAGGGGTCGTCGCGTACAGTCCGTTGGCATCGGGATCGATCCGGTTGTTGGCGCGGTCGACCACGCGGATCCCCTCCGGCATGCGCACGCGAATCTGCGCGTGCATGTGCACCTTGCTCGAGGCGTGCGCCGTGAACACTTCCTCCCGGTTGGAGAAGCGCATCCCTTCTCCGACCATCTTGTCGAGGATCACGGTCAGATAGTGGCAACCGAGCACGATGTCTTGAGATGGCGCGATGATCGGGTTGCCGTGCGCTGGCGAGAACACGTTGTTCGTCGACAGCATGAGGTTCGTCGCCTCGATCTGGGCCTCGACGGACAGCGGCAAGTGCACCGCCATCTGGTCGCCATCGAAGTCCGCGTTGAATCCCTCGCAGACGAGCGGATGGATGAGGATCGCGTTGCCTTCGATGAGGACCGGCTCGAAGGCCTGGATCCCCATGCGGTGGAGCGTGGGAGCGCGATTGAGGAGCACCGGATGTCCCCTCGTGACTTCCTCGAGGATGTCCCACACTTCCTCATCTTTGCGCTCCAGCATCTTCTTCGCGCTCTTGATCGTGTCGGCGTAACCCAACTCCTTGAGCCGCCGAATGATGAAGGGCTGGAACAGCTCGAGCGCGATCTTCTTGGGCAGGCCGCACTGATGCAGCTTCAATTCCGGTCCCACCGCGATCACGGAACGCGCGCTGTAGTCGACTCGCTTGCCGAGCAAGTTCTCGCGGAAGCGCCCTTGCTTCCCCTTGATCATGTCGGTCAGCGACTTGAGCGGACGGTTGTTCGATCCGAGCACCGGCCGACGGCAGCGGTTGTTGTCGAACAGTGCGTCGACGGAGTGCTGTAGCATCCGCTTCTCGTTCCGAATGATCACATCCGGAGCGTTCAGGTCGAGCAGCTTCTTCAGACGGTTGTTGCGGTTGATGAGGCGACGATAGAGATCGTTCAGGTCGGAGGTCGCGAAGTTCCCGCTCTCGAGGAGGACGAGTGGGCGCAAATCCGGCGGAATCACCGGAATCACGTCCATGACCATCCACTCCGCCTTGTTGCCGGACGCGATGATCGTCTTGACGATCTTCAGCCGTTTGACGAGGTCCTTTTGCTTTTGCTTGGAGCGCGAAGCTTCCAGTTCCGCCACCAGCTCGGTGGCCAGCGTTTCCAATTCGATCTTGGTAATGAGCCTGCGAATCGCCTCCGCGCCCATGTCCGCTTCGAAGCCATCGCCGTACTTTTCGAGCGCGAAGCGGTACTCCTCCTCGCTGAGGAGTTGTTTCTCCTTGAGCGGCGTGTCGCCCGGATCGATGACTACGTAGTCCTGGTAGTAGATGATCCGCTCCAGCGAGGTGGTCTTCATCGCGAGCAGGTTGCCGAGCCTGGACGGCATCGCCTTGAAGAACCAAATGTGCACGACGGGCGCAGCCAGGTTGATGTGGCCCATGCGGCTGCGGCGTACGCGCGAATGAGTGATCTTGATCCCGCACCGATCGCAGATGATCCCCTTGTGCTTGATCCCCTTGTACTTGCCGCACGAGCACTCCCAGTCGCGCTCCGGACCGAAGATGCGCTCGCAAAAGAGACCGTCCTTCTCCGAGCGGTAGGTCCGGTAGTTGATCGTCTCCGGCTTCCTCACCTCGCCATAGGACCACGACAAGATGTCGTTCGGCGAAGCGAGCCGAATGCTGACCGCCGTGAAGTCGTTAACGCGATCGTACAGTGGTTCCATCATGGCTTATTGCTTCTTCTTCTGCAGTTCGAGGTTGAGGCCGAGGCCCTTGATCTCATGAGTCAGCACGTCGAAGGAAACCGGCGTGCCGGCCTCGAGAGTGTTTTCCCCCTTGACCATCGATTCGTAGATCTTCGCGCGGCCATCCACGTCGTCGCTCTTTGCGGTGAGCAACTCTTGCAGAATGTGAGCCGCGCCGTACGCTTCGAGCGCCCAAACCTCCATCTCGCCGAAGCGCTGCCCGCCGAACCGAGCCTTCCCGCCGAGCGGCTGCTGCGTGATGAGCGAATAGGGCCCCGTGGCTCGCGCGTGGATCTTGTCGTCCACGAGGTGATGGAGCTTCATGAGATAGAGGCGGCCGACCGTCACCTTCTGGTCGAACGGCTCCCCGGTGCGGCCGTCGAACAACACCGCTTTTCCATCTTCCGGCAATCCCGCGGAGACCAGGCACTTACGAATCTCGGCCTCGCGCGCGCCCGCGAAGATCGGGGTCTCCGCGCGGAAGCCGAGCTTCTCCGCCGCCCACCCGAGGTGAGTCTCGAGGATCTGGCCGAGATTCATGCGCGACGGTACGCCGAGCGGATTCAAGATCACATCGATCGGCGTGCCATCGTCGAGGAACGGACAGTCCTCGATCGGGAGGATCTTGGAGATCACCCCCTTGTTGCCGTGCCGCCCCGCCATCTTGTCGCCCACCGAGAGGTTGCGCTTCGTGGCGACCCAAACCTTGACCATCTCGATCACGCCCGGCGGCAGCTCGTCGCCGCGCGTGAGCCGATTGATCTCGCGGTTCTTCTGGTCCTCCAGCTCTTCCATCCGCTGCAAGCGGAGGCGGAGCGCTTCCTTGACCTCGGAGTTCTTCTTCTTCGAATTGCCGAGGAAGAAGCTGGGGTTCAGGGCGATCTTCACGGCGTGGACGCTGTTCGATTCGAACAGCGTCTCCGTCTTGAAAACCTTGCCGCTGTTCGGGTCGCGCGCCGACGCGCCGAGGATCTCCTTGAGCAGGCCGAGCAGCGTCTCGATCTCGGCCAAGATCGCGGCGTTCGTTTGCGTTTCGATGTCCGTGATGCGCTTCTTGGTCTCCTTGCGGTCCTCGTCGGTGAGCGAAGAACGCCGCGAGAACTTCTTCGACCCGATCACGACCCCTTCGATGCCGGACGGAACCGTGAGCGAATCGTTCTTCACGTCTTCGCCGGCGCGGCCGAAGATCGCGTGCAAGAGTTTCTCTTCAGGCGAAAGCTCGCTCTTCGATTTCGGGACGACCTTGCCGACGAGGATGTCCCCTTGCGTGACGCGCGTTCCGGTCTTTACCACGCCATCCTCGGCGAGATTGCGGAGCATGCGTTCGGACACGTTCGGTATGTCGCGCGTGAACTCCTCGCGGCCCAACTTGGTCTCGCGGATCTCGATCTCGAACTCGTCGATGTGGATGGAGGTGTAGGTATCGGCGCGAACGAGTCTCTCGCTGACGATGATCGCGTCTTCGTAGTTGTAGCCATCCCAACTCATGAACGCGACGAGCACGTTTTTCCCGAGCGCCAGCTCTCCGTCGCAAGTTGCCGCGCCATCGGCGATCACGTCGCCGATCTTGACGCGCTGGCCGAGCTGCACGATCGGGCGTTGGTTCAAGCAGGTCCGCTCGTTGAGTCCCTGGTACTTGCGCAGCTCGTAGGCGTCGCCGCCGATCGTGATCTGCTGCGCATCGACCTTTTCGACGACGCCTTCCGCCCGCGCCTTCACGACCATTCCGGAGTAACGCGCCACGAACGGCTCCATGCCGGTGCCGACGAGCGGAGGCTCCGTGATGAGTAGCGGGACTCCCTGGCGCTGCATGTTCGACCCCATGAGCGCGCGGTTCGCGTCGTTGTGCTCGAGGAACGGAATGAGCGCCGCGGAAACGCCGACGAGCTGCAGCGGGCTAACGTCCATGAATTGCATCTGGTCGGGCGGCACCATGAAGAACTCGCCGTTTTTGCGCGCGAGGACGAGGTCCCCCGCGATGCGGCCCTTCTCGTCGACCTCGGTGTCCGCCGGCGCGAGGAAAACGTTCTCTTCTTGGTCCGCGCGCAGGAACACGACATCGCTCGGTGCGAGGGACACTTTGCCCCCCTTCACCGGTAGATACGGCGTGATCAAGAATCCGTAGTCGTCGATCGTGGCGAACACGCTGAGGCTGGAGATCAGCCCGATGTTGGTGCCCTCCGGAGTCTCGATCGGGCAGATCCTCCCGTAGTGCGAGATGTGCACGTCGCGCACCTCGAACCCTGCGCGCTTTCGATTCAGGCCGCCGGGGCCGAGCGCGCTCAGACGCCGCTCGTGCGTGAGCTGGGACAACGGGTTGGTTTGGTCCACGACTTGCGACAGCTCGCCGCGCCCGAAGAAGAACTCGATCGCCGAGGAGATCGTCTTCGAGTTGATGACGCTCCGCGGCGAGAGGTTCTCCGGTTCCATGATGCTGATGCGCTCCTGAACGGTGCGCTTCAGTTTGAGGAAGCCCTTGCGCAGCTCTTCGCTTGCAAGCTCCTCGATCGTCCGCACGCGCCGGTTGCCGAGGTGATCGATGTCATCCAGCTCGCCGGCGCCGGCGCGCAGCTTGAACACGTAAGAAATCGACTCGAGGATGTCTTCCGGCTGGAGCGTCATCTCCGATTCCGGAATCGCGAGGCCGAACTTGCGGTTGATGCGGAAACGCCCAACGCGTCCCAGGCGGTACTTGTTCGGATTGAAGAACTTGTCGAAGAACAGTTCCTTCGCTTTCTGCACCTGCGGCGGATTGCCCGGCCGCAGCCGCTGATAGATGCGGATCAGTGCCTCTTCGTGATCGGCGGACGGGTCTTCGCGCAGCGTCTTCAGGATCAACGGGTCGAAGACCTGCGGCAGCACCTTGAAAGCGGTCTTGCTGCCGCGCTTCGCCTCCATCTCGTCCGAGAAGAAGCTCTTCAAGAACGTTTCGGTGAAGACGTCGCCCGTCTCGAGGAGGACTTCCCCAGTCTCGGCATCGACGATGTCCTCGGCCGTGACGCGCCCCGTCTTGACCGCGCCCTCTTCGCCGGTCAGCAGCTTGCCGATCTGGCGAATTCCCACGACCTTGATGGTCTCCAGGGGGTAGAAGAGGCCGAGGATCGCGGTGTTGGTCGAGTACTCCTCATCCATCGCGCGCAGCAGCATCGTCGCGGGAAACTTACCGCTCTGATCGATGCGTACGCTCAACGTGTCCTTCTTGCCGACGTTGAACTCGATCCAGGAACCGCGCTCCGGAATGATTCTGCAGGAGTGGAGGCGCTTGTCGCTGGAATGCAGCTCTTCGGAGAAATCGACTCCTGGCGAGCGATGCAATTGGCTCACGATCACGCGCTCGGCGCCGTTCACGATGAACTCGCCGCCGCCGATCATGATCGGAATCTCGCCGAGGTAGACCTCTTCCTCGATCGACTCCGTTTCCTTGACCATGCGGCAACGGATCTTGAATGGCGCGCCGAAGGTGAGCTTCAATTGGCGGCACTCATCCTCGGAGTAGCGGGGACGCCCCAGCTCGTAGCCGATGTACTCGAGCACCGTCTTCTTGTCGTAGCTCTCGATCGGGAAGATCTCTTGCAGGATCGCTTCGAGACCGTGATTGTCGCGGTCGCTCCAGTGCACATCCTTCTGTAGGAACTGGTCATAGGCCTTGATCTGCAGCTCCATTAGATCCGGGATTGCAATGGGCCCACCGCCCCTGCCGAAGACGCGCTTTCCGCCGTTCTCCATCGACCCGCTCCCACCGGCCGCCCCCGCGGCCTCAATCTTGCTTTTTTTCGACGAGCGCTATTTCGTCTCGCCTAAGAGGTCGCCCGTCGCCGCGCCTCACCGCGCACGCACGTGCACGGCTGGTCATGCTGCGGGCCATGCTCGCGATCGCGCCGGACGCTCGCGCTCGGCCCCCCCGCGTGAGCCTGTCCAAACCGCACTAGCCGACCTGCAAACGCGGCCTGTTCGCCGCGTGCCCGTCGGCTTTCCGAATACCTGGTTGGTTTTGCCGTTCTTTGCAGAACTGCTCGCCTCGCCAACTACTTCAGCTCGACTTTTGCTCCCGCGCTTTCCAGTTCGGACTTGATCTTCGCCGCCTCGTCCTTGCTCACGCCCGTCTTCACCGGGCCAGGAGCCCCCTCGACGACGTCCTTCGCTTCCTTGAGCCCCAGGCTCGTCACGGCACGCACGGCCTTGATTACCTGGATCTTGTTGTCGCCGACCGTTTTCAAGATCACGTCGAAGGTCGTCTTTTCCTCCGCTTGCGCGGCTTCCGCGCCCGCGCCGGCTCCGGCGGCGGCGGCGCCGCCTGCCATCATCATGGGAGCGGCGGCGGTCACGCCGAACGTCTCTTCGAGCAGATTCTTGAGCTCCACCAGCTCCATCACGGTGAGCACTTTGATCGAGTCCGCCACTGCGCCGACTTTGGCGGTCACCGGCGGTTTCTCCTTGGTCGCAGCTTCCGACATGTTACGCTCCTTCAGCGTTTTTCTTGTCCACGATTGCCTGCAGCACGCGCGGGAGCGCGCACAGCGTATTGTTCACGACGCTCACCATGCCGATGAGCGGACCGGCCACCGCGCCGACGACCATCGCGCGGATCTCTTGCGCTCCCGGCATCCTGCTCAGTTGCTCGGTGCGGACGTCGTCGAGCGGTTTGCCCGCGAGGATTCCGCCCTTCAGCTTCAGCTCGCGCTTGTTCTTCCGGCGCCATTCCGCGATCGCTTTGGAGGCAACGATCGCGTCCGCGCCGCCCCACACGAGCGCGGTCGGTCCGCGCAGCGCTTGCTTCGAGAACTCGAGTCCGCTGCCGTGGAGCACGCGGCGGATGAGCGTATTCTTCACCACGTCCATCGACAGTCCCTGCGAACGCAAATGCGCGCGGAGCACGCGCGAGTCTTCCGCGTTCAAGCCGCCGCAATCGATCATGACCGCTTCGGAGATGCCTCCGAAGCGGGTTGACAGATCTTTGACGATCAGCTCTTTGACGTTCTTCGACATGGATCCTGCTCCGTGTTAGAGCGCGTTTCAAAATGCCGCCTGCCTTCGGTCGGCTGCGGCGCCGCCTGCCATCGTCGAGCCGCCTCCATGTATTTCTCCGTTAATACGCCTCGGCGGCTCTCCTTGGCATCCGGCGCCTCGCTCGACCTCGGGGCCACGGCCTCATTATGAAACGCGCTCTTAGTCATGGTGAACACTCTCGTAGACGATCTGCACGGATGGCGACATCGTGCACTTCAGGAAGACGCGCCGTATGAAGACGCCCTTCGCGTTGTGCGGGCGCAACGTAGTCAAATGGTCGAGGAAAGCGTTCACGTTCGCGACGAGATGTTCGGCGGGAAAGCTCTTCTTCCCCATCGATGCGTGAATGATCCCGGTGTCCTCGTTCCGAAACTCGATCTTGCCCGCCACGAACTCCCGCACGGCCTCGACGATGTTGGCGGTGACGGTGCCGGACTTCGGCGACGGCATCTTCCCTTGCGGACCGAGGACTCGGCCGAGTTTGCCGACGAAGCGCATCATCCCCGGGTGCGCGAGCGCCACGTCGAATTCCGTCCAGCCGCCCTCGATCTTCTTCGCCAACTCTTCGCCCCCGGCCGCGATGGCTCCGGCCTCGAGCGCGAGCTTCTCCTGCGCGGGATCGCAGAACGCCACGACGCGTACTTTCTTCCCGATGCCGTGCGGCAAGGAAAAGGAGCCGCGCACCGACTGCGTCGTGTTCTTGGGGTCGATCCCGGTGCGGACCGCGATCTCGACCGTCTCATCGAATTTGGTACCTTGGAACGACTTGATCGTCTGCACCGCTTGGTCGAGCGGCAACGCTTCCGCGTTCCGCTTCTCCAGGTTCTTTCCGTGTCTCCGGCTTTCCGTCATTTGTCACCCACCACTTCGACGCCCATGCTGCGAGCGGTTCCTTCGACGATCCGCATCGCGGCCTCGATCGACGCCGCGTTCAAGTCCTTGTACTTGGTCTGGGCAATCTCCTTGACTTGCGCGCGCGTCACCTTCGCGATCACCTCGCGGCTCGGAGTTCCGCTCCCCTTCACGATCCCCGCGGCCTTCTTGAGAAGGATCGCCGCCGGGGGGGACTTCGTAATGAAGTCGAAGGAGCGGTCGGCGTAGACGGTGATCTCCACCGGGATGATCGTGCCCTTTTGATTCGCAGTCACCGCGTTGAACTTCTGCACGAACTCGCCGATGTTCACGCCGTGCTGGCCGAGCGCCGGTCCGACGGGCGGCGCCGGAGTCGCTTGGCCGCCGGTTACTTGCAACTTGATCTTGGCAGTGACTTGCTTCGCCATTGTCGTTCCGTTTCCCGCGTGTCCTTCTTTTGACCCAGAACGAGCGCGTACCGCGCTGGCTCTAGGTCTAGAGCTTCTCGACTTGCCAGTACTCCAAGTCGACCGGAGTCGAGCGCCCGAAGATCGTCACCATTACGCGCACGATCCCTTTCGCCGGATTCACTTCCTCAACGGTGCCGTCGAAATTCTCGAAAGGGCCTTCCTTGATCTTCACGGCGTCGTTCTTGATGAGGTCGATCTTGACCGCCGGAGCTTCTTCCTTCTCCTCCATGATGTTGCGGAGCTTGCTGACCTCGGCGGCCGGCATCGGCAGCGGTTTCGCTCCGGTCCCGACGAAGTCGCCGATCCCGGAGGTGTCACGAATCAGGAACCAAAGCTCATCCTCGAGCATCGCCTCGAGAAAGATGTATCCCGGATAGAGCTTCTGTTTCTTGACTCGCTTCTTCCCCTCCTTGATCTCCGTCAAGTTCTGCTTCGGCACAACGATGTCGCGGACCAAGTGGCCTTTCTGCGTCAGCGTGAGCTTCTTCCGCAGATTGTTCGCAATGCTGTCCTCGCGCCCGCTCTGCACGCGCAGCACGTACCACTGCATCGCGAGCGCCACCGTCGGCTCCACGGCCGC
>JAKEFC010000203.1 GCA_022616235.1 Planctomycetota bacterium
ACATCAAGGCGCTGTAAGTTGGCGCGGCACAACATCCGCCGCTCCGCGAAGGGGCCAAAAATCGCCAAGATTTCACCCAAACTGCGCAACCTGGGCTAGCACGATCGAACGCGGGCTATGCGCTATTCAGGAATTCATCCAGGCGAAGTGCAACGCCGAGTCGCTCGGCCCAGATTCGCAGGTAAGGCAGATCCAGATCTCGGGCGATCTTTAGAATCTCTTCGACGTCCAACTGATCCTTGCGTCGATGCGCGATCAGCTTGAGGAGTATCAAATCCTCCGGCGCCACTACCCACGCGGGCCTGCCGCCAATGTGGAGGTGCTTGCGACGCGCCAGAGCCGATTCGAGGAAGCACCCGCGGAGGAGAAAGAGATCGACCTCCCATACAGACTGACCTTCGAAGCGGGTGACCTTGACCTTCTGAAATCCGCCAACGACGTCGACGAAGCCCTTGTGATGCTCCTCCGGAACCATGAATCCACGTTTCTCAAGTTCTCTTAGGACTCTCTGCAAGCCATCGTCGTCCGTTGCGATGCCCACGTCGGCATCGTAGGTGGGGCGAGGAATGCCCCAAGTCCGCACGGCAAAACCGCCCATGATCGCGTAGGGGACACCGAGCAGATCCAATACGGCGATCGTCTCGATGAGGAAACCTTGAATCGGCAGCTCCGTCACGGGCGATTCCTGAAGAATTCGATGAGGATTCGATCGCTCTCTTCGTGCTCTTCGCGAATGAGAGCGAGCCTGCGATTGCGTTCTTCGACCGGCAACTCGAGCAGCGAGCGCCAAGCGAGGGTCATTAGCTCTTCGACCTCGCGCCAGCGCTCTTCGGGAGTCATGCGGCGGTAGGCTTCGATTCGTTCGGCGCTGAGCATGGGATCCATGGTAGCGGAAGCGCGTCAAGCTGTAACGAGGCGACGTAGAGGACGCTTTTCCATGGGGCGGAGCGCCGGTCTCGCATTCGTCACGGGCGGAGAGTCTCTGCGATGTGCGCTAGGCGTTCGCTCTTCGTCTGAGTTTGGGGGCGATAACGCGCGCGGGCGCGATCGAGGAGCGCCGTGATCGCGGCGCGACAGGCCGCGGGATCGGCGCACTCCACTTCCAGCTCCCAATCGACGATGCCGCCGGGGAAGCGAGTGCGATCGACTTCCAACGTGGTTCCATCTCCGAGCGCGAACCGGCGCCGCAGGTTCTCGATCGTGCCCCAGACTTCGAGCGCGGCGAGGTCTCCGAAGCGCGCCTGGAGGCGTTCGAGCACGCCCCCCCCGAGCGCCGCGAGGCCGCTTCCCACGCGCGCAGCGCGGCGCGCGGGCGCGATCGCGACCTCCTCCTCGTCCTCCTCCGCTTCGAATATGCCGCCCGCAGAAACGCGGGCGGGCCCTTTCACCGTGACCCAGGCATGCCCGCCTTCGAAGCGAAGGCGGAGCAGGGTGCGCGCCGCGCGCATGGCTCCGCCTGGCAAGTCCCAATAGTAGTTTTGCTGCACGCGCCGGCTCAACGCGGGGGGGAGCGCCGCGAGGAGGCGCCGGTAATCCGCTTCCGACTCCAGGGCCAGCTTCAGCTCACGCTCCAGGATCGCGCCCTTCCCCTCCGCCGCCGAAACGGCGCAGCCAGAGATCGACTTCGGAATTGCTCTGCGCGCCGGGCTTCTCCGCCGCGCCATCTTCCGCGCCGGGAGCCGCCGCCTCTTCGAGGCGGCGCGAGAACTCTTCCGCCGAGATGTGCTCGACGCGCAGTCCGCGGAGGCGCGAGCCGATGTCCCGGATGTCCGAGGTCACGATGTGCACTCGCTTCGACCCATCCGCGCGACGCGCTTCCGCAAGGATCACATCGTCGGCCTTTTGGCCGCGCGGCGGATAGAGGATGCGAAGGCCCGCCGCCCCACCTCCGGAGCGGTCGCGATCGGGGGCGCCGTCGTACACGAGCACGATCGCCGCGCCGCGGCCGGCGGCGCGCCGAAAGGCGCCGAGCGCCACCTCGAGCATGCGGCGGGCGGACGGCGTGCCGCGCGCCGCCTCCTCCGCTCGCAGCCGCCCGTCGCGGCGGATCACGTTGTAGCCGTCGATGATCCAGACGGATCCTTGCACGCCGTTCGCCCTCCAACTTTTCGCCCTAGGCGCGGCTATAATAACCGCCACGGGCACCGGCGCTCCGGCACTGCGCGCGCCGGATTGCCCCGCTCGTCGAACGCTAGGAGCGACATGGACCTCAAGTCGAGGCTCTTCACCATCATCTGCGAGTGCTGCGGCGCCAAGATCGAGGTCGATGCGGATACGCGCAGCATCTTCAGCGTCGAGGGGAAGAACAAGAAGAAGCGCACCTTCGAGGAAGTGGTGAAGGACGTGACTTCCGTCGGCGCGCGCGCCGAGGAGAAGTTCAAGTCCAACATCGAAAAGGAGAAGACCAAGCAGGAGCGCCTCGACAAGCTCTTCGAAGACGCGAAGAAGAAGGCGGAAGCCGACAAAGACAAGAAGCCCCGCAGCATCTACGACTTCGATTGAGCGCCGCGATGGACACGCCGGTGGAGATCGCCGTCGCGATCCTGAAGCGCGGCAATCGAGTGCTCGTCCGGCCGCGCGCCGCGACGGATCCCGTGCTCGGGGGCACGCTCGAGTTTCCGGGCGGACGCGTCGAAGCGGGAGAGACTCCGGGAGAAGCGGCCCGGCGCGAGATCGCGGAGGAAACCGGACTCTCCGCCCCCCCGCTCGCCCCCTACGACATCGTCGTCCACCGCTACCCCGACCGCGCCGTGCGACTGCACTTCTTCCTCGGCGACGTCGTCGGCGACTCCCCGGTTGCCACCGGCGGCTGGCGCTGGGAGGAGCTGGGCGCGCTCGCACGCTCGCCGCTCCCGGCGCCCAATCGGCCGATCGTGCTCCGCCTCCTCCGCGGCGCGGAGGGACCTTCCTCGCAGCCCAGAATCCGCTAGCGCGCGCCGCCATCCCGCATGAGTTGCATCACCTCCGTGCGCGTGGCGAGGTTCGAGCGCATGACGCCGCGCATCGCGGAGGTCACGACCGTGCTGCCCGCCTTCTTGACCCCGCGAATCGTCATGCAGGTATGAACCGCTTCGAGGACGACCGCCACGCCGAGCGGATCGAGCGCACTCGTGATGAGATCGGCGATCTGATTCGTCATTCGCTCCTGCACCTGCGGGCGCAGGGCGAAGTGGTCCACGGCGCGCGCGAGCTTCGAGATGCCGACGACCTTTCCGCGCGGGATATAGGCCACGTGGGCGCTTCCCGTGAACGGGAGCAAGTGGTGCTCGCACATGGAATGGAACGAAATGTCCTTCACGAGGACGATCTCGTCGTGCTTCTCGTGAAACACGGTGCTGAGGACCTTGTCGCGGTCCTGCGTGAGCCCCGCGAACACCTCCTCGTAGAGGCGCGCGATCCGCTCCGGGGTCTCGGCGAGGCCTTCGCGCTTCGGATCCTCTCCGATCGCTTCCAGGATCATCCGCACCGCTGCGGCGATCTTGTCTTTGTTCATGCCGCGCCGCCGTCGAGGAGAGCGCCGAGCTTCCCGGACTTCGCGTAGAACTCCACGGGGTTCGACCAGCCGATCTTCTCGATGTCGGCGGCCGCGAACCCGCGGAGCCGCATCTCTTGCAGCGTCCGCGGCAGGCTCAAGGCATCGGATGGTCCCCAATCCGCGGCGGAGTTCACGAGCATCTTCTCCGTGCCGTGCTTCGCGAAGATGTTGGCGGCGCGCTCCGGGGAGAGCTTGGTGACGGGATAGACCGTGTGGCCGCACCAGAACCCTTCGGCGTGGCACACCGCGATGGTTTCCTCGGTGTTGTGGTCCATGAGGATCCGCTCGTGGTCCAGCTTCATGTCCTTGATCACGCGGATCGTGCGCAGCGTCCCCTCCAACTTGTTCCGGTGCGGCGTGTGAATCATCACCGGCAGCTTCGCCTCGAACGCCATCTCGAGCTGCCGTCGCAGGACCTCTTCCTCGGCATCCGTGATCATGTCGAACCCCAGCTCGCCGACCGCCACGACGGTCGGCCGCGCGAACCACTCCGGCATGCGCTCGAGCGTCTCGTGGGCGAGGTCCGAGTCGTTCGCTTCCCGTGGATTCACGCCGATCGTCGCGTAGTGCCGGATGCCGTACTGTGCCGCACGCTTCACTTCGAAGCCGGTGATGTGATCGAAGTAGTCGAAGAACGTGCCGGCGTACTTGCGCGGCTCCCCCAACCAGAAAGACGGCTCCACGATGGCGGAGATCCCCGCGAGCGCCATCTTCTCGTAGTCGTCGGTGACCCTGGAGATCATGTGTACGTGGGGGTCGAACAGGGGCATCGGTTGGGTCCTTCCAGGGTATTGATCGATTGCGTGGCGCCGGTTGGCGACTCGGTTGGACCGATCATTCTAGCGAGGGGGGTAACCTGGTTATAGAACCGCTCCCCACTTGAATTTGAGACCGGACACCCCTCCCGACCCGTTTACAATGCAAAGCCAAGTTTACAAACGGCGGTCGCGCCGGCCTGTTACCGCCAGTATTCCCACGCGCCGAAGATCGTTCGCGAGATCGGGCCGCAAATGGCGTCCCTTGAGCGGTTTGCGACGCGGCCTCGGCCTTCCTAGCGGTCCGGAAGGACGGCCGGGACAAGCGGCGCGAGATCGGCGCGAGGACCCTCACAACTGGGAACGAATTGTGCTCGACAAGGGCTGCGCGACGCGATCGACCTTTTGGAACGCGTGCGCGAGGGACGGCACCGGGCGCTCTCGGACTTGGAACAGCGAGGTTTTGGCGTGCATCGATCGCATGGCTCCCAGATTGGCTTCGCTCCGCCTGCCGCGCCCTTACGGCGCCGCCAAGGCGCGCTCGCGGGCCTCATCGCCGCAGGTCTGTTACTGCTCCCCGCTGCCGCCGTTGCCGCCGAGCCGAAGGTCTCGATCACGCTCACTGGCGGCAAGGTGCTCGAAGGCACGCTGGTCGCGGAGAGTCCCGACGCCTTGACCGTGCGTCTCGCGAGCGGCGCAACCTTGGTCGTGCCGCGCGAGAAGATCGGCGAAGTGACGACGCATCCCGCCGCGACGGACGAGTTGGCGCGGCGCGAAGCGCAAATGCCGCCTCGCGACGCGCAGGCGCTCTATGCGCTCTCGCGCTGGTGCGACGCGCAAAGCATGCCGGACGAGGCGGCGCGCCTCCTCTGGCAGACGCTCGAGGTCGATGCGAATCACTGGGACGCGCGCGGGCGCCTCGGGTTCCGCCTGCACGGCGACGTGTGGCTGACCGAAGCGGATTACCGGCGCGCGCAGAGCGAAGTCCGCGTGGGCGGAGACACTTGGCTGCCGCGCGTGGAGTGGGATGCGCAGATCGCTCAGAAATACGCGCCCGAACCGCTCGCGACCGCCGAGGCGATGCTCGCAGCGGTCACGAAGCCCGCCGGCGGCGCGGAAGCGAAGAAGGCGCTCGCCTCGTTTCGCGAGCTGCCGCAGGAACTCTGCCTCTGGAGCTTGATCCGCGCCACCGAGTCCTTGAGCGCGCGCGAGCGGCAATTCGCGGTGCGCGAGCTGGGCGCGCTCGGCGACCGCGCGCAAGCGTCCTTGCTCGCCCACTTGGCGGTCACCGATGGCAAGCGCTCGGTGCGCGACGAGGCGCTCCGCGTTCTCAAGGAGTGGGGAAGTCCCGATACCGCGCTCTCCTTCACTCCCTATCTCTCGTCGAAGAACGCGAGCTACCGCATCAACGCGGGACGGGCCTTGAACCAATTTCCCGACCGCCGCGCCGTAGAGCGGATGATCGAAACGGTGGACATGACTTGGGCGGGCTTCGGGCGCACGCACTTCGCGCAGCTCGTGCAGCGCGCATACGTGAAAGATTACGAGCTGGTGAGCGGCGGCACGGGCCTCATCGTGCAAGAAGTAGCCGATCCCGTGGTGGATACGTTCATGGAAGGGATCGTGCTCGACATCGACCCGCAACGCGTCGAGGCGGAGGCCGTGACCCGCGTCGCCGCGCTGCAAGCCGCCACGGGTCAGCGGTTCGGCATGAATTTCGATCAGTGGAAGAACTGGTGGCAGGGCAGCGCCGGCAAGGCGCAGCTCGCGAGCGCCGCCCCGAGAAAGTGAGATGCAGAGCCGCCTAGTGCCTGCTCGCGCGAGAGGCCCTAGGCAAGCGCGAACCATGAAATTGCCCCGCCGGGCGCCGAAACTCGGCGGAACGCGAAAAGAACAACCGAGGACGCTCTGGGTGATCTTGTAGTCCGACGTCTGGAGGGAGACGGAGGATTTGATCCGATGGGCGTCCTTAGTTTTTTTGCGGTGTGAGCCCGGCGGCCTGGCCCGTCGCTGGATTCAAGACTCCTCCGCCTGGATCCCGTGGTGCTCGAGCCAGCGCTCCGCATCGAGGGCGGCCATGCAGCCGGTCCCCGCGGCGGTCACGGCCTGGCGGTACGTGAAGTCTTGCACGTCGCCGCACGCGAACACCCCATCAACGCTGGTCTTCGTTCCCCCGAACGTCTTGATGTAGCCGTTTGGGTGCAGCTCGATCTGGCCTTCGAAGATCCGCGTGTTCGGAATGTGGCCGATCGCGACGAATACGCCGGTCACCGCGAGGTCGCGCGTCTTGCCGTTCGCGGCGTCGCGGAGCCTGAGCCCCGCGACCTTCTCCTCGCCGAGGACCTTTTCGACGATGCTATTCCACTCGAAGGCGATCTTCGGGTTCGCCTGCGACTTGTCCTGCATGATCTTCGAAGCGCGTAGCTTTTCGCGCCGGTGTACCACGTGCACCCTGGTCGCGAAGCGCGTGAGGAAATTCGCCTCCTCGAGCGCCGAATCCCCCCCACCCACGACCGCGATCTCCTGCCCGCGAAAGAAGAACCCGTCGCAGGTCGCGCAGGTGCTGAGGCCGTGGCCGAGCAGCCGCTGCTCCTCGGGGAGCCCCAACATGCGCGAGGAGGCGCCGGTCGCGATGATCAGGGTGTGGGCGTCATCGCGGCCTTCGTCCGTTTCGATGACGAAAGGGCGGCGGGAAAGGTCCACCCGCCGGACGTCTTGGTAGACGACCTCGGCGCAAAAGCGTTCCGCTTGCTTCCGGAAGTGCTCCATCAGCTCGGGCCCCATGATCCCCGCGGGGAAGCCCGGGTAGTTCTCGACTTCCGTGGTAGTCATGAGCTGGCCGCCGTGGGAGACGGACCCCGCGTAGACGCGCGGGCGCAGGTTGGCACGCGCGGTGTAGAGCGCGGCGGTATAGCCGGCGGGGCCGGATCCGATGATGATCACGCGCTTGGGCATCTGCTGGGGGCTCCTTTCGGAAAGCGGCGCATCTTAGCCTCCCATCGACGGCATTGCGCCGGATCTGCGCCCCGATGTCGAGGCACTGCCTCGACGCCAAGAACAAGTAGGAGGCAGCGACCCTGCTCGGCATTGGCAACCGGGCTCGAGCCGCCGGTGTTTCATTCGAAGCCTGCACACGGAGGAGGGGACCATGTTCACGGTGGATTGCGTTCGGCAGCGGTCTCGGTGTAACGCCGCGCGGTGCTCCTTTGGCGCTTGCATCGCCGCCCTCGCGGCCAGCGGGATTCTGGCCGCGCCCTGGACGTGGCGCGCCTTGGATGCCGCGCCGAGCGTCGCGGTTTCCCGCGCCGTGCCGGCGTGGCAAGAGCAACCGGCACGCCCCGCCGCCCCTGGCGCCGGCGAGTCCGCGGCGCCGGAAGACGCGGCTCCACCCCTTCCGGACCCCACGTTCGCGGATCCGGCGAACGGCGAGCGCTACCGGAAGGCGATCGAACATCTCTCCCAGGGTGAGCACCGCGCCGCGAACGATCTCTTCCGCGACTTGAAGGAGCGCGTGTCCGCCCCCGCCGAGAAGGAAGCCGTGGCGCGCGGCCTCCTCGAGTCGGAGGGGCGCCTGGAGCTGGCGGAGGTCACGCGCAAGCACGGGTCGAAGGAGCCTGCGGGCGCGGCGGCGGCCGATTCCGTCCGCAAGGCGATCGCGCGCCTCGACAAGCTCATCCCGCGCTTCGCGAGGACGTTCGCAGGTGCGGAGATCGCGAAGCACCGAAAGGGCCTCTTCGAGTCTCTCTACCACGTGATCGCCGATTTCGAGCCGGGCGGCGCCAAGTCCTCCGCACCGCCAAGGGAACCCGGGCGCAGGCCCGGCGAAGGCGGCTACGGCGAGCAGGCGAAGGTCGTGAAAGGGTCCGTCGCGAACGGCGAGGTGCGCGAAGGGACCTCCGCGCTCCGCTGGTCCACCGGCGACTTGCTCAGCCACGTGAATTTCGAGGTGCCGGCGGAGGGACTGGATTCCTTTCGCTATCTCTGCATCTCCTTGCGCTCGGAGGATCCGAAGGAGACGCCGCGCCTCGTGGTGCTCTTCGACGCACGCGAGAATTTCCAGGATTGGGGCGGTGGACCGCGGCGCGGCGGCGCCGGATGGGTCCTCAGCAGGGCCGGATTTCACACCGTCGTCGTGCCGGAAGGCACCTGGCAGGATCTCAGGATCGATCTCAAGGATCTCACGAAGAAGGGCGACGTCACCTGGGGAGAGGTCGTCGCCCTCCGCGTCGTGCACCTCCCGGGCGCCGCCGCGAGGCTCGTGCTCGACGACCTCCGGCTCGAGCGCGCGACCCCCAGCGCACCGAGTCCCGCGCCGACCCCCTAAAGAAGTCGGGGCACGGCTCTGCGCCGCGCGGCGCAGAGCCCACGGGCGCGCGCGCGAGTCGCTCGCGGCCGCACTTCAAGCGGCGGCGAGCGCCCGCTCGAAGTCCTCGATGAGATCCGCCTCATCCTCGATCCCCACCGAGATGCGGATCCTTTCGTCCGGGATCCCGAGCGCGCGCCGCTCCGCGGCCGGAATTCCCGCGTGCGAGGTCGCCGCGGGGCGGCAGACGAGCGTCTCGACGCCGCCCAGGCTCACGGCATGGAGCGGAATCGCGAGCGCGGCGCAGAACCGGCGCGCCGCTTCCAGGCCGCCGCGCGGCACGAAGGCGATGATCGCCCCGAATCCAGCGAAGTGCCGCCGCGCTTGCGCATGGGAAGGATCCTCCGGCAGCCCCGGATAGCGCACCGACGCCACCGCGGGGTTTCGCGCCAGGGCTTTCGCGAGCGCGAGCGCATTCTCGTTCTGCGCGCGCACGCGCAGCGGGAGGGTCTTCAAGCCGCGCTGGAGCAGGTAGCAGGAGAAGGAGTCGAGGCTCCCGCCGAGGATGTTCACTTGCTTGTGGATCTCCTCGATCCGTGCGGCGCTGCCACACGCGACCCCCGCGACGACGTCGGAGTGGCCGTTCAGGTACTTGGTCGCGCTGTGCAGGACAACGTCGTAACCGAGCGCGGCGGGGCGAAAATTCATCGGCGACGGAAAGGTGTTGTCGATCAGGGAGACGAGCCCCTGCGCGCGCGCGAACGCCGCGGCTTCTTCGAGGAGCCCCACCTCGACGAGGGGATTCGTGATCGACTCCACGTAGAGTACGCGCGTCGTCGGGCGGAGCGCGCCCTGCCAGGCGCCGGGATCGTCGAGCGGGACGAAGGTGGTCTCGATCCCCAGTTGGCGCGCGTTCTCCGTGAGGAAGTCGAGCGTGCCGCCGTAGAGGCAGCGCTGCGCGAGGACGTGATCCCCTTGCTTCAAGTGCGCGAGCAGCGCCGACGTGATCGCCGCCATCCCCGATCCCGTGACGAGCGCGCGCTCCGTGCCCTCGAGGGCGGCGAGCTTTGCGGCGACCGCTACGTGGCTCGGCGTGTTGCTGAGGCGCATGTAGTGGATGTCGTGGTAGCCGCGCCCCTCCTCGACGAGGAAGGTCGAGCTCTGAAAGATGGGGGTCGCGACCGCGCCATGGATCGGCGGGCGCGGCTCTCCGGCGTGCACGGCGAGCGTGCGCGGGCCGCGTTCGTGCCTCTCCGGCCTGGGCATGGCGGTCTCCTCTCCCTCCGGCGCGCGCGGCATTCCGATCCTCAGCGCGGGCGCGGCGCCGGGAATTCGAATTTCTTCACGCGCCACTCTCCTATGAGCGCCTCTTTCGCCACGGCGGCGCAAGTAGCCGCGTCGATCCCCTCGATCACGAGCACGTCCCGCCCGCTGTGGTCGAGGTAGAGCGCGCTTCCCGCGCGCATGCCGTGGCGCGCCGCGTGCTCGGCGGCGAGCGGCTCCACGGCCGCCGGCGGCTCGGCGCCGGCAGCCGCGGCGGAGCGGATCCTCTGCGTCTTTCGCCAAGCGTCCGCGAAGCTTGCGGCGTCGGGCTCGCTGTCCCACGTCGTGCGAAGGACAAGAGCGAGCGTGCCGTCTTCGTGCTCGAGCACGACGTAGCTGTCTCCGCCCCAACCGGCCGCGATCTCCGCGGCCGGCTCTCCCAAGCGTTCCCGAAGCAGGGCTTCGAAACCCATCTCGCCCACCGTGTTGGCCGCCGCGACCTTCCATGCTGGCCCCGCTCGCGCGGCGACCGCGCCCAAGTCGGCTGCGAGCGGCGGATCGTTGCCGGCCGCGTACTTCTCCGGATGGAGGATCTGCTCGGTGGAGGTAGGAGGCGCGGCGAAAGCCTTGTCGATCGGGGCCCAGGTGCCGTCTCGATTCGTGAGCGAGAGCACGAACGCGCCTCCTTGGAAATACGGGAAGACCAGCATCGCTCCGATGATCTTCGGGGCCTTTTGCAGCGCGGGACCGCCGGCGGTCGCCATCAGGGCGCCGAGCACGTTGCCGTGCGATCGCATCGCGTCCGGAGAAGATTGGAGGAAATCGCCGTCTAGTCCGCTCATCTGGGCGAACATCACGACGGTCGCTTCACCCTCGACGAGGCTCGTGACCGCGAGCGAAGCATCGTCGTCGTGCAAGACGGCGTGCTGGATCCCTTCCAGGTCCCACCATTGGTCCGCGAGTGCGTGATCCATCTCGTGCACCAAGATCGCCTTTTGTTCCTCGGGACTGAATTCGAAAGCTCGAAACAGCTTTCCGAGGCTCGACTTCGGCGCCGCGCCGCCCTCCTTGACTTCCGAGATGAGGCGCATGGCGCGCGTGCTCGGGTCGTAGAATCCCCCCACCTCTTGCGTGAGGATCTCCGGAAGTTCGCGCGCCGGGTCGAAGTCCACGGTCGAGAATCCGAGCACGCACAGTTGCTTCCGCATCGCACTCAGCATCTCCGGGGGCAGCTCGCGGTCGAGCATTTCGCGCATGAACTTGCGCAGCTCCGCGCGCCCCATGAAGGCGCAGCCGACGTCGTAGCGAAAGGCGAGGCCGCGCTGTTCCGCGAGGTAGAATTCGAAACCGCGCCTCCAATCGAGGAGCGCCTGCCGGTAGTCGGCGGACGCCGCTGCGGCGTCGCCGCGGCCCATCGCCTCGCCGAAGGAGCGCGCGGGGGGCAGCTCGCTCCGCTTCGCCGCGGCCGGCGCCGGCGCCTCCGCCGCGGCTGGAGCTTGGCGTAATGCGCGCGGTCTCGGCGCGGCCGGCGCGCCGTGAATCGATTCCAGCCAGCTCGCCAACAGGAACAGGAGAGCGAGCATGCCAGCGGCCGCCGCCGCGCCGCGCGCGCCGATCTTCATCCGATTACGATCCTTCCACCATCACTCCAGGGTCACCGCGGCGGCGGCGCCGTGCTTGCCATCCCGCTCCTCGAGGGTCGCCGCCGCCAATTGCGAATCGTGCTCGAAAACGATGACCGCCTCTTCCTCGATGATGCGAGGCCAGAGCCGCTGTTTCTCTTCCATGATCTCGCGCGCCGACAGGTCGTAGCCCATCGTGTACGGGACGCGCAAATGGTGATGGGTCGGTGCGAGGTCCGCAAGGTAGTAGAGCACACCCCCGCCACCTTCGAGACGCACGCATTGCATCCCCTGGGTGTGCCCGTTCGACACGAACACGCGGAGCCCCGGCAAGATCTCCTCGGATCCCCGCAATAGATCGAGCGGCAAGGCTCGGAGCGGCTCGAAGTTCTCCGGAAGGTAGGAAGCGCGCTCGCGGAGGTTCGGGCGCGCGGCGGTCTCCAGATTCGCCGCCTGCAGGAAGTGGCGCGCGCGCGGAAACGCGGGCAGCGCTTCCCCGCCGGCGCGCACGGTGGAGCCGCCGGCGTGGTCGAAGTGCAGGTGGGTAAGGACGACGTGCGTAATGCGCTCCGGCGCGACGCCGGCGCCGCCGAGCGCGTGCGCGAGCGGCGTGCGGCCGGCGGCCACGCCGGGGTGATGGATGTCGAACATGCTCCGAAAGCGCTCATCGAACTTGTCGCCGATTCCGGCGTCGACGAGCACGGAGGCCGCGAGCGCCTCGTTGCGAAGCAAGAGCACGCGCATCACCATCGGGATTCGATGGGACGCATCCGGCGCGATCCAGCGCTCCCAAAGGACGCGCGGCACGGAGCCGAACATCGCCCCGCCATCGAGAGCGAAGCGCCCGCACTCGAGCAGATCGACGCGCCAGTCGCCGAAACGATTCGTCCGCTGGATTCTTTGCACGCCGCCTCCACCGCGAAGCGCGTCTTGCTCGGAACCGCGTCGGCGCTTCGGCGCTTCGGCGCTCCGGCCGCCGCGCCGCGCGCGCGGCGCACGCTGCGCACCGGAAAGCAGCATACCGCCGCGGCGACCAAGATTGCATCTGCCGATTGGCGCCACTACCATTGCACCGGTCCCGACGCAGGAGGGCGGCAGTCCGCAGGATGACTCAGGATCAAAAGATGGCAGCGCTCGAGAAAGTGAAGCCGATGGCGGTGGCGGAGGCGAACGCGCGCTTGCCGCTCCTCCGGCGCATCGTCGGCGACCTCGTCGAGATGTGGCGCCGCCGCGAGCAAGTGCGAGTGCGCCTCGCCTTCTTCCAGAAGGAGATCGCGGGCGGCGGCTCCGCGGAACTCGCCGAAACCGTCGCCGGCCTCCGCGATGAAGAGAACGCCCTCGCGCAGGAAATGACCCTTCTCGAGCACGAAGTGCAGCAGCTCGGGGGCATGGTGAAGGACCCCGCGGAGGGGATTATCGATTTTCTCGCGGAACTCGAAGGTCATCTCGTGCATCTGACTTGGATGCCTGGCGATTCTTGCATTTCGCATTGGCGCGAGATCGACGGCGGCCTCGAAGAACGCAAACCGCTGCCCGTACCGGCGCAACATCCAGGCGCCACGCCCGGTTGGATCGGCGCCTAGCCGCAAACCTAGCGATTCGTCGAGCGCGATCCGCGCGTTTTTTCGGACTACACGCAAGTAATCGCTCGCGGTTGCGCCGCTTGCGGCTTGCCTATAGTCTGGGCGCGCACGCGGCCGCACTCCGCATCGACATCCCACGAGAGGAGCCTTTGATGGCTGGCGACGTACTCGATCTCACTTCGGCGAACTTCGAGAGCGAAGCGTCGACCGGCGCGCTCCTCGTCGATTTCTACGCGACGTGGTGCGCTCCCTGCAAGACGATCGCTCCGATCGTCGAGGATCTCGCGACGAACTATCGCAATCAGGGACTCAAGGTAGGCAAGGTGGACATCGACCAAGCAGCCGACCTCGCGGTGCGGTTCGGGATCCTCGGCGTGCCGACGCTCGTCTTCTTCAAGGGCGGCAAGAAGGTCGACCAACTCGTCGGCCCGCACTCGAAGCCCGTGATCGAGAAGAAGATCAAGAGCATCCTGACGTAATCGGCGCGGCGCGCTTCACGGCGCGCGGGTTTCGCGCGGCGCGGCCGGCTTCTGCGCTTCTTCATTCAGGTGCGCGATGCGCCGCTCCATGAACTCGACCTCTTGCCTTAGCGCCGAGTATTTCCGGTGTGAAAGCACGAGATAGATTCCGATCAGGACGAAAACGGCACTGAAGGCGATCATCAAGTGGTCGCGAAAGTCGTCCAGCTCCTGCACCGTGACCTTCGCGGGGATGCCGGCGCCGGCGGCAGCGGGTGAATCCGCGCCAGGAGGCGCGGGGGTTTCGGCGGGCGTCATCTGGGCGTAGAGCGGCCCCGGCGCCAAGCGGTCCAGGGCGAAGATCGAGAGCAGCAGCGCCGCTAGGGCCGTGCAGCGCGGCGCCGGCACGAATCGGTTCACGAGAGCGCTCCTTCCTCGAGACGCCGGAGCGACGCGAGCGCTCCGAGCAGCCGGTCGCGGGCACGCTCGCCGGCGAGCTTCCAGCGATAGACGAGCGAGTAGAACGCGAAGAATGCGAGGACGCCGTACCCGGCCGTCCAGCGAATCGCCGAATCCTGCCCCACCTCTTGCGGATGGCTCTTCTCGCCGAGCCATTGGATCGCGAAGTGCACGATCGGCACGTTCACGAACGCGAGCACGCCGAGCACCGCGGCCCAGCGCCGCCGCTCGGCCCCGGGCTCCATCTGGGTCTGCACGACGACGTACCCGACGTACACGAGCCACATGAATGCCGCCGACAAGAGCCGCGGATCATACCAGATCCACCACTTGTTCCAGGCGATTCGCGCCCAGCAGGA
>JAKEFC010000204.1 GCA_022616235.1 Planctomycetota bacterium
CCCCTTGTTGCTCGAGAAGCGGATCGCCGCCGGCGTCCGCATGCTCGCCGCGCTCCCGGTCGCCGGCGGCGGCGCGGGAGCCGCCCGCGGCGCGTCACCGACCGTGACGGTGCGCGCGCGCGCCGCCGCCGGAGCCCCCGCCGCGCCACTGGCGGACGCCGACGCCGCGCGCAAGGCGCTACAGCGCGGAGAGCGGCTCGCGGAGTTTCGGATCGAGCGCGTCATCGGCCAGGGCGGGATGGGCACCGTCTACGAAGCACTCGACACGTCGCTGCAACGCACCGTCGCTCTCAAGGTGCTCGCAGAGGAGCAGGCGGGAGATCGCGACATCGTCGAACGGTTCCAGCGCGAAGCGCAGGCCGCGGCGGCGCTGGCGCACCCCAATATCACGCAGATCTATTCGATCGGCGCGGAGGGCGACCGCCACTTCTTCGCCATGGAGCTGGTGATCGGGCAGACGTTGGCGGAGCTGGTCCAGGAGCAGGGGCGCATCGCGGAAGAAGATGCGATCGACTATCTGATCCAGATCTCGCGCGGGCTGCGAGCGGCGAACAACAAGCGGATCATCCACCGCGATCTGAAGCCGTCGAACTTGATCCTCTCATCGGATGGTCTCGTCAAGATCACCGACTTCGGGCTCGCGAAAGTGGTGAGCGGCCCGGCGGACATAACCGCCGCCGGAATCATCATGGGCACTCCGCTCTACATGTCCCCCGAGCAGAGCAAGGGCGAGCCGCTCGACCACCGGAGCGACATCTACTCCTTGGGGTGCAGCTTCTTTCATCTGTTGGAGGGGCGGCCGCCTTACGACGGCGACAGCGCGATGAACATCATCGTGAAGCACATCACGGAGCCCCCGCCCGAGATCGAAGGCGGCGGGGAGACGCGGGAGCGGCTCGGGCGCGCGCTCGCGCGCATGATGGCGAAGGATCCGATCGACCGCTTCCAGGGCTACGAAGAGCTGATCGAGGCGGTCTCGCCGACCCCCGGCAGCGCGAGCAGCACGCGCCTCGAGCAGATCCCGGGGCGCGTGGTCCTCGTGTCGGAGGCGGGCGAAGAGAATCTGCACGTCGATCCCCTGAGCCTGAAGCAGATTTCCGTCGCCGATGTGAATATGGAGCTCGGCCGGCACGAGAAGGCGCTCGCGCTGTACCGGAGCGTCATCGAGTCCAATCCGCAGCTCGAAAGCGAATTGTCGTTTCGCATGCTGAAGATCCACCAGCAGCGCGGCGACGAAACCGAGGTGGCGCGGCTCCTGCAACGGATCCTCGATCATTCCGCCGATCCGGCGGAGCGCTTCTTCTGCCGCTACAAGCTGCTCGCGCGGCACTACCGCTCCTGCCTCGAGGAGGTGCGGGCCGCGCGCGCGTCCCTGGTCGAGATCCTCGGCGAGGCGATCCCGAACTCCGTCTCCGCGAAGAGGCTGCGCCAGCGCCTCGCCGCCCTCGAGGAATTGGAAGAGCGGCTCGAACGCGATGGCCAAGGCGGCGTCGTCCTCGTGCGCCGCTCCGGCGACCTCCAGATCGAGCTGGACTGATTGGCGAGATCGAAGCTTGCAAGTCGCGGCGCATACGGCACGATAATTAGCTGCGGCGGCGCGTGCCGCCCCGCCGGCCGGTTTTAGCTGCCGTCCGCCGCGACGCCCGCCGTCTCGAAGGAGAGAATCGCACGGTGCTCGGTATCCTCGAAAAAATCGTCTGGGGCCTCAGCATCGCCGCGATCGTCTTGTTCGCCGCGGCGTGGCACTTCCTCGGCGGACCGTCGACCGTGCCGCGCATCGCGCTCAAGAAGCTCACCGCGCAAACCGGCGCCCAGGCCCGCTCAGGCATGACCCCCGAAGAGAATCAGAAGCTCGAAGAGCATATCAAGAGCGGCAAGGCCGGCAGCGACAAGAAAGGAGACGGAAGGAAGCCTCCCGGCAAGTCAGCTCCGCTCAAAGAGAGCAAGTTCGATGTGCCGAGGGAGTATCTCGATCACGTCGACACCTATACGAAAGCGTTCAACGAAGCGAAACGCGCGCGCAGCAAGTCGACTGGCGACGGAGGCCTCCAGATCTACGACTTCGACGAAGGTTCGCTTCCCTACGCCTTGGGTTTCGAGCCAAACGATGTGATCTACGACATCTATTTCGACGGGAGTCCGAAGGTGGATTTCGCCACCGGAGAAGGCGCGAGAGAGCTGTATGAGGTCGCGATCGAGCGGCTGCGCGCCGGGGAATCGGTCTGGGTGCAGATTGCGCGCCGCGGCAAGCCGGAACTCTTGCGCTTCACCCCCGACAAGACTCGTTGATACCGTCTTCGGCCACGGCCACGGCCCGCGCGGGCTGAAACTCCTCGCGGCGCATGCCGGCGAGCTTCATCTTGTTGTAGAGCGTCTTCACGTTGATGCCGAGCACCTGCGCCGCCCTCGTCTTGTTGCCTCCGCAATTGCGCAGCACGCGCCGAATGTGCATCTCTTCCAGCTCTCGCAGCGTCATCTCCGCGCCGCCTGGGGCGGGAGTGGCGCCGGCAGCTCCCCCACTCGCCGCCGCCCCTCCCGGTCCCAAGTCGATCGACCCCTCGCCGAGCTGCCGGCGCAGCTCCTCGGGAGGCACTTGTCCGTGCGGGTAGAGGAGCAGCAAGCGCTCGATCATGTTCTCCAGCTCGCGCACGTTGCCCGGCCAGGAGTACTCGCGAAGCGCCTGGAGCACTTCCGCGGAAAAGTTCGCCTGCGCGATCCCCTTGCGCGCCAGCCCGGCGGTGATCTGCGCCACCAGCTCGGGAATGTCGTCGGCGCGATCGCGGAGCGCCGGCACTTCGAGGCTGATCACGTTCAGGCGGAAGAAGAGATCGAGCCGGAAGCGTCCGGCGCGCACCTCTTCCTTCAGGTCGCGATTCGTCGCGGCGATCACGCGCAGGTCGACTTTGACGGCATGCGTCGCGCCGATCGGCCGCAGCCAGCCGCTCTGTAGCACGCGCAGCAACTTGACCTGCATGTCGAGCGGCAACTCGCCGATCTCGTCGAGAAAGAGCGTGCCGCCATCGGCCGCCATGCAGAGCCCGGGCTTGCGCATTTGCGCGCCGGTGAAGGCGCCTTTTTCGTGCCCGAACAGCTCGCTCTCCATGAGGTTCGGCGGAATCGCGCCGCAATGAACTTCGATGAGCGGCATGGCTCGGCGCCGGCTCCGCTCGTGGATGAGGCGCGCGAGAAGGTCCTTCCCGGTGCCGCTTTCCCCTTGGATCAGCACCGTGGAGTCGGTCGGCGCGACGACGCCGATGGTGTCGAGGAGGCGCTTCATGGAGGGCGTGCTGCCCGAGAGTCGGGAAACCCACTCCGTCTCGGCGACTGCCGCCGGCAACCCGGCCTCGGCGGCGGCCGCCGCCGGCGCCGACCTGGCAAGTCCGGCGTTCTCTTCGTCATCGAGGCGCGCGCTCAGCATCGCGGCCAGTTCGGCGGGGCTCGCCGCGCTGAGCGGGCTTCCGTCGTGGTCGGTCGCGAGGAAGTTGCCACTCGCGTCCGGCGAGATCGCGAACGCGCTGATCTCGCCGGCAAGACGGCGCGCGCGGCGCACGAGGAGCACGTTGTCCCCGTCAGCGAGGTCGTCCCCCGCGATGAGCGCGCAGCCACCCTGCGCCTCGACGAGCGCGCTCCACCCCTCGGCGTTCGCGCGCGCCGTGACATCGCGGCCCGCGCGCCTAAGTCCGTTCGCGAGCTGATTGCGCAGCGCCGGATCGCGAATGATCAGGACCACGGGGCGTTTCATTGCGCTAAGACCGCCGCCGCCTGCGGCTGCCCGATGATCTCGTCGAAGTGCGCGAGGAACAGCTCTACCAAGCCGCGATCCAATTGCTTGCCTGCAACTTCCTTCATCGTGGCGAGCACCTCCTCGACGGGCAGCGCGCTCCGATAGGAGCGCGGGCTCGTCATCGCGTCGAAGGTGTCGACGACGGCGATGATGCGAGCGCCCAGCGGAATGTCGTCTCCCGCAAGCCCGTGTGGGTAGCCCTTGCCATCGATGCGCTCGTGATGGTGCAGAACCGCGGGAAGGCACGGGGCAAGAAAGCCGACCGGCGCGATGATGTCGCGCGAATAGATTGGGTGCTTCTTCATGATCTCGTACTCTTCCGCGGTGAGCTTCCCCGGCTTGTTGAGGATGTCTTCGTGAATCCCGATCTTGCCGACGTCGTGCAGCAACGCCGCATGCTCCAAGAACTTGAGGTCGTGCCGCGGCAGGCCGAATAGGCGTCCCAGCTCGAACGCGGTATCGCGTACGCGCCCGGCGTGCCCTTGCAAGTAGCGGTCTTTGCTCTCGAGCGCGACCATCAGTGCGCCGACCACTTCCCGCATTCCGCGCATCTCGGAAACGTGCAGCACGTACTCCTTCGCGCGCCGCAGGCTGCCGAGAAAGCTCTCCACCGTGAACGGCTTCGTTATAAAGTCGAAGACGCCGGCCTTCATGAGGCTGACTGCGCGGTCGATGGACCCGTTTCCCGTGATCACGAGGACGACGAGCTCGGGGTGCGATTGGCGGACGCGGCGGATCAGCTCTTCGCCGCCGAGCCGCGGCATGTTGAGGTCCGTGATCAGGATGTCCGCGTGATGCGTGTTCAGGTGCTGCAGCGCTTCGAGTCCATCTTGCGCGACGACGGGCGCCTGCCACTTCGCGACCTCGAAGATAGATCGGATCAAGTCGCGGCAGTACGAGTCATCTTCGGTGAGCAGGATGTCGAAGGATTCGCTATTCGGAGTCGTGCGCATCTTCCTCCCACCCCCGGCGCCGCGAGTACGGCCCGAGAGTGCCCCCGGGCGGCCCCGACAAATCGTAGGATTCGATCGCGCGCAGAAATTCGCGATACGACTCTTGGAGCTTGCTCCTCACGAAGGCCGCGTCGGGGGAGAGCGGCCTGCCGGCGCGCAGAGCGAGCTGCGGCCGCCGCTCCGCGGCGCCGCAGAATGCGCGCACCACCTCGATCAGCTCGGCGACGTTGCCGGGCCATTTGTAGGCGACCAAGTCCGGCAGCAGTTCGGCTTGGAACTCGCTCCAGCGAGCATCGAATTCCTCGGCCGGCGAATTCGTCCACAAGTGATAGTTGCTGAGAATCGGAATGTCCTCGATGCGCTCGCTGAGGGGAGGGATTCGCATGTGGTAGCCGGTAATGAGATCGAGAAACGTGGAGTCGATGAGGTGGCGGCGTTGCAGCTCCTCCAGCTCGATCTGCGAGCCGAAGATCATGCGCAAGCGGGTGCTCCCTCGCCGCTCGCAATCGACCAGATGCGCGATCAGCCGCTCCGCGATACGCGGCGGCATTAGCTCGATCGCGGCAAGGTACATGCTCGTTGCCGTCTCGGTTCGAATGAGGGGCACCTTCTGCCTTCCGCTTGCCTCGAACAGCAACTGCTCCAGTTGGCGCTCGCTGTAGCGCCGGCACGACAGCTTGATCTGCGGAGTGCGAGCGAGCCGCCCTACGGCGTGGATCTTGCTTGCGGCAAGTTCCTTCCCCGTGCCCGGCTCTCCCGTTAGGAGCACCGGGTCGTCGAGAATGCTGACTCCAACGATGAAATCTCGAAGCTCCTCGATGGCTGCGCTCGCACCGAGCAAGGGAGCTACCCTTTGGAGAGTCCCCATCTCTCAGATCTCTTTCAGACCCAATTCCCTAGGCCCCGATCCAGCGCGTTACGCTGGAGCTACGCCTAGTTTCTTCCCAAGGAGCTTTCTCAAAGCCCCCTCGCCGCCGCGGCCCGTACCCTGAAGTTCGTGGCGCGACGGCTTCACCCGAAAACGCTCACTTCTAGCTCGTTTGGTCGAAGAACCAGCGCGCGTTTCGTTTGAACGCGCTTGCTCTCGGCCTAGATTCCGCGGGGAAAAGGAGGACCTGCCGCGAAGCGAAGCGCCGCCGAGAGCGGCGCCGCGCTACGAGGAGCGTTTGCGGGTGTGCGGATGCACGAAGAATGGTGTGCTTTGTTTATTCCATCGAAGAGTACCCTGCGGCTCGGATCCGCGCCAATTTGCCTTCGCGCTGGATCCTCGCCTCGCGCCGGCCGGTGATGTCGAGGGTACCGAGAGTCGCTTCGATGCTGCCGATAATGATCGCGCACGCGGGAGACGAGGGGAGATCGCGGTGCGGCGCGCCGGGCGCACGGATACCCCGCGTGCGCGTAGCGCCGTCAGTGTCAAGGTGTTGCTCGGTTTAGGAAGCTTGTTCCGCCGGCACGTCGTGAGCGGGAGCCGCGGCTGCCGCGATGCGGAGGAGTGCGGCAGCGAGGTCCTTCTTTTCGTCCGCGCTCGCCGCCGGCATCGCCGCCCCGAGCAGTTCAACGACCTGATCCTGCGCGGCCTGCTCTCCGCGA
>JAKEFC010000024.1 GCA_022616235.1 Planctomycetota bacterium
GCCGCCTTCTCGATCCTGTCCGGCAAAGAGACGCCGCGCCTCGTCGCTCTGCCTTTCCCCGCGCTCGCCGAACTCGAGCAGAAGGAGCCAAAATGAAACGCGGTAGTGCGGCGCTCGCGCTCGCGTTCGTAATCGCCACGGCGCATGCGGCGCGCGGCGACGAGGTGCGCGCCATCACGCCGAAGGAGAGCAAGAGCGCGCCGCCGGCGCCGGTGAGCGCATCGGCGGCAACCTCGGCTCGCGCCGTCGCGGAAGCGAAGGCGGAGATTCAATCGCTCGAGGAGCGCTACGCCGCCGAAGCGAAAGCGCTCGCGGATCGCGTCGCGGAGGCGACCGCCGCAGTGCTCGCGATCTCCGATGAGGAAGCGGCCTTGCGCAGGCGACTCGCGGAGCTTGGCTCCGAGATCGACCGTGCGGAAGAGCAGTTGCTCGAGGCGCAAATCGCCGACGACAAAGCGAAGGCGCGTGCCGCGCAGCGCGAGCAGGAGCTGAAGAGCGAGATCAGCTCGCAGGGATTCGCTCTCAAGGATCGCGTCAAGAATTCGCTGCTCGCCGCGCAGCACCCGGAATTCCAGAAGGAGATCGCCCTGCTCGAGGACAGCGAGACGTTTACGGTCGAGGAGAGGCTGGCGGCGCTGCTCGGGCTCTTCGAACGCGTCCTCGAGATGGCGCGCACCGTCGAACGGTCGCGGCTCACGGTGCAGGTCGGCGGACCGCGAGGCGAGCTGGCGATGTGCGACGCGCTCCGCCTCGGCCTCGTCGGCGGCGTCTACCACCACTCGGCGACGGGAGAAGGCGGCCTCCTCGCGGCGGCTTCGGACAGCCGCGGGCACTTCGTCGGGCGCGCGGAGCGGCTTACCCCCGAAGACCAGGCGGCGATCGCGGCGCTCATCAAGGAGCCCGCGCACGGCGGAGTGATCCCCTTCGATGTGAGCGGCGGCCTCGTGCTCACGGCGATGCGAAGCGACGAAGCGGAGCACGGCATCTTCGCGCGCTTCGGCTTCGTGCTCTGGCCGCTCCTTGGCGTGGGATTGATCGGCGTGTTCATGATCTTCGCGTTCGGCCATCGCTTGCGATCGGCGCCGGAGCGAGCGAGCAAGGTGCGCAAGGCCGCACGCACCGCGGAGGCGGCGAACGTCCCGCGCGCCGTGCCGGAATCCGAGGCCAGCGATGTTTGAAACGTGCTCTAAGGGAGGAATGCGATGCTCGTGACGCTAACGACTGCCGGCGATTTCGTGGAACGCATCGAGAACGGCACGCTCACGGTGAGCTTGGCGCTGACGGCCATGCTCTTCGGATCGGTCTTCGTCGGCGTGTTGCGGTTCTACGGCTGGCTCGGCGTGCCGGCGCGCACGCGCTGGGCCTTCGCCCTCGCCGCCGGGATCGTTCTCCCCGCGACGATCCTCGTCTACCTGGCGACGCCGCCCTACATCGAAACGAGCGCGGCGAAGGAGCTGCCTCCGCTCGCCATGTCGCTCTCGCAAGATGTACCGGATGCCAGCCTGGTGCCGCCGCCGAAGCCGCTGCCGCCGGAGACCGAGATCTCGGAGTCGTCGCGCGAGGCGGCGCGCCCCAAGGGACCGTCGAAGAAGACTGCTCCCGCGAAACCAGCCCCGAGCGCGCTGCGGCGCTATCTGGCGCAGCAGCCGCGGCTGCGCGGCGCGGGAACGGGCAGCGCGGGGGCGGCGGGGATCGGCATCGGCACGGGGGGAGGCGGCGGGGGTGGGGGCGGGGGCGCGCCGATCGCGCTCGCGAGCGAGTTGGAATTCGCGGCGAGCCTCGATGATGCGCTCGGCTACGCGGAGTACCAGCGCGCGCGCCACGAAGCGGTGAGCGCTCGCGGCCGCGCGTTCCAACCGGGACGCAACCTCGAAGGGCGAGCGGCAGCCGGTGCCGGCGGCACGCCGGCACAGAAGATCCACACGCCGAAGCCGCCGTATCCGCAGAAAGCGCGCAACGACAACACCGAGGGATTCGTCGTCGTCAGAGTCCTCATCTCGCGTACCGGCGACGTGGAGGTGTGCGAGATCGTTGCCGCGCAGCCGGCGGGAATCTTCGAGGAGACCGTGGAAAAGACGATCCTGCAATGGCGCTTCGAGCCCGCCAAGGACCGCGAAGGCCGCCCCATCGAATCGCAGCGTCAATTCAATCTGGTGTTCAAGATGGAGGACGCGTGATCGAAGCGGCGTCTTCCCGGTCCTTGCCGGCGTTCGCTACGCTCTGGTTACTGCTCGCGGTGGCGATGCCGGCCTGCCAGAGCATGACTTCGGCGCAGCGCGCTCGCGCGGAGCGCGTGGAGAAGCAGAAGGAGGAAGCGGCGGCAACCTCGGCGCGAAGCGCCGCGGAGGTCGCGGAGCTAGACCGGCAAGGCGCCGAATTGCAACGCATGGCGCAAGCCGCAGCCGCGCGCCTGGAGCGCGAAAATCGGCTGCGGGAAGCGCAAGCGCTCCTCGCCAAGTCCGAACCGAAGGCCGCGCTCGAGATCATCGATGGGATCTTGGAAGCGGCGGCGCCGCTCGCCGCGCCGCCGGGAACGGAAGCGCGCGCTGCCGTCCCCGGTGAACAAGTCGCACCCCCCGCTCCTCCTCCTCCGCCCTCGCCGCCGCCGCTCGAGCCGGCGGAGCGCGCCCGCGTGCTCGTCCTTCGCGCCCGCGCGCTCTACGACCTCGGCGACAATCCGGGCGCGCTCGTCGCGTTCAAGGAAGCGGTGGAAAACGACTCCACGCTTCGCGTCGCGCGCATCAATCTCGGCAAGCTGTATTTTCTCGAGCAGCGTTACGAGGAAGCGCTCGCCGCCTGGAACCTCGAGCTTGCCGATGGCTATCGCAGCTCCGATCTCCTCTTTCTCGTCGCCCAAGCGTTGTACGAGACGGGGCAGGAATTGGGCGACGTGCGGCGCCTCGAGGCTGCGCGCGTCGCATTGACGGAAGCGCTCGTCGCGAATCCGACCGACATGGAGCTGGTGCGCTGGAACGCCGTCCTCGCGCTGGAAACCGGACACATCGACGACGCGATCCGATTGTTCGAGCAGATCCTGCACGCGACTCCGCTCGACGCGGGATACCTCGAGCTGTTGGCGGAATGCTACCGCCGAAAAGGCGAATGGGAGCGCATGGCGGACCAGCTCGAGATCGCGGCGCGGATCCAAACCCCCGGGCAGGCTCAGTGCCGCACCCTCGGCGATCTTTACGCCGAGATCGATTTCCACGATCGGGCCGCGGATTGGTACGTGCGCGCCTTCGGCGCCGAGCGCGAGACGGCGAGCGCGAAGGATCGTTTCCTCGTCGGCGCGACCTTGGCCGGCGCGCGGCGCGGCGAGGAAGCGATCGCCTGGCTCTCGACACTCGATGAAACGGACGCCGAGTTCGCGGAAGCGATGCGAGAGATGGGCGTCCTCCATTCGAAGGCCGGGGATGGCGAGCGGGCGCTACGCTGTTTCGAGCGGGCGGCGAGCGCGAGGCCGGACGATGGCGAGCTGTACTTGATGCTCGGCGATCTCTATCTCGAGCGCCGCGAGCTGGAGCGGGCGCAGGATGCGTTCGCGCGCGCGGCGGGGCTGGCGGATACCGATGCGGATGGACTCGCAGGACTCGGCGAAGTGAGCTATGCGCGCGCCGACCTGCCCAAGGCGATCGATTTCTACAAGCAAGCGTGCGAGCTGCGCGCAGGCGAGCCGCGCTTCGCGGCCGCGGTGTCGCAGCTCGAGGCGGAGCGCTCCCTCAGGCAAGGCGATGGAGAGGCGGCGAGCCCATGACGCAAGTGCGCACTGTGTCTTGCCGCGCGTCACGCCGAATCGCCCGCGCGGTATTCGCCGCGCTTGCGCTCGCCGTGGTCCCGGCGTGCAGGGAGACAGACCTCGAGGGCGCCGGCATCCTCACGCGAGACATCGCCGCGCTCCCGGGCAACGACTGCCCGCAGCCGGATCCGCTCGATCTGCCGGTACGAATCAACGAAATCGTGCTCCAAAACGTGAGCGCTTTTCCCGACGAGCATGGGTTGTTCCCGCCGTGGCTCGAACTCGTGAACACGAGCGATCAACCCGTGGACGTGGGGGGCGCGTTTCTTTCGGATGACATTCTCCTCTCCGAAAAATGGCAGATCCCCTGCATCCCGGAAGCCGAGATGGCCCCCGGCGGCTTCTTGGTGATCTTCATGGACGGCGACCAGGAGCCTGACGACCTGCACGCGAGCTTCCTGCCGCCCGCAACGGGCACGCTGACCTTCGTGCTGAACACGGGCTCCGATGTGCTGGAGATCGAGGCGGATCTCTTGGGCGCGGATGTCGCGTTCGGGCGCGCGCCGGATGGCGGAGATGCGTCGGGGATTCTGCAAGCGCCGACTCCGGGGGCGCCGAACGCGCCGCTTTCGAGCGATCTCGTCCCGAAGTTCGTGCGCGGCGACGCGAACGAGAGCGGCGCCGTGACGGCGGAGGACGTCGATCTGCTCCTCGAGATCCTCGCCTCGCTCGCGCCGCTCCCGGCGTGTCCGGACCGGCTCGATGCGAACGACGATGGCGCCATCGACGTCGGCGATGCCGGCTTCCTGGCGCTCGCGATCGCCGGCGGCGGTCCCGCGATTCCGGCGCCATTCCCCACGGCGGGCATCGATCCGACGCCGGATTCGCTGCCGCCTTGCGAAGACTGAGAGGTCGCGTGTGCGAAGGCCGCAAATTGTCGGGTTCGAATCCCAGATCGAAGCGAGAAGCGCGTCCGTCCGCGCGGAGGGACGCTCGCCGGCGCGCCGGCTAGGCGCGCGGCTGCGCCGCACTCTCGCAGCAGCGTTGCGCGCGGGAATCGCAACGATCGCGGCCGCCACCCCGCTCGGCGCGCAAGGGGACGGGTACACGCTCTCCTTCAGCGAAGAGATCGGCCTTGCCGGCGGCGAGGTGGAGGTCGCGGTGCTCCTCGACTTTCCGAACGCCCCGGAAAGCGTGAGCGGCTGGTCCTTCGGCGTGTGCCACGATGACCTCGTCGACGTGATCGACGTGGCGCAAGGGAGCACGACCGCGAGCCTCGACCCCGTCTTCTACGCCGATAACGTCTTTCCCGGATCCGGGTGGACGGTGGCGGTCGTGATCGATTTCTTCAGCGAGGTCCTGCTCGAACCCGGTAGCGGCTACGAGCTGATGGTCGCCGAATATGCGCTGCTCGAGATCGGCACCGCTACGCTGGACTATTGCAACACGCTCGGCGTTCCTCCCGTCGCGATCCAAATCGCCGACGAGTCCGGAGCGGCGAGCAACGTCGTGCTCGAGGAAGGCACCATCGAAGTAGGCGAAGTGCCGCCCTTCCTGTTTCGCGCCGGGAGCGCCACGGCCGCTCCCGGCGCCGAGGCCGTCATCGCGATCGAGATGGACAACTTGCAGGCCGTGGATGGATTTTCCTTCGGCCTCGGGCACGATGCCGCCGTGGCATCGCTCGAAGCGATCGACCCCGGACCCGCGGTCGCGGCGCTGAACGGCGGAATGGGCGCGTCGTTCTTTCACGCCGACCTAGCTCCTGCGGCGGGGAGCGGCGGCACGGTGATCTGTCTTGCGAGCACGGCGCCCCCCTTCGATACGTTCGCGGCGGGGAGCGCGCACGCGATCGCCGAGTTTCGCTACTCGATCGACGCGCAGGCGGCGGACGGCACGACGGCGGCGCTCGAGTTCCTGGACGGACTCGGCACGCTGCCGGTGGCCGTCGCGGTCGCGGTGCAGGGCACATCGGCGTCTGCGGCGACCGAGCCGGGAGCGCTCCAGGTGAGCGGAACGCCGGTGTCCGGCGATCCGGAGTTCGTGCGCGGCGACGCCACCGCCGACGGCGAGATCGCGCTCCTCGATGCGGTGAAGATCTTGAATTGGCTCTTCGGCGAAGAGGAGATCGCCTGCGTGGACGCCGCCGACGCGAACGACAACGGTAGCGCGGCGCTCGATGATGCGCTCTTCGTGTTGAGCTTCCTCTTCCTCGATGGCGCCGCGATTCCGCCGCCGGCCGGCGCGTGCGGCCTCGACGCGACCCCCGATGCGCTCGAGTGCGAGTCCTTCGCCGGCTGTTAGCCCGAATTATTCATGATCCTCCTACTGCAAGCGCCGATGTGGCTGCCTTGCTGCGTCGAAACCGCGACTTCGATCCTCAACGACCTCACCAGGTCGCCTCCGGTCGAAGTCGCAGTTTCTCC
>JAKEFC010000205.1 GCA_022616235.1 Planctomycetota bacterium
CCTCCGCATCGATCGCCGTGCCGCGCTCGAGCGCCGCCACCGCCGCATCGAGGCGCGCCCGCAGCTTACCGTAGATCTCGGAGACGGCGCTCAACTCCTCCTCGACCTCCGCGATGCGCGCGAGCCCGGCGCGCCGCCGCGCCTCGACGTCGACTCCCGCGCACGCCTCGCGCACGCGCCGCGCGAGATCCGGCGCGCGCGCCTCGCGGTAGCGCGCGAGCACGCTCGCAAACGGCTCCACGTGCGTGCCCGCGATGCGCGCGCCCCCTTCCGTCGCGTCGATCACGCGCCCGGGAAACCTCGCGAAGTGCGCTTCGAACTCCTTCAAGTAGCTGAAAAACACGTCCTCCGTCGGCACGTCGCCTCCTCCGACCGCGGGCACTTTCATCAGCCTTCCGCGCAGCGAGAGGTAGTACTCGGCCTCGCGCGACTCGAAGGTGTAGAAGCGGCTCGTCTGCCCGTATACGGGGAGGTGGCAAGCGGTGCCGGGAACGTGGATCAGCCCACCCGGGTACGCCAAGTCGAGCCCGACGAAGACGATCGGGTCCGCGCCCAGGAACGCGGCCAAATGGAACGCCGCGTGGGAGACCGTCGCCGACGGCGGTAGCGCCGGCCGTTCCGTCGCTACGCCGGCAAACAACTCCTGAAAGAAGGGGTCGCGCACGAAGAGCTGCAGCCCGGGGTAGGCCGCGATCGCTTCCGGCGCCGCCTTCATCTCCGCGACCATGGGTGGGGCGTGACGCGGGTCGATCCCCTCGAAGTAGCGCGCCGAGACTCGGTGGTAGTCGATGAGCGTGGTGAAGTCGGGGGCGATGCCGCGCGCCAGGAGCAGCTTCAGGGTTGTGCTCACGGAGATGATCGTCATGTGCCCCGCGGCCGCGGCGACGGCGTCGATGTTTTTTCGAAGCGACGGACCTGCCGCCACGATCAGCGCCGGCTTGCCCGCGAGCGCGCCGCGAAGCGGCTCCAATCCCGGGCTCTCGAGATAGGCGCGGAGATTCGACGCTTGGTTCATGGCGGTACGCCGCGACAGAGCGAGCGCAGTGCGAAGCTGCACGCTGCCGTGCTGGCTGAATTCCGCGACGGCGCGCCGCTGCTCGTCGTAGTAGTCTTCGTGCAACGCGAGCGACGGCGGGTGCGCGACCAGAAGAACCGGCGCGCCGAGCGCTTCGATGACTTGGGAGAGCAGATGCTCGTAGAGTGCGCGCGCAGGCGTCGCGACGAACAGCGTCACGCCCGGATGCGCGAGCACCGCCCGAAGGTCGACGCGCCCGATGGCGGTGCGCAGGAGGCGCGCGTCGCGCTCGACCCAGAGCAGGCGGTTCTCTCGCGTCAAGTGCGGCAGGAGCGCGAGCGGCAGGTAGCCGAGCCCGCCGCCGAAGAGAACGTAAGTGGCGAGCGGGTGCGTCTCCCGCGGAAGTTGGCTCTCCGCTTCGCGCCGAGGCTCGTAACGCGAGTGCAGCGGCCGCGGCGCGCCGCCCGCATCCGGGAGCGCGATCACCGGATCGCCGCCGCGCGCGCTCGATAGAAACTCCTCCCCGTAGGGCGCCGCGGCATCGATCGCCGCCAGCGCCGTCGCGTGCCGTGCGAGCACTTCCCGATTCCCCGCCAGAATTCTCGGATCCTCCGGCACCAGCCACTCCTTCGCGGATCGTTTCTGAATCCGACAAGCGGCGCTAGATTGGCGCCTAGAATCGTCACAGGCGGAAGCGAGACGATCCTCTAGCCCCTCGCGCCGGCATCGAACTCGCATAGCCGGCGACACCACGAGACTATCGCGTCCGGCCCGAAGTCTCCGCGATCCAGCGCGTAACCACTCCGGACGTGCATGTTGTCGAAGCAGCCTACAGGAACGCCACACGCACCTCAAAGGCGCGTGCGCGGCTTCACGGCGCGCCGCCAGCGGAGTACGCTGCCCAAGGCTGGAAAGCGCTCCCGCACGCAAACGAAGGAGGTGTCATGACATCTTGGTATGCAATGGCGGCAAACGCGGAGAGGACCGGGGCTACGCTGGCAGCCGGAAGACTCGCCGCGGAAGCGTCCGCTCGCAGCCGCAACGTGGAAGAGCAGCTCCGCTCCTACGAGCGGCGCATCGAATTCCTTTCCCTGATCTGCCGCGCGATGTGGTCGTTCATCGAGGCCGAAAAGGGCATGACGCTCGCGGACCTGCAGCACCGAATCGACGACCTGGATCAGCTCGACGGCAAGACCGACAATCGGCTTCGCTACGAACCGACGAAGTGCCAGCAATGCGGCAACACCTATCACCGCAAGCACTACCACTGCCTCTACTGCGGGGCGCTGCGACCGGAAGGAGATCTGACGCCGTTCGACCGCGTGTGAGCCAGGCGCGGAGGCCGGCAGCGCCCGCGGCTCAGAAAGCGCAGTCGAGCGCGTCGAAAGTCGGGTCCGGGCCGAAGGAGAGCGGGGTCGGTGCGGCGGGGAGCGGGCCGGCGAGATAGAGAAAGTTGAGTACGTAGATCGGGTCCACGATGCCCAAGGCGCCATCATCGTTGGCGTCGGCGGCGTCCGCACAGAGCAGTTCCCCGTCCGCGAGGAAGATCGCGCCGAGCACGTGGAGCACGTCCGCGATCGCGACTTCGCCGTCCCGGTCGCTGTCGCCGCGGCGGAAGAACGGACGAAGCCCCGGGTGGTCGAAGGGCGGCTCCTCCGCTTCCACGCGCGGATCCGTGAGGGCGTTCTCCAGGAAATCCTTGATGTCCGCGAGGTCTTCATCGGAGAAGCCGAACGGGAATACGAGCATGTCGAGATTGTCGTCGAAGTCTCCCCCCGCATTGTAGAAGGCGAGCACGTCGTCGAGGGTGGTCTTGCCGCCGGTATGGAAATAGGGTGCGCGCAGCTTCACGTTGCGGAGCCCCGGGGTCTTCATCTTGCCGCGATCCCCGATCTCGCCGGTGACTTCCTCGCGCCCGAGATCCTCCGCGCCGGGGCGCACGCCGATGTTGTGAAACGCGTGATCCGTGGTCTCGAAGCTCACGTGGCACGTGCCGCAACTCGAGTTGAAGAGACCGAGACCTTGGTTCTGCGCTTCCGTGAGCGCGCTCCCGTCCCCCGCGAGGTAGAGGTCGAACGGCGTCTGGTCGGGGATCAACGTGCGCTCGTAGCTGGCGATCGCGAACGCGATCCGCGCCGGCGTGATCTCCGGCGTACCGAACGCAAGCTCGAAGAGGTCGGGATAGGTAGGATCCGATTCGAGGGCCGCCGCCATGTCTTCCGGGATCGACGTCGCAAGGAGCAGCGGGGACGCCGCGGCGAGCTTGTCCGTGACCTGCTCCCAGGTGCGCCCTTCGCACCCCATCTCGACGGGCGAGAGGATCGGCTCGAGCGCCTGGTTCTCGAGCGCGCCGCCGGCGGCGATGAGAAGGTCTTTGCCGACAGGATCGATGAACTCGCCGCCCGCGCGCCCATCCCAGAAAAGCTCCGGCGCGAGCGCCGCGCCGATCACGCTCGGCGCGCGCCGGCGCGTGACCTGCGGGAGCGGCGCGAAGGGGTCCGGATCGACTTCGTCGTCATCGCAGCTCGACCGTACCGCCCCCACGGAGCCGCGCACGTCATCCTCGGTGCCGAACTGCCCATCGCTCCCCGGGTGGATGCTGAACGGTCCTAGAGCGCGCGGGTCCGCTCCCCCGCCGGCGGGGCGGTGACAGCTTCCGCACGCGACCGTGTCGTCCGCGCTGAGCTGCTCCTCCCAAAAGAGAAACTTACCGAGGAGCGCTTTCTCGTCGGTGAGCGGATTCTCCGCCGGCGCCTTCACTTCCAGGAGCTGGGCGCCGAGCGGCGGCACCGGCGCGAGCGCGATGGCGGCCGCTATGGCGACGGCAATGCTCGAGATTCGACTTCGACTCTGGGGCGGCAAAACGGGAGCCCTTGCACGATCGCGTCCACGGCCGAACGAGAAAAGGAGCATGATGATACCAGAAGCCCTTGCCGGCCGCCTTGTGGCCGCGGATTCTCTGTGCCGGGTTGCCCCTTGCAAAGGACTGCGATTGCCGCCGCGCTCCCGACTCGATTCCACCGTCCGCGCAGTCCGCCGCCGCGGCGCGCAAGCGCGCGTATTCGCCGCCGCGACAGTCGCGTCGCTCATCGTCTTTGGGTGCGGCGCACGGGAGAACGAGCCTTCCGCCGCGAAGCCGGCCAGTTCCTCACCGTCCACCGAATCCCAAGCGGCGCCTGCCTCCACTGCCGCAGGATTCGAATTCGCCGACGTCTCCGCGCGGGCGGGGATCGATTGGGTACAGCAATCCGGCACGGCGGAGCAGGCCTTTATCGTCGAGATGAAGTCCACGGGAGCCGCGCTCCTGGATATCGACGGCGACGGCCTGCTCGATCTCTTCTTCACCGCCGGCTCGACGATCGATCGATTTCGAAACGGCGAGCCGGGCTTCCCCTGCAAGCTCTACAGAAACCTCGGCGGCATGCGCTTCGAAGATGTCTCGGATCGCGCTGGGATTCCGCGTTTCCCC
>JAKEFC010000025.1 GCA_022616235.1 Planctomycetota bacterium
GCTACGATAGGCTTCCTCATGTGCATGAGGCATTTCTCACATTGGCTTGCGCCCTTGTGTGTTTCAGGCAGCTCCACCCTTCATTTTGAAACGTGCTCTAATTCACGAATGAGCGAAGTGCCCGATCTTGCCGCGTACCCCGGCGGCGATCTCGTTGCGCAAGGCATCAAAGACCTCGAGCGCGGCATCGAGTCGGTGCCCGTGTACTTGGTCGCGATGGCGCGCACGCGGCTTCGCTCCCTTGGCTTCCAAGTTCCAGAGAGTCCCTGGGGGCCGACGGAGCTGCGACTCTACGAGCTTCTCGCCGCGGAACTCGGCGACGGCGCTCACTCTCGCTACAACGCGCTTCGCCGCCGCCTCTCGAGCTTCATCCGCGCGGTAGGATGCGCGCGCCCGTAGACCGTACGCGCGCCGAAGCGCTCATGTCTACCGTGGGGAGTCGCGCATCTTCGGAGGAGTTCCTTCGACATTTCGGGGAAGAACGCTCGGCGAAATGCCGCCGCTGGCGCTTCGCGTGGCGTCAAGCGCCAGGCGCGGAGTGCTTTGCGCGCGGCGAAGCCTCGCTCCGGGGGCCGAATTGCCTTTCCGACCTGCTTTAGCTAAAACGGCGCCTGTAATTATGACTCATGCGGCCATTCGGCGCTCCGCGCTGCTCGAATTGGCAGGAAACTTGCCCGGGCAAGTCGATTCGGCGCATCGATTCGCAGTGAGCGTCGGGAAGGGGGGCTCCTGAGCGACGTAATCACCCTACACAACATGTTCCTCGCCTGCGCCGCGATCGGCATGGTGCTGCTCGTCGTGCAAGTCGTGATGATGGTCATCGGCCTCGACAACGTCGATGACCCGAGCGACACGGCGTTCTCCGTGGACGATGCCGCCGGCGGCGACGCCTTCTTCGGCTACCTCTCGCTGAAGACCGTGGTCGCGTTCCTCGCGTTCTTCGGACTCACCGGCCTCGCGGTCGAGAATGCCGCCTGGGCGTCTGCCACGTGGGTGAAGCTCGCGGTCGCCTCCGCCGCCGGATTGCTCGCGTTCCTCGGCGTCGCCTACCTCATGAAGAGCTTCATGAAGCTGCAATCGCAGGGGAACGTGGAGCTGAAGAACGCCGTAGGCCAGCAGGGGATCGTCTATCTCACGATCCCGGCCTATCGCGCGGGGATGGGACAAGTCACGGTCGTGGTGCAGCAGCGCACCATGCAAATCAAAGCGATCACACAAGGGACAGAATTGAAGACCGGCGTTCCGATTCGCGTCGTGGGCCAACATGGCGCCGACGTCGTCGAAGTCGCCGCCGTGTAGGCTCCGCATCCTTTCCTGGACAATTCGCTTTCGGGTTCGAGTGCGCATCGCCGCGAGGGCGGCATCGCGCCTGAAGGAGTGAGAGATGGAAGCTGTCGGTTTTTTCCTGGCCCAAATGAACTCACAGGCGCTTGGCGCCATGGTCATCGCGCTCGTTCTTTTTGGCGCCTTGTTCCTGTTCTTCCTCGCGAAACGCTACAAGCGCTGCCCGCCGAACCGCGTGCTCGTGATCTACGGCAAGGTCCGCGCCGGCACCTCGGCGCGCTGTCTCCACGGCGGCGGCGCGTTCGTCTGGCCGCTGATCCAGAACTATTCCTATCTCAGCCTCGACCCCCTGCAGATCGAGATCCCGCTGAGCGGCGCGCTCTCCGCCGAGAACATCCGCATCAACGTACCGAGCGTCTTCACCGTGGCGGTCGGCACGACGGATGAACTGATGCAGAGCGCCGCGCAGCGCTTGCAGGGGCTCTCCCCCACGGAGATTTCCCAGCAGGGCCGCGACATCATCTTCGGGCAGCTCCGGCAAGTGATCGCGTCGATGGGGATCGAGGACATCAACCGCGACCGCGACAAATTCCTGAGCAAGGTCCAATCGTCGCTCGAGCCGGAGCTGAACAAGATCGGTCTCGTGCTCATCAACGTGAACATCACGGACATCACGGATGAGTCGGGATACATCGAGGCGATCGGGCGCAAGGCTGCGTCCGAGGCGGTGCAATCCGCCGCGATCGACGTCGCGCTGCAAGAGAAGCGCGGCGCGATCGGCGTCGCCGCCGCGAAGCGCGACCAGGACATCAGCGTCGCGCAGGCCGAGCGTGACCTGCAAGTCGGGACGACGACCGCGCAGCGCGAGCAGGCGGTCGAGGTCGCCCGCCTCGCGAAAGAGCGCGCGGTCGGCGAGCAGCAGGCCGCCTTCGAGCGCGATTCGCAGATCAAGGTGGCGGAGCGGGAGATGAGGGTCGCGGTCGCGAACGCGAATGCCTCGGCCGTCTCCGGCGAGAACGAAGCGAAGGCCGTCATCGCGAACGCGAACGCGCAGCTCCGCATCAAGGAAGCGGAAGCGTACCAGGTCTCCGAGGTGCGGAAGCGCGAAGCCGAGGCCGCGGTCCTCGAAGCGCAGTACAAGGCGCAGGCGCGCCAGGCGCTCGCCGAGTCCACGAAGATCGAGGCGGAGCAGCGGGCGCAGCTCGAGGCCGCCGCGCGCGCGATCAAAGCGAAGATCACCGTCGACGCCGAGGCGGAGGCGGATGCGCGCCGCATCCACGCGCAAGGGCAGGCGGACGCGCGGCGCATCGAGGCGGAAGCGCAAGCGCAGGCGACCTTCGTCAATCTCGAGGCTCAGGCGCGCGGCCAGTTCGAAATCCTGCGCCGGAAGGCGGAGGGCCTGCGCGAGCTGGTGGCGAGCTGCGGCGGCGCGCAGAACGCCTTTCAGTTGATGATGCTCGAGCACCTCGACCACCTCGCGGAAACCGCCGCCTCCGCGATCTCGAACGTCAAGTTCGACAAGATCGTCGTGTGGGACGGCGGCGCGGAGAACGGCGGCGCCGCTGGATTCGTGAAGCGCATGGGCTCCATGCTGCCGCCCATGATGAATCTCATGAAGGACATAGGCGGCGTGCAGATGCCGGAATTCCTCGGGAAGATGGTGGAAGGAGAGGGCGCGGGCCCGGGCGCCGGGCCGAGCGCCGGCGCCGGCGCCGGCACGGGCGCCGCACCGCCGCATGCGGGACCGCCGCCGGCCGCGCCGCCGCCGCAAGCGCCGCCTGCATCCACGGGCACGGCCCCTGGCGGCGCGAAGCCCGGCGGCAAGGGGCACTAGCTCGAGGTCGAGCGCGTTCACTGTGGGGGCGCGCCGTGGCAGCATGAAGATGCATGACGATGGAGGAATCGCCACGCCGAACAACGAAGGGCACCGCTCCAACGGCGGGGCAACGCACTATCGCGCCTACGGCATCACGATCGCTTCCGAGATCGATCTGCCGGAGTTGCCGCGCGCCCCCGCCGGCGCCGGGAGCGTCGCGGATCTCACGATCCGCCTCGGCACCGTCGATGCGAGCGACGCGGCGCCGGCCGCGGCGGGGAGCCGCTTCTGGATCCGCGGCGGCGATGCGTGCCACGCTTACAAGGGCGCCGGAGCATTCCTCGCCCGCGCAGGCGCGGAGATCATCGTGGATCCGCTCCCCGGCGTCGCCGCGGAGGTCATCCGCCTCTCGCTCCTCGGCCCCGTGCTCGCGCTCGCGCTCCATCAGCGCGGCCTTTTCCTCCTCCACGCGAGCGCCGTCGCGGCTCCGCGCGGAACCGGCGCGATCGTCCTCGCGGGAGCGTCGGGGGCAGGCAAGTCGACCGCCGCGGCGCTCCTCTGCCGGAACGGCTACGCGCTCGTGGCGGACGATGTGACGGCGCTCGCTCCGAGCCCCGCGGGCGTGCAGGTCCTGCCGGGCTATCCGCAGTGCAAGCTCTGGCGCGATGCCTACGAGGCGCTCGGCTATGCGGAGGAGGAACTCGCGCCGATGAATCCGGCGTACGACAAGCGCGCGCTCCGCACCGCGAGTCACTTCTGCGCGCAACCGCTCCCGCTCGGCGGGATCTGCATCCTCGACGTCGGGGAGCAGCTCGCGTACGAAGCGGTGCCGCCGCAACAGGGTTTCGCCGAGGTCATGCGCAACTGGTACGGCGCCCGCTTCGGAAGCGGTCTCTTCCAGGCGCTCGATCGCGAGCTGCACCTCCGCCACGCCGCCGCGGTCGCCGCGAGCGCGCCGATCGTCCGCCTCACGCGCCCGCGCCTCGGCCTCGCCGACCCCGCCTTCGGCGGCCGCTTCGCCGCCGCCATCGCGCGCGCCTTCGCCGCTGGGCGTCCCGCCTGACGCGTTCCCCCCGCCGTGATAGATTATCGTCGCAGAGCGCCTGGCCGCACTTCACGCCTCGCATCGAGACGGGAGCGAAACACGCACGCCATGAGTGAAAGCCTTTCGCGAAACAGCGTCGTGACGAAGCTGCGCGAGCAGATCGCCGCGAGTCTCGGCGCCGAGGCCGTGATCCTGCACCTCGAGAGCGGGATCTACTACGGGCTCAACGAAGTCGGCGCGCGCATCTGGAGCCTCGTGGAGGAGCCGCGCACGGTGCAGGCGCTCATCGATGCCATCGTGGCAGAGTACGACGTGGAGCCCGAGCAATGCGCGCGCGACGTGGAGACGCTGCTCGGCCGCCTCGTAGAGAAGCGGCTCATCTCGATCTCGCCCCCCAAGTGATCCTAGAGCCCATTTCAAAACCTGGCCGTGGGCCAGAGGTCGAGCGAGAGGCGCGCGCGCAAGGAGAGCCGAAGAGTCGTATTAATGGAGAAATACGGCGATGAGGTTCGACGCAGCGCGCGTGCCTCGCAGCCGACCGAAGCCAGGCCAGGTATTGAAATTGGCTCGCAGAAATCGCTCCGAAAGTCGGCGCCCTTGATCGGGATCGCAGGCATCGTCCGCCGCGGCGGCCCCCCACTCGATCCCGCGGATGAAGAGCGCCTGCTCGCGGCGATCGCGCGCGGCGCGCGGCGCGAAGCGCCGGCGTTTCGCGGCACCGATGCGTTCCTGTGCGGCGGGGAGCGCGCCCCCGAGCCCGGCGTCATCTTCTTCTCCGGCCGCCTCGACGATCTCGCGGGTTTGCAGAGGAGTCTCGGTGAGGGCGCGCCGCCGGTCGCCGGCCCGGCGAATGACGCGGCGTTCGCGGGCGCCGCGTTCGCAAAGTGGGGGGAACGGACCCCGGAATTCCTCCTCGGCGACTTCGCGCTCGCCGCGTTCGATGCGAGCGAGCGGCGCCTCTTTCTCGCGCGCGATGCGATCGGCGTCATCCCCGTGTACTACCATCTCACGCCGGCGCGCTTCGCGTTCGCGACGGAGTTGGGAGCGCTCCTCGCGCTTCCTTGGATCCCGCGCGAGCCCGACGAGCTTCGCATCGCGGACTACGTCGCCGTCTACTTCGACGACCGAGAAGCGACCTTCTATCGCGCGATCCGCCGCCTGCCGCCCGCGCACGCGCTCGCCGTCCAGCCGGCGGCCGCCCGCACGCGCCGCTACTGGGCGCTGGATCCCGCGCGCGAGATCGTGCCCGCCTCCGACGAAGAAGCCGCCGAGCGCTTTCGCGCGCTCTTCTGCGACGCGGTGGGGGCGCGCTTGCGGCGGGCGGCGCACCCCGCGCTGCTCTTGAGCGGCGGGCTCGATTCCGCATCGATACTCTGCGCGGCCCAGGGGTTCTCTCCGAGCGCGGCGCCGCTCGCGACCTTCAGCGCCGTGTTTCCATCGCAATCGCGCGCCGACGAGACGCGCGACCTCGATCTTCTGCTCGCCGAAGTGCGCGCGGCGCCCACGATCGTGCGCGCCGATCTGCTGAGTCCGCTCGGCGCTTCCCGCGAGATGCTCCGCCACCTGCGCCAGCCGTATCACGCGCCGAATCTCTTCGTGTATTGGAGCCTCGCGCGCGCGGCGCACGAGGCGGGAGTGACGGCGCTCCTCGACGGCGTGGACGGCGACACGACCGTGAGCCACGGATTCGAGTACCTGGCGGAATTGTTCCGCGGCGCGCGCTGGCTCGCGTGGCTTCGCGAGACGCGAAGCCTCGCAAGGCGGCTCGGCACCGCGACGCTCCCTTTCCTCTGGCGCTTCGGCGTGCTGCCCTCCCTGACGCGCTTCGCCGGCGAGCGCTATGGCGCTTTCGGCGCGGGCGCGCCGGGGACGCCGCCTCCGCTCCTCGACCGCGACTGCGCGGAGCGCGTGGAGTGGCGCGCGAAGCGCGAGGATGCGATCGCCGCGCTCGGCGCCGCGCCGCCGACCTTGCGCGCCGCTCATCATCGCCAGCTCGCGAGCGGCCTCATCCCGTTCTACCTCGAAGTGAATCACCTGCTCTCGGCGCCGCTCGGGATCGAGGCGCGGCATCCGTATTACGACCGGCGCTTGATCGAATACTGCCTCGCGCTACCGCCCGCGCTCCGCCTCCAGGATGGATGGGACCGGCGCGTGCAGCGGCTCGCCATGGCGGGCATGGTGCCAGAACGGGTCCGCTTGCGCTTGCGCAAGGCGCACTGGGGAAGGAACTTCGAAGAGAGCTTTCTGGTTCGCGACCGCGGCCTGATCGAGGAGACCCTCGAGGTTTCGGCGCCGAGGCTCCGCCAATTCCTCGATTTGGGGCGGCTCCAAGCGGCGATGCACCGAACCGCAGCAGGGGGGCGCCGCGCGGACGACGTCATGGACCTCTGGGTTGCGACGACGCTGGGCCTCTGGCTCGTGTCCGAAGAGCGTGCGAGCGCTTCCACTGCCGTCGGGTAGTCACCGCGCCGCCAAGCCCGGCTCCGGCAACCGAGATTCCGGCGCGCAAGTTGGGCGAGCCCTTTGCTAGGTTCCGCGCAGACGCATGGCGCCGCCACTACGCCGCGAACGACACCGAAGGGAGCCTGCCTCATGACCTCCGACTTCACGAACCTACCGGCCTCCCAGAACAAGCGCCGCCCTTACCGCACTCCGGAGTTGGTCGTCCACGGGAGCATGGAAAAACTCACCGGTTGGATCGGCGGCACTTGGGGCGAATTCTTCGGCGGCACGAACGGCCTCGACCCGTTGGGAGATGACCCCTTGGGCGGCACGGGGAGCTGACTCTACCGTTCGACGCACCACCCTCGCGCCGAGTCGAAGTCGCGGACTTCCGCGTCGCGACAACTCCCGTGCTGCGGCTCATTTCCGAGGATCTACCTCAGCAGTTCCACAGCCGGCGGGTAGCCAGAGAGCCACCCGGCCGGTATCCTTCTTCGACCCGGACGCCCGGAGTGCGTGCGCGGCTTCGCAAACGGCCGTGCGCACCCCACTCGGCGCAATCACTACGCCGCAAACGACGAGGAATCGACTCCATCATGACCACCGCCTTCACGAGCCGTGCGAATTCCCAATGCCCGCGCCGCCCCTACCTTGCTCCGGAGCTGATCGTCCACGGGAGCATAGAGAAGCTCACCGGTTGGGTCGGTGGCCCTTGGGGCGAATTCCTCGGCGGCACGAACACCGGCTACAATCCTTGGGACGGCGATGGGCCCTGGGCCGTCACGGGCAGCTAGCAACTTCTTTCCGCGCTCGTTCCCAATCTAAGTGCAAAGACTCGACACTCCCATCGACGAGAGTCGAAACACAGCGCCAGAATCGTTGCAACCGATGAATTTCGCCGCGCCGGGACTTCGCGCGGATGCGAAGTGGCTATTGGCAATCGTTTCCGTTGGGTCGGCCGCCGGCCGCATCGAGCGCTTGCGCGCGCTCGACGTGCGCGCGCTCGACGCGACTCGCCTGCACGCGCTCGCCATGCGCCACCGCGTCGAGTCGCAGGTCGCGCGCGCGCTGGAATCTCTCCCCTGCGACCCTTCCGAAATCGCTCCCGCGGGGCTCTTGCCGGCGATTCGCGCCGCGGCGCGCGCCGAGTGCATCCACTCTTTGCGATTGACGCGCGAGCTGCTCGAGGTCGTCGCCCTCCTCGAGCAGAACTCGATCCCCGTGCTCGCTTACAAGGGGCCCGTCCTCGCCGCCGCGCTCTATGGCGCCGCCGCCGCGCGCCACTCGTGGGACCTCGACGTCCTCGTGCGGCGCGCGGACCTCGAGCGCGCGCGCGGCCTACTCCACGAGCGCGGCTACGTGCCGGAGCCGCAGCCGCCATCGCAAGCGGAGCGGGACCTGCTCGCGCTGGATTGCGAGTGCAACCTCGACCACCCGCGCCTCGGGGTCCACCTCGAATTGCACTGGGACCTCTTCGATGAAGAGAACCGCCGCGGCCTCGATGCGGAATTCTTGTGGAAGAATGCGACGCGCGTCGAGTTTGCCGGCAGCACGGTCCTCGCGCCTTCGCCCGCGGCGATGTTCATCGTCGCTTGCGCCCACGGCGGCGAGAAGCATCGCTGGGGGCGCCTGAAATGGGTGCTGGACATCGCGCGCTTTCCCGCGGCGTATCCCGCGCTCGATTGGCCCGCGGCGCTCGCGCTCGCGGAGAGCGTGGGGCGGCGCCAAGCCGTGCTCGAAGGCATCTATCTCGCCACGCACTTGCTCGGCGCCGAATTTCCTCCCGCGCTCGCGGCAGCCGCGGAGCGGGACGAGTGGGTGGCGGCGAACGCGGCGCACACGCGCGGGCGCCTCTTCCGGGATGACGCCGACTTTCCCGGCTTCGGCGAGTGGCGCGCCTACCTGCACGCCGCGCGCGCGGAAGCGGAAGCTGATGCAGGCAAGAACGCCGGGCTCCGCGAGAAGCTTCGCACGCTCGCGCTCTATCTGCGCACGGTGTTCACGCCCGATTGGGCGGACCGCCGCCGCCATCGCGTGCCGCGGCGCCTCGGTTTCCTGCGCTACTTGCTCCGCGCGAGAGAACTCGCGCACACCTACCGCGCGGACCTCACCGCGCGCCTCAAGTAGTCCGCTCACCACGCTCGCCACCATCCTCTCGGGCGGCGGCGGGTTTCTCCCAGACCGCGAGCGCCGTCGAGCCGTAGGTGCGCGCGGCGGCGCTGAGGCACGGCGCGGGGGGCGCGGGGGGCGCGAATTCCGCGGGATGCTCGAAAGCGAGGAGGCCGCCCGCGGCGAGCGCGGCGCCGGCGGCGAGGCGCGCCGCGAGAGCGCAAGGATCGCGCGCGGGATCCGCGTAGTCCGCGAAGGGCGGGTCGAGCAGGATCAAGTCGAAAACTGCGGCAACCGGCAGTTTCAGTTCGTACGCGTCCGCGGAGCGAACCTCCGCCACGGGCTCGAGCCCAAGCTCTGCGATGTTCCTGCGCAAGATTGCGAGCACGGCGGGATTCTTCTCGACGACGAGCGCGCGCACCGCTCCGCGCGACATGGCTTCGCACGCGAGCGCGCCGGAACCCGCGAAGAGGTCGAGCACGCGCGCGCCGCGGACGCGATCCCCGAGCATCGCGAAAAGCGCCTCGCGGATCCGCTCGCGCATCGGCCGCACCGTAGTCCCCGGCGGCACCTCGAGCATGCGCCCGCGCAGATGCCCCGCGACGATTCGGATCCGTTCCGGCCGCGGCCGCGCCCTCGCGTTCACCGCGCGCGAATCTCGAGCGGAATCTCCGCGGTCGCCGTCTGCTTCCCGTGGAGGTCGCCGACTTCGACGGCGAGGCGGTATGCGCCCGGGTCCAACCCAACTGGAACCGTGAACTCGTAGCAGAGGTAATGCTCCGACTGCGCGCTGTCGCGCGCGAGGAGGTCGCCCCCCGGCCTGCTGAGCGCGAGGCGCCGAACCTCCGCGCCGCCATCGCGATACACGCGCGCGGTCGCCTCGACGCGGAACTCGTAGACATCGCGCTCGATGCGGGGCTGCAAGTTCGCAAGCTCGCCGTAGAGCTTGAACTTGTCGCCGGCCCGCACCGCGCCGCGCGGCGCCGGGTCGAAGTCGCGAAAGCCGCCGATCCGCTTGCAGACTTGCAGGGAGCGGAGCGCGAGCGAGCCCGTGCTCGCCGGAGCCGGAACCGCCGGCGGCGCGCCCCCGTCGAGCCGCGCGAGCGCGGCGTCGCGCAGCTCCGCGAGGTCGAGATCGTGATAGAAGCTCGCCACCATCAGGAGATGCGCCTTCGCGCCGGAGCCGCCGGCGCCTTCCAGCGAGCGTAGGAGGGGCTGGAGATAGACCGATTGCGCGGCGCGCGGCAGCAGAAAGTGAAGCGCGATGAGCTGCATCTGAATCCGCTGCTTCTGGAAGCGTTCCGCCTGGGCGAGATCGGCGTCCGCCTTGCCTTCGAAGGCGGCAAGCTCGCGGAGCAATTCCTCCATGCGGCGCTCCAGTTCGCCTCCCGCGCGCGCGCGCGCGCCGGATTCGTTCGCGGGCGCCGCGGGCACGACCGCCGCCGCGCTTCCCGTTGTCGTCGCTCCGGATCTCGCGGCGGCGGCGCGCTCCGCGCCGGGATCGCGGCCGGCGCCCCATTTCACCTCGACCGCCGCGCTCGCGGCCGCGGCCGCCTCCAACTCCTCGGCACGCTCCAGCCGCGCCTCGGCGACGGCGGGGGAGGGAACCCCGATCTCCTCGAAGAGGGGCTCCCTCGCGAGCGCCGGCAGTGCGGCACCGGGTGCGGCGGCATCGTGCGGTGCCGCGGTCGTTGCTGCTGCGGCAGCCGGCGGCTCGGTGTCTTCGAGCGGCGCGCTGCGGCAGCCGGTTGCGGCGGCGGCGAAGAGCGCAGCGGCGGCCAGAAGGGCCTGAGCAAGCGCGATGTGCGATGGAGTATTCCCGGAGCGGGGAGCGACGCCGCGGAGGAGAGCGGAGTGAAAGCGCGACATGAGTCTCGTTCGCATGCGAGCGCCGCGGCGCGGGCGCAGCGCGAAGTTTCCGCCGGCCGGGGCCAGAGGACAAGGGGATTTTGGAGCGAGTCGTGCAAACAGGCGGGGACGCCGGAGGGGCGCTACTCCTCTTTCAGCTCGGATTCGAGGGCGCGGTAGGTCGCGAGCAGCGTGCGGTAGTCCTCGCTCGCGTAGATGTCGCGGCGCGACACGGACGCGAAGAGGTCGCGCGCGGCATCGAAGTGCTCGCGCGGATGGTTCGCCTCGGAGCGGTGCAGGTTCAGGTGCCCCTGTACCGTGCTCATCTTGAATCCCAGGTCGCCGGGAGTGCGCCGCGCCGCTTCGAGGTAGTCCGCGAGCGCGAGGGCGTGGTCGCCGAGCATCGTGTACAGCACGCCGCGATCGTGCCAAGCCGCGGCGTTCCGCTCGTCGTATTGGATGGCGACGTCCAGCTTTTCGATGGCGAGCGCGAGCGACTCGGAGTCGCCGCGGCCGGCGAGCGCGAGGGCGCGGGCGTGCAGCTCCGCGGAAGTCGACTTCGCCTCGGCGGCGGGATTCAAGAGGACGAAGCGCGTGCGCGACGTGATCGCCGTCGCGTTGGCGGCGAGGTCGCGCGCCGTGAGGCGGAAGAGAAGCCTCTCCACTTCAATGAGCGGCGGGCGCCAGGTGAAGACTCCACGCCCGTCCCGGGAAGGGAGGCCATCCTGCAAGAGGAGCCACGTCGCGCCATCATCGATCGACACTTCGAGGCGGCAGCCGCCGGGAGCGAGGTGCTCCTCCGTGATGATCCACGAGATCGGAATCGGCTCCCCCGCGCGATGGAACAACTCCGGCGCGCCGTTCCCCACGACCAGTTCGCCATCCGGGGAGTGCGTATCGACGAGCACGCGGGCGTCGAACGGCGTATCGGGGCCGGGCTCGGGGCGATCGCCCTTGCCGTTACGGTCCACGGCGCGAAGGTAGAAGCAATACACGCCGTCGCGCTCGGCTTCGAAGATGAAGGGCGAGCGCTGGTCGGGGTCCTCGGTGACCTCCCATTCCCCCAGCTCCTTTTGAAACCAGATCTCGACCACGCCAATCTCGATCGGAGAGTAGCTCTGGACGCGATAGAAGAGCGGGAACTTGCGGAAGGACGAGCAAGGCTCCGCCGCCATCCCGCGCGAGCCGCGGAAGTCCGCGAAGGGAGTAACGGCGATCGGCGCATCGAGGACCCACTCCGCCGCGTTGCCGGCGAGGTCGCGCGCCTCGAAGCGCACTTCGATCGCGCCTTCCACGAACGGCGAGAACCATTGGACGCGCCCGTGCGGCGCAGTGCATTCCGCGAGATCGATCTTGCTCCACGGCTCTTCCGCCGAGCGCCGATACTCGATCGCGACGGGGCGGTCGCCGAGATGCTCGTCGTCGGCTTCCCAGTGTAGGACGATCGCCGTGCCGGCGTAGATCTGCGCGCCGGGGAGCGGCGCGTGCACCGCGATCGCTGGGGCGCGCGTGTCGATCACGCAAGAGTAGTCCGGCGCATCGCCGGGTTGCGGAGGCGTCTGCCGCATGCCGGCGCCGTCTACGGCGACCGCGCGAAAGCCGAAGCGGCCATCGTGCGGGGCCTCGAACGAAATTGCGGCCGTCGCGTCGAAGACTTGCTCGATCGCCTGCCACGTCTGGCCGCCGTCGGTGGAGTACCAGAGCTGCACGCCGCGGACCGGAGCTGCGCCTGCCGCGACAGGGGCGAGATCCAGCTCGATCGAGCGCGTGTTGAAGTGGCGCGTCTCGCTCGCGGCGCCGACCTCCGGCGCGGCGGCGGACTCGGCGGCGACAAGCGCCGAGGTAGTGACAATGGCGGCGATGGCGATGGCGGCGAGGAGGCCGGATGCGCTCGCGGCGCGTGAACGATACGACATATTCGAAGGATCGGGCGTTTCGATCCGCGCCTTTACGGCGGGTCCGATAATTTCGGAGCGAGACTCGTCTAGAAGATCTCGAGCTGCTTCGGGCGCTGCTCCGTCTGTCCCCAATGAAACCAGCGGCGAAAGCCCTCCCAACACTCCTTGCAGAGGTAGTGGACGTGGAGATCGAACTTCACGAACTGGTGCGTCGGTATCTTCTCTTCGAGATAGCAGCGCTGGCAGGTTTCCCGCTCCATCGCACGCTCCTTCTTGCCGGCCGGCGGTCCCCAGCAAGATCGGCAGGAGGCGGCACGGGTCTTGAACGGCCGCGCTTGGAGTCCATAAGGCGGTCTCGCGCGGCCGCGGCGGGCGGTGATGCGGGAGCCGGCCCATCCGGGCCCTTTCCCCCGCTTTTCCCCATGACGTTGCGCGCGCCGCGGAACCCAGAGCGGTCGCTTGACCCGATATAAGATTATGACTATAATCCCAACATGCGCTATCCGGCGGAGCACAAAGATCGCATGCGCAAGAAGATCGTTCGCGCGGCAGCGCGCCGCTTTCGCGGCGCGGGCAGCGAGGGCGTTCCGATCGCGGATCTCATGCGGGATCTCGACCTCACCCACGGCGGCTTCTATCGCCACTTCCAAGGAAAGGAAGAGCTGTTCGACGAAGCGCTCGCCGAGAGCATGGCACAGGTCGAAGCGCTGATGACGGCGACGGCGAATGCCGCACCGCGCGGCAAGGAGCTGGAAGCGATCATCGACTTGTACTTGAGCCCGGCGCACTGCGCGAACGTTGCGGAAGGGTGCCCGCTCGCGGCGCTAGTGACGGAGGTGGCGCGCCATCCGAAGAGCACCCGCGTTACGTTGAGCAATGCCGTCAAGCGCCATGCCGCCGCGGTGGCGCGGTTCATGCCGGGAGAGACGGAAGCCGAGCGCCAGGGCACGGCGATGGTGCTCTTCTCCGGCATGGCGGGGGCGCTGAACCTCGCGCGCGCGGTGTCGGATGATGCGCTTCGAAGGAAGATCCTCGCGCGCGCGCGCGACTTTTACGCCGGCGCGGTTCGCGGGAAGCCATGAGGCGTTTTTTTTGGCGCAGATGGGATTTCGATCATCATCTCATCGGGAGCGCCGGCGCCGCCGAGAGGACGCGGACCGATGAACTTCGTCGCCCTGCGAATGCTCACGGGCGATCGCGCCAAGTACTTCGGCCTGGTGTTCGCGATCGCGTTCTGCACGTTCCTGCTCGAGAACCAGACCACGATCTTCGCGAGCATCCTGAAGCGTACCGCCAGCCAGATCCTCGATGTCACGGACGCCGAGGTCTGGGTCATGGATCAGAAGACCGAATACTGGGAGCAGACGAAGGCCCTGAAGGACACCGACCTCACCCGCGTCCGCGGAGTGCCGGGGGTGCTCTGGGCCGTGCGGCTCTTCAAGGGCAACCCCGTCGCGCGCACGCGCTCCGGCAAGTTCGCGGTGTCGTTCCTGATCGGCCTCGACGACGCCACGCTCGCCGGCGCGCCCCGGAAAATGCTGCTCGGGTCGTGGGAGCGCCTGCGCGAACCCGACTCGGTGATCATCGACGAGGCGGGCTACGTCCTCCTCTATCCCGGCGAGCCGCTCGAGCTGGGGCGTACCCTGGAGATGAACGACCACCTGGTCACCATCGTCGGGATCTCCGATGCCTCTGCGCCTTTCGTGAGCCTGCCCGTGATGCACGCGCGCTACAGCAAGGCGATCGACTTTCTCGGCCGCGAGCGCACGCAGCTTTCCTTCGTCATCGCGCGCCCGGAGCCGGGGGTGACACCCGCGGCGCTCACCGAGCGGATCCAAGCGACGACTGGACTAAAAGCGCGCACGACCGGCGAGTTCATGTGGGACTGCGTGCGCTACTACCTCCGCAACACCGGCATTCCCGTGAATTTCGGGATCACGATCGCCGTGGCCCTGATCGTCGGCGCCGTCGTCGGCGGGCAGACCTTCTATCTCTTCACGATCGAGAACCTGAAGCAATTCGGAGCGCTGAAGGCGATCGGCGTCACGAATCCCCGCCTCATCGGCATGATCCTCTTGCAGGCGTTCAGCGCGGGGATCCTGGGCTTCGCGCTCGGAACCGGGATGGCGGCGACCTTCTTCGAGATCACGAGTCACATGCTCGCCACGCGTGGCATCGCGCTCCTCTGGCAGTGCGTCGCGTTGACCGGCGCGGCGATCCTCGGCGTCGTGATCGTCGCCAGCATCCTCAGCATCCGGCGCGTCCTCGTGCTCGAGCCGGCGGCGGTGTTCCGATGATCGGCGCGGCGAACGGCCACGATTTCGCGGTGTCGTGCGCGGGCGTCCGGAAGTCCTTCGGCGCGGGGGAGACCAAGACCGAGGCGCTCCGCGGCGTCGACTTCGACGCCCGCTTCGGCCAGCTCACGTTCCTCGTCGGGCCGAGCGGCTGCGGCAAGACGACCCTCATCTCGATCATCGCGGGGCTCCTCGATCGCTCGAGCGGGGAATTGGCTGTGCTCGGCCTACGCCCCGACGAGTTGTCGGGCGGGGAGCGCGTGCGGTTTCGGCGCCGGAATCTGGGATTCATCTTCCAGCAGTACAACCTGCTGCCGTCGCTCACGGCGGCCGAGAACGTCGCCGTGCCGCTCCTCGCCGCCGGCGTGCCGCGCAGGCAGGCGGTGCGGCGCGCGACGGACCTGTTGGCGCGGCTCGGGCTCGAGAATCGCGCCGCGGCGCGTCCCGCCACGCTCTCCGGCGGCCAACAGCAGCGGGTCGCGATCGCGCGCGCCCTCGTCCACGAGCCGCGCCTCATCGTGTGCGACGAGCCCACCGCCGCGCTCGATCACGAGAATGGAGAGGCGGTGCTCCAGTTGCTCGCCTCGACCGCGGTGAATCCGGATCGCGCGGTGATCGTGGTCACGCACGATTCCCGCGTATTCCACCACGCGCACCGAATCGCGCGCATGGACGACGGACGGATCGTCGATGTCGCGAAGCAGGCGCGCGCCTCGCTGTCGCCTGCGGCAAACGGCGCCGAGACCCACGAGGAGGACCGATGATGAAGCGTAGCGTGTTGCCGTTCCTTGGAATACTCGCCGCCGCTTGGGCGACCTTCGCGATCATCCGGTCGAAGCCGGCGCGCGTCGAAACCGACCCTCCGAGCCCGCCGCCGGTCTCGGAGTACGGCCATACCGTCGCGGCGGTCGGCCTGATCGAAGCGAACACCGAGAACATCTCCATCGGAACGCCGCTCGGCGGAGTCGTGGCGCGCGTCTACGTAACGGCGGGGCGCACGGTGAACGAAAACGAGCCGCTCTTCGAACTCGATACGCGGCATCTCCGCGCGGAGCTGGCGGTGCGCGAGGATGCGTGTGCCGTCGCACGCGCGCGCGTGGCGGTCGCGGCGGCGCAGCTCGCGGACCTCGAGCGGCAGCTCGAGTTCTTCGAGCAGATCAGCGACAAGCGCGCGGTGTCCGTCGAGGAGCTGACGCGCCGTCGCTCCGCGGTCGAGACGGCCGCGGCGTCGCTCGAGCAGGCGCGCGCGGAGGCCCTGGCGGCGAATTCCTCGCGCGACGCCGTGGGCGTCGAAATAGAACGCAGCACGGTGCGCGCGCCGATGGACGCGGAGGTGCTCCAGGTGAAGGTGCGCCCCGGCGAGTACGCCCCAGCGGCCGCGATGCCGGCTCCGCTCCTCCTGCTCGGCCGCGCGAAGCCGCTCCATGTCCGCGTCGACGTGGACGAGCACGAAGGGTGGCGCGTGCGCGCCGGCGCCGCCGCCACCGGGCACGTGCGCGGCAACGCGGATCTAAAGACGTCGCTCCGCTTCGTGCGCATGGAGCCGTTCGTCGTGCCCAAGCGTTCGCTCACGGGCGACAGCACGGAACGCGTCGACACGCGCGTCCTCCAGATCATCTACCTCATCGAGCGCGACGACCTCCCGCTCTTCGTCGGCCAGCAGATGGACGTCTTCATCGACGGCGCCCCCCCCAACGGCCGCGCACATTGAGACGCGGCGCGGCTCACGATTTCACAGCCGCGAGCCGGATCTGCACGCGGTGCTCGAGTGCCTTCGCGATGCGCTGAATCGTGCCAAGCTTGATGGTGCGATCGGCTTCCTCGAGTCGAGATACGGCGCTCTGAGTAGTGCCAACGAGCTTTGCGAGTTCTGCCTGTGTAAGTCCTTGTCGCTCGCGAGCTTCGCGAAGAATATCGCCGACGGTTCGCGCGGCTCGAACTTCATCGACCAGTTCGAGGAACCCGGACTCGTTGCCCCAGGCATGCAGCATGATCTTGGAAGCCGCCCGCGGCTTCCTGGTCACCGGCGGCGCGCCAGCCTTGCGTTTCTTGGTCACGATCGTGCGGTTTCTACGACTTCGTGTGCCTGCGTGGGTTCGCCTCGAAGTTCGCTTTGCGCGTGATGGCCCGTGCGAGATCGGCACTTGGGATCTTTGCTTCCTTTGTCAGCGCATGCAGCAGCACCGCGACGCTCGCACC
>JAKEFC010000206.1 GCA_022616235.1 Planctomycetota bacterium
CTTTCGCACCGGCGGCGCTCGCGCCATCGGAGAAGCGCACGCGCCCTCCGATCGCGATCGTCTCTTCGAGATGGATCGCCCCGAGTTCGGTTTCTCTCCCCGCCGCCGTGCGCACCGCAAGCTCCGTGCGCGCTTGGGAACCGACGGCTTCCATCGCGATCCTGCCATCTCCTTCGGGCACGACCACGTCGTCGAGCTTGCCGCCGTGCACGCGGTACGATTGCGGCGCGTAGGCGAGATCGACGGGATCGCCGGCGGCCGCGGCGCCGGCATCGGGGGCTCGCCAGCCCACGCGGATCCATCCCTCGAACGGCAGTCCGTCCGATGCGACGACGCGCGCGCGCACCATGCTCTCGCGGCGCACGAGATAGGGAGCGGCGGGTCCGCTCCCGGCCTCGATTTCGAGCGATGCCCGCGGCGAGCCCAGCGCGTCGATGTCGAAGAGATTCGCGCGCCCGGTGGCAAGGGCGACCAGATACGAGCCCGCCTCCGGCTCGGCGACCTGCGCTCCCGAGGCTCCGCGCACGGTCGCGCCCTCCACGGGTGCGCCTGCCGCGTCTACCAGCTCGATCACGACGTATTCCACATCCTGCGGGCGGCGCGGGATCGCTTCGGCGATCCTCGATTGCCGCCCGGTGACGAAGAAGGCGAAGCTCTCGGCCTCTTCGGCGCCGCCGCCCCAGCGGAGGACGTAGCCCCCCGGCAGCAGGTTGTCCGCGATCAGCGCCTGGCCCGGGCCGGCGAAGAGGCGCGCCACTTCGTGATTGCGATTTCGTTCGCCAAAGAGCGCGAGTTTCGCCGGGAGTCCGACCGCGCCGATTCCTTCGACCATGAAGCGGAATTGCGCGTAACGCGGCGCTTCGATCGCCACGGGCGCGATCGCGATCAGGCCGCTCTCCGCATCGAACGTACCGGCGCCGCTGCCGGCGCGGTTCGGGGGGCCGAGCACGAACGCTTCCGCACGAAGCGGAGACCGCAGCCAGCGCCGCGTTCCGAAGATTCCATCGGGCGCCAGCGGATACGGCGGGAATGCGAGCGGCTCGCTCTCCCCTTCGAGGTAGTAGCGCTCGATGACGTCGTAGGCTCCCAGCTCCTCGGGGTGGAGCGCGATGATGGAGCCGGCGAGGATCGAATCGGCGGCGCCGGCTTCCGGGGTCAGGTCGATCGCGAGCCCGGACTCGAGCAGCGATTGCGTCACTCGGAATTCGCCGCCGCACGCGAGTCCGCTCGGGCGCCGCACCGCGAACTCGTAGCGCTTCCCGATTTCGAGCGCGCCGATGTCGACCGCGGAGCGCGCGGCGAAGGGATAGACATGGGTGAATGCGCGCTCCTCTTCCGCCGGCGTCACTTGCAGCTCGCAGTGCTCGTCCGCGAAATCTGCGATGCCCGCCAAGCGCACGCGGAGCCGTGCGCCGCGGTCGAACGTTACCTCGCCGAGGTCCGCGTAGAGGTCGCCCGGCGGGTGAAATGGCACGAGGACGCTGCGCGGTAGGCAGCCATTCACGACGACGTCCATCCGCGTCCCCGCTTCCGGCAGCGCTCCTTCCAGGATGACGTTGCCGCCCGGAGTACACTCGATCGCCGCCAATTCCGGCGTGACGGCGATCCGTGCGACGGCGATCCCTTCGCCCTCCCCCGCCGCGGTCAATTCGACCGCACGGAATTCGAGCCTGCCGAATTCACGGAGCGGCAGCACCAGGACGCGCTCGGCGCTCGGGATTGCAACTTGCAGCTCGGCGCCCGCCACGCGTGCAGAGAGTGCGCGCAGGTAGCCGTGCCGCGGGTCCTCGATGCCCAATCGTCGCGGCGGGCACTGCGGCCAGGGGCTGATCTCGACGGATCCATCCTCGCCGGAGTAGAGCCGGACCGCGGGAGCCGGCTCCAGCGCGATCTCGACCAGAGCGTTCTCCAGCAAGTTCCCGCGTTGATCCTGGAGCAGCAGTCGCTCGCGCGGACCCTCGAGCGCGAACAGCGTGAGATCTTCGGCTCCAGAATCGACCTCCACGTGGTTTGCGCCGTCGCAGTAAGGCGGAAGCCTTCGGTCGAGTTCCAGCGCCGGATAGCGCAGCGGGTCGAGCAAGCGAAGTTCGAAAGCGCGCTCGGCAATGAGCAGCGCTCCATCCGGCCCGGCATAGCGGATAGTGGGAGCGCCCACTCGCTCCGTGCGCTCCACAGGCGCGGCGCCCTCGATCGCGTAAGGAGGCGCGAATGGCGCCAGGAATTCGAGAGCCGCTCCCGCGAGCGGCCGTCCCGCGCCGTCGAGGATCTCCAGGCGGCGCGTCGCCGCACGCCGAAGCTCGATGCGCCGGAAGATCCAGCGCCCATCGGGCTCGCGCCGCTCGCCGGTGACGAGGACCGCCGGCTGGTAGTCATCGTGCTCGAAAGCGAGGTGCGCCCACAGTCGGAGGTCGTGCGGTCGATAAGGCGCGAGGTGATACACGCCGCGCTCATCGGTCGCGACCTCTCCCATCGAGCCTTCATCCGGAAGGGGCGGATAACCGTCCTGCATCTCGGAGTAGGCGAAGCGCACGCGCACGCCGGCGAGCGGCATCCCATCGCGTGCGTCGAGCACGTCGCCCGCCGGCAGCGCGCTGTCGGGCACGCCGGCAGGCGGCGCGGCGCCGCTCGAGTTGCCGTCCGCTCGAATTGGCGGCGCGGCGGCCGCGGTGGCGAGCGGCGACCCCGGCAAGAACTCGCGCCCGCCGAATTCGACGCGTCCAGCCATGACGGTCGCGTCCCAAGCGGTGATCCGCAGCGAAGA
>JAKEFC010000207.1 GCA_022616235.1 Planctomycetota bacterium
CCCACGTGCTTAACCAACTGAACCGCCGTGTACGGACCCGTACGCACGGTGGTGTGGGAGGGGTCGGGCCGTGAGGCCCGCCCCTATCCCGATCGGTGGCCTGACACCGCCTTTCCATTCTGCGGAGGGAGAACTTCAAACGTGCACGTAACGAGGCAGAGCCTCGTCACGAGGCGCTGCGTCGAGCCACAACACGACGCGGCGCCGCTACTCGAATGCGGAGATGCCGGTGATCGCCTGGCCCAGGATCAGCGTGTGAATGTCGTGGGTCCCCTCGTAGGTGAACACGGACTCGAGATTCAACATGTGCCGGCCGATCGGATACTCGTCGGTGACGCCGTTCGCGCCCAACATGTCGCGGGCGGTTCGCGCGGCTTCGAGCGCGTGGAATACGTTGTTGCGCTTGGCGAGCGATACTTGCTGCGCAGTCGCTTTGCCTTGATCCTTCAGCCTGCCGGCGCGCAGCGCGAGCAGTTGTCCCTTCGTCAATTCCGTGAGCATGTGCGCCAACTTCGCCTGGACGAGCTGAAACGATGCGATCGGCTTGCCGAATTGGATCCGGCTCATGGCGTAGTTCCGGGCGCAGTCGTAGCACGCCATGAACGATCCGAGCGCCCCCCAGGCGATTCCGTAGCGTGCTGCCGTGAGGCAAGAGAGCGGCCCCTTGAGGCCGCTGACGCCGGGGAGGATCTGCGAGGCGGGGATCCGACACTCTTGGAAGTGCAGCTCGGATGTCACGGATGCGCGGAGCGAGAACTTCCCGCTCTGGAGCGTCGTCGAGAACCCCGCCGTGCCCTTGTCCACGAGGAATCCCCGCACCACGCCATCCAGCTTCGCCCACACGAGGGCAACGTCCGCGATGGACCCGTTCGTAATCCACATCTTGTTGCCGTTGAGGACGAAGGCATCGCGGTCCTTCCTGGCGCTCGTGATCATTCCGGCAGGATTGGAGCCGTAATCGGGTTCCGTCAGCCCGAAGCAGCCGATCGACTCCCCCCGCGCCATGCGCGGCAGATAACGCTGCTTTTGCTCTTCGCTGCCGAACGCATGGATCGGATACATGACGAGGGCGCCCTGCACGGATGCGAACGACCGCAAACCGCTGTCGCCGCGCTCCAGCTCCTGCATGATCAGACCGTAGGCGACGTTATTGAGTCCCGCGCACGAGTACCCTTCCAGATTCGCGCCGAGAACGCCGAGTTCTCCGAGCTGGGGGATGAGATGGGCCGGGAAAGTGCCATCGCGAAAGTGCTTCTCGATGACGGGGATCACTTCGCCATCGACGAAGTCGCGGATCGAGCGTCGCACGAGCTGCTCTTCTTCGCTCAAGAGCTCGTCCAACCCGTAGAAGTCGACGCCTTCGAAACGTTTCATGCGATGTCGCACCTCCGGGGCTTCCGATTGCAAAGCTCCGCCGAGACGCGCGGCACGGCGGCAGCGGACCCTAGCCCGAATTATTCATGATCCTTCTACTAGAAGCGTCGATGTGCCTGCCTGGCTGCGTCGAAACCACGACTTCGATCCTCAACGACCACCCCAGGTCGCCTCCGGTCGAAGTCGCGGTTTCTCCTTGCCATCCAACCACCTCGACGCTTTCGTAACGAAGTTCATGAATAACCCGGGCTTGGCCGCGAGTCGATTGCTCCTGTCCGGATCACGACATCGGCGCAGTCGTTGCCGGGGCGGCACGGCCAATTGCGAGGCGAATGAAGGCGCAGCGTGCCGCTGCAAGCGCGCGCGTGCGCGCCGAGGAGTAGATATGGTGACCCCAAGGGGATTCGAACCCCTGTTACCAGGATGAAAACCTGGTGTCCTAGACCTGGCTAGACGATGGGGCCATGAGAAATCATGGTGAGGGCAGGTGGATTCGAACCACCGACCATCGCCTTAAAAGGGCGGTGCTCTACCTACTGAGCTATGCCCTCGCAAAGAGGCGGGATTATAGGGAAGCGATCTTGACTGTCAACCTGGACGCGTTTCCGAGCGCTCCCGATGCGTAACACCGCGCGCTCGAAGTGCGAGCGTTGCGGCGATTCAAACTTGCATCAGCTCGCTGGTCTTCTTCTTCAAGTCGTCATCCACGGTGCCTTCGATCTTCTTGGTGAGTTTTTGTATCTCTTCCTTCGCGGTGTGCGACTCGTCCTGGCTCATGCCGCCATCCTTCTCGGCCTGCTCGCAGTGCTTGTTCGCATCGCGACGGACGTTCCTGACTGCGACGCGCGCCTCCTCGGCCACATCCTTCGCCCGCGCGACGAGCTGCTTGCGGCGCTCTTCGGATAGCGGCGGTACCTTCAGGCGGATCAGCTTGCCGTCGCTCTGGGGCGTAATGCCCACGTCCGACTTCAAGATTCCCTTCTCGATCGCGGAAACGGATGACGGATCGAAGGGCTTCACGACCAACAGGTCCCCCTCCGGCGCGGAGATGTTGGCGATGTTCTTGAGCGGAGTCGGACTGCCGTAGTAATCGATCCGGATTCCCTCGATCAGTCCGGCGTGAGCGCGGCCCGTGCGCATCGAGCGCAGTTCGTGCCGAAACACCTCGATCGCTTTTTCCATGCGCTCCTCTGCATCGAGCAAGATCTCGTCGTAACCCATGCAATGCGCTCCTTGTCCTGCTCTCGGCTCGCCCTTGCGCCGGACCGCGAGACTTCCGGCGCCGAGCGCATCCTTGCTCTATTCCGACGCGATCAACGTACCCAACTCGCCGCCTTCCAACGCGCGGCGCACGTTGCCGCGTTCCATCATGTCGAAGACTCGGATCGGGAGGCGGTGCTCCATGCACATCGCGATTGCCGTCGTGTCCATCACTTGCAACCCCTGGCGCAGTACTTCTGCGAAAGTGATCCGCTCGTAGCGCTTCGCTTTCGCGTCCTTGTTGGGATCCTCGCTGTAGACGCCGCTCACTTTGGTCCCCTTGAGCAGCACGCTCGCGCCGATCTCCACCGCTCGCAGGCTCGCGCACGTGTCGGTGGAAAAGTAGGGATTCCCGGTTCCGCCGACCAGGATCACGACCCGCTTCTTCGCGAGGTGGCGCAGGCAGCGGCCCAGCACGAACGATTCGACGACGTTGCGCACCTCGATCGCCGACAACACCCTGGCATCTACCCCCTCCGCCGTGAGAGCGGAGTGCAAGGCGAGGCCGTTCATCACGGTGGCGAGCATTCCCATGTAGTCCGCGGTCGCACGCCCGATCGATGCGTCGGCGACGGATTTGCCGCGCAGGTAGTTGCCGCCGCCGATGACCAGACCGACTTCGATCCCCGCTTGTACCGGGACGCGGAGCTCCGCCGCGAGCTGGCGCACGACCTTGCCATCGATGCCGAAGCTGCCGGCGGCGGACATCGCTTCGCCGCTCAGCTTCAACAAGACTCTGCGCGCCTTCTCCGCCATCCACTCCCCCGCCGCGCCAGGTCGCCGCTGTGCCGCCCGCGCATCGCTCCCGCGAGGGAGCGATCTGCCGGCTATTGCGCGCCCAACTCGAGCCGCATGAATCGCCCGATCGTGATGTTCTCGCCGATCGTCGCGATCTTTTCGACCAAGAGATCCTGGATCGTTTTCTTCTCATCCTTGACGAATGGCTGCAAGAGCAGGCACTTCGAGGCGATGAACTGCTCGATCTTCGACTCTACGAGCTTGTTCCTCGCGTCCGGTGGCTCCTTCGCGATCGCATGGGATTCGAGGAGCATGTCACGCTCCTTGGCGATCAGCGCGGGATCGAGATCCTCCCTCCGGAGCGCAATGGGATTCGCCCACGCGATGTGCATGCTGAGGTCGCGGATCAACTGTTGGAATTGCTCGTTCTTGGCCACGAAATCGGTCTCGCACATTACCTCGACGAGCACGCCGATCTTGCCGTTGGAATGCACGTATTGGCCGATCCACCCCTGCGAGGTGGCCCGGCTCGCCTTCTTGGCGGCCTGCGCGACCCCGCGCTTTCGCAGGTATTCGACCGCCTTCGCTCCATCCCCTTCGCACTCCGAGAGCGCGCGCTTGCACTCCATGAAACCGGCGCCCGTCGATTCACGGAGCTTCTTCACATCTTCCGCCGAAATCTCTTTCACGTTCAACTCTTTCAACGAGTCGCAGGCCCGGCGCAAGGCATCGGATCCATGCCTCGGGATTCCTCGGGGGACTAGTGCAAAGAACTTTCGCTGCGGCGCCCTCGCCCCGAAACGCGCGCCGCCGTCTGGAATGCTCCGCGAACCGACGTCCGGTCGTTAGGTCGCGCTGCCGCTCGTGGAGAGCTGCGCCCCGGAACCGGTTGCCAATCCTGCCGCTGCATCGGAGCGGGCTGCGTCCGCGCGGCGTTGCTCCGCGCGACGTTGCTCCTCCTGCACTTCCTCGAGGCGTTGCTTCTCTTCGACTTTTTGGCGCTCGACGAGCTTGTCGCGGCCGGCAACGACCGAATCCGCCAGGCATCGAACGATCAACTCGATGGAGCGGTATGCGTCATCGTTGCCCGGAATCACGATGTCGACGTCTTCGGGATTGCAATCCGTGTCCACGAGCGAGACGACCGGGATCCCCATCAGACGAGCTTCCTTCACCGCGATGTAGTCGCGGCGAATGTCGGCGACGATCAAAGCTCCGGGCAGCTTCGCCAATCGCCGAATTCCCTCTAGGTTTCGGTGAATCTTGCGTCTTTCGCGGCGGATCGACGCGACTTCCTTCTTTGTCCTCAGCGCAATGGATGCATCGCTTTCGAGCGCTTCCAGCTCGTGAAGCCGCTTGAGGCGGGAGAGGATCGTGTTGAAGTTCGTGAGGGTTCCGCCGAGCCAACGGTGGGTAACGAAGTGCATTCCGCAACGCTCGGCGTGTTGGCGCACGATCTCGCGCGCCTGGTACTTCGTGCCGACGAATATCACTTCGTGTCCCGCTTCCGTCAACGCGGTCAGGAAGTGGCTCGCCCGCAGGATTCCTTTGATGGTCTCCCGCAGATCGACGATATGAATGTGATTGTGCTTGCCGTAGATGTACCGGGCCATATTCGGATGCCAGCGGCTTGCGCGATGTCCGAAATGAACGCCCGACTCGATCAGATCCTTGAGCGTGACCATTCCCACGAAGCACTACCTTCCGTGCGGCCCCCGGCCAAGGCGGTCTTTTGGAGCAAGAGCCGCACCGGAATCGAGCCGCGAAAACCTGTTTGCTTGCTCGGGGCGCCTCCAAGGGCGCTCACTCGAGCCGACGAAGACAAGACCCGGCAGCTTACCGCTTCCCTGCCCCACCCGCAAGTGCGGCAGTGGCTCGAACTCATTTCAATGCCTCGCCGTCGGCCCGAGGTCGAGCGAGAAGCGCGCGCGCAAGGAGAGCCGCAGAGTCGTATCGATGGAGAAAAACGGCGATGAGGCTCGACACCGCGCGCGTGCCCCGCAGCCGATCGAAGCCTGGCCAGGTTTCGAAACGAACTCAATTCACGCGCGAGGGCGCCGTCCCCGCGCCATGAAGCGCTCTTTTTGCGCGCGGATGCGCTCTTCGACGATTGCAGCCGCTGCCATCGCTCGCCGGCCGTGCATTCCAGTCACGCTCGGAGTAGTACGAGCAATCGCGGAGTCGACGAACGATCGCAGCTCGAGCGCAAGCGGCTCTCCTTCGTGCGCCTCGAGGAATTCGGTTCGCACGTGCCGCGCCAAGAATTCCGCTTCGCCTTCGGGGGCCGTGATGCGCCCCCCGGCATCGAGAAAAGCGGCAGGGTCGTAGCCGTCGCGCAGATGGATGCGCATGCCGGCTTTCGCCACCAAATCCATGCTCACGTAGGAGCGCTCGGAGAACACGCGAATCTTGCGCGAGCGATTCATGGCCACGCGGCTCGTCTTCACCATGGCGATGCAGCCGTTGCGAAACACGATGCGAGCCGTCGCGAGATCATCGGTCGGAGAGAGCACGGAAGCTCCTGCGGCCTCGATCTCCTCCCAGTCGTCATCCGTGAAGTAGAGCACCAAGTCGAGATCGTGAATCATGAGATCGAGCACGACGCTGACATCCGTCGATCGCAGGCTGAACGGATGGATCCGGTCGCACTCGATGAAGACGGGCGTTCCCAGCTTCGGCTTCGCCGCGACGATGATCGGATTGAAGCGCTCGATGTGCCCTACTTGCAGGATCGCCCCCGAGCGCTCCGCCGCGGCGATGATCCTGTCCGCTTCTTCCAGCGTGGCGGCGAGCGGCTTCTCGATGAGAACCGCCTTGCCGGCTTCGAGAAATGGGAGCGCGACTTCGCAGTGGCGCGGAGTGGGCACGGCGATGCTCACGGCATCGACGAGGGGCAGCACTCCGGCAGGGTCCTGGAAGTGCCGAGCGCCGACGCGACCGGCGACGGTGGCGCCGCGCTCCTCGGCTGGGTCGACGACTCCGACCAGCGTCACGTCCGGCATCGATGCGTAGACGCGAGCGTGCTCCTTGCCGAGGTGCCCAACTCCGACGACCGCCACTCGTAGCCGGCTCACGTGGTCCTCATGGTTGGCGCGCGCGCCCTTGGTTGCCGCTGTCCATGCGTTGCAGGAATCCCAACAGGTATTCACCGTCCGGCGGGATCGGTCCTTGCTCGGCGAGTCGCGCCCGCGCCTCGTTGCGCGGAATGCCTTCGAAGAAGAGCAAGCGGTGCGCGAGCTTCAACCAGCCGGCGACCTCGTCGGAAAACCCGTTCCGTTTCAAGCCGACGCGGTTGACCGCGCGAACGCGTGCTGGATTCCCCTCGGTAGTGAGGTACGGCGGCGCGTCGCGAATGATCCGCGTCATTCCTCCCACGAAAGCATACCGGCCGATCGACACGAAATGGTGTGCCGCCGTGAGGCCGCCGAAACCGGCACCGTCCTCGACGACGACGTGGCCGCCGAGGAGCACGTTGTTCGCCATCGTGATCCGATTTCCGAGCTGGCAGTCATGCGCGATATGGCTGCCCGTCATGAAGTAGCACTCGTTGCCGATGCGCGTCGTGCCGCCGCCGTGGGAAGTGCCGCGATTCACGGTAACGTGCTCGCGAAACACGTTTCTATCTCCTATGACGATCCACGTCTCCTCGCCTGCGAACTTCTTGTCTTGGGGCGGCCCGCCGATTACTACGCCCGGAAAGAGGAGATTTCCGGACCCCAGGCTCGTGTTTTCCATGATGGACACGTGGGGCAGGAGGCGCGTCCCCGGGCCGATCTGCACCCGCGGGCCAATGAAGCAGTACGCCCCGACTTCGACGCCGGCGCCAAGCTCCGACTTACGGTCCACGATCGCCGTAGCATGAATCGAACCGGACATCGACGGAGCAGAACCTCCTAGGCCACGGCCACTCGCGTTTCGCGCGAGATCGAGGCCCAATCGTAGGCCCACGCGCCGCGGTCCACTCAGTGTACAAAAGCGCCGCTCGATTCACCAACGGACCGGTTGCATCCGCGGCGAAGCCGATCGACTAGCCGAATTCCGCCGCAAGGGAGTGCTCTGCCGCCGGCGGCCGGCGGGCGGTGGCCGCCCGCACGAGAAGAGCGCGATCAATAGGCATCGACGATCATGAATCGAATCATCGCTTCGGCGACGACGGAGCCATCGACCGATGCTCTCGTCTGCACCTGACCGGTGCGCGATTTCACTTTCTTCACTTCCGCTTCGAGGATGAGTTGGTCGCCTGGAACGACGGTGCGCCGAAACTTGACGTTGTCGATGCTCAAGATGTAAGCCAGCTTGTTGACGTTGTCCGACTTGCGCAAGAGCAGCACTCCCGCAAGCTGCGCCATCGCCTCGATCTGCAGCACGCCGGGCATCACCGGCTGTCCGGGAAAATGTCCTTGGAAGAACTCTTCGTTGAACGTGACGTTCTTGAGTCCCACGGCGCGCGAATCGCCGTCGATCTCGAGAATCCGATCGATGAGCAAGAACGGGTAGCGGTGCGGCAACAGGCGCTGGAGCTGCCGGATGTCGAGGCCGCGCTGCGCGTTCGCGAGGATCCCCTCGATCTCGCGCTCGCGCGCGTAGTGCGTGGAGAGCTTTTGTACCAGCTCGACGTTGAGGAAGTGGCCGGATCGGTGTGCCACGAAGTGTCCCGTTACGCGAGAGCCGAGAAGGTACATGTCCCCCAACAGATCCAGGATCTTGTGGCGCACCATCTCGTCCGGAAACCTAAGTTGATTGTCGAGCGCGCCGTGCTGGCCGATGACGAGGGTGTTCTGCGCGTTAGCGCCGCGCCCAAGACCCCGTACTTGCAGGTCCTTGACTTCGCTCTCGAGGACGAAGGTACGCGCGGGCGCGATCTCCTTCGCGAAGCTCTCGGCGGTGACCGCGAGGCTGAGATGCTGGGTGACGCGAGGCGGGCCTTCGTAATGAAGCGTGTAACTGACGCGCAGGTCGCCCGTGGACGGCAACGCGACGAGGCTCGCGTTGTCCGACTGCACCGCGACCGGATCGCGAATCTCGAGGTGGCGTGCGCGTGCGCCTTGGCCGCGCAGTCCCGCGTCTACCACGCCTTCGAGGTACTCCCGAGCGCTGCCGTCCAACCCCGGCATCTCGCTGCCGTCGATCTCGACTTCGAGGTTGTGCACGCGCAGCACGTTGAGGACCGCAAGCAGGTGCTCCACGGTGTGCACTTCGGCGCTGCCGACGGCGAGCGAAGAGCGGCGCGGATTGTCGCGCCTGCTCTCTAAGGTCGCCGGAATTCGCACGGCCGGAGAGAGATCGGTGCGAATGAAAGTAACGCCGCTCCCCGGTGGCGCGGGGGAGAGCTTCACGCGCGCGCGTTCTCCGGTATGAAGCCCGATTCCGTCGAATCGCGCCTCGCCGGCAATCGTGTTCTGCTCTTCGATCACTGCTTGTTCAGGGTCTCGATCAAGTCTCTGGTAACGTCCAATTCGGGCAGGGCGTGAAAGACGGCCTCCCATGACGGCATTCCATCTTGCAGGGTCAGCTTGCGCTGCAAGACGAGGTCGATGCCGCGCGCACCAGCAAGCTCGGCCACGACCCGCTGGATCTCGGTCAAGAGCACTTGAAAGCGCGTCGTGCGCAGGCGCTCGATCTCCTCCGTGAATTGCTTCTCGGTAAACTCCGCATCCGCGGTCTTCTGATGCACGAGCCGCTCGAGGCGCTGATGCTCCGGAGAATCGCCTTTCATCATCCCCAACTCTTCTTGGTACTTCTTGATCTCGTTGCGAAGCTTGTCCAGCTCCCCCCGCTTCACTTCGAATTCTCGCTTCAGCTCGTCTTCCATCTCGGCGCGCCGGCGGCTCCCCGCGAGCACCTGCTCGAGGTCGAAGACGGCGATCGTCGGCGGCGCGAACGCAGGGCCGGCAATCGCTTCCCGCGGAGTCCGCCGCGCCGACAGGATCGCCTCGAGAGCGACGCCGCCGGCGACCAGCGCGCAAGCCGCGAGCGCACCGATTACGATCCTGGATGAGCTTCTACGCATGTCCCCTCTTTCCCGCGCTTGCCGCGCGCGGCACTAGAACTCTTCTTCGTAGCGAGACAGATTCTCGAAGCGCAGCGAATCGCCGAAGAACTTGAGGTGCACCGTGCCGGTGGGTCCGTTTCGCTGCTTGGCGATGATGATCTCCGCCTTGCCCTTCGCCTCTTCCTTTTCCGGCTTGTAGTACTCCTCGCGGTAGAGGAGCAGCACCAAGTCCGCATCCTGCTCGATGGCACCCGACTCTCGCAAGTCCGACATCTTGGGGCGGAACGCTTCCGATTGCCTGCTCTCCGAAGCCCGCGATAGCTGGGAAACGGCGATCACAGGTACTTTCAGCTCCCGTGCCAGGGCCTTCAACGAGCGCGAGATTCGCGAGATCTCCTGCTGGCGGTTCTCTTCCCTGCGGCCGGCGCCAATGTCGAGGAGCTGCAAGTAGTCGATGATGATGAGCTGCACATCGTGCTTCGCCTTCATGCGCCGCGCCTTCGCGCGTATGGTCATCGCGTTGAGGCTGGGTGAGTCATCGATGAAGACCGGCGCGTCTTGCAGCTTGTCCGCAGTGTGTACGAGCAATTCCCATTCGCGCTGAGAGAGGGTCAAACCGCGCAGCGATTGGGAATTGATCCGCGTCTCCGCGCTCAGAAGATTCATGACGATCTGGCGGCAGTCGACTTCGAGGCTGAAGATCAGCACGGGCTTCTTGGCGCCGGCCGCGACGGTGCGCGCGATGTTCAACGCAAAGGTGGTTTTTCCCATGCTCGGGCGCCCGGCGATGACGATCAGCTCCGCAGGCTGCAAGCCGCTCGTCAAGTTGTCGAGGTCGAGGAATCCCGTCCTGAGTCCGGTTTGCCCCTTCTGCAGTCGGTCGAACAAATCGAAGGTTTGCTTGAATGCATCGCGAAGCACCGTGACGTCTTGGGTAGCGGCGTTCTCGGTAAGCTCGAAGATGCGCTGCTCTGCACGCTCTACGGCTTGCTTCGCGTCTTCCGGCGCACCGTCGTACGCTTCTTCGAGCAGGCCGGTGAGCGACTCGATCAGGCGCCGCATGAGCGCGCGGTCGCGGATGATCGCGGCATAACGCCGCGCGTTGACGCTGGTTCGCACCGAGTCGGTCAACTCCGCGATGTATTCGAGTCCCCCCGCTTCGTCGAGGGCGCCGTCCCGCTCGAGCTGTTCCTTCAACAGGATGGTGTCGACGGAGCCGTGTACGTCGTACAGCGTCTGAATGCCGCGGAAGATCAGTTGGTTGCGCCGGGAGTAGAAGTGTTCCGGCTTGATCAACTCGAAGATTTCGGCGGTATCGCCGCAGGCGAGGAGCACGGAGCCCAAGAGTCCCGTCTCGGCTTCCGGGCTGTGCGGAGGCGTGCGGCCGGTTCGTTGTATCACTGATTTCCCTTTTCCGCGCCGCGCCGCGCCGCGCGCACACCACTCGCTCGACCGCGGGCCGGCGGAGCGGTCTGTGCTATGAACTCCTACTCCGTCTTCAGCGCGGCGGCCTCTTCATCCCCCTTGACGACCCATACCTTGATCTCAGTGGCCACGTCCGTATGGAGTTGGACCTTGACCTTGTAGATACCGAGTTCCTTGATCGGTTTCTCCAGAACGATCGCCTTGGCGTCGACCTCGAAGCCTTCTTGCTTCAGGTGGGTGACGATGTCGCGCGGCGTCACGGAGCCGAACAAGTGTCCTTCTTCGGTCGCCCGAGCGATGATCGTGCAGGAAGCGCCTTCCAGCTCCTCGGCGAGGACCCGCAGCTTCGCCTTCGTTTCCTCTTCGAGCGCGATGAGGCGCCGCTTCTGAGCCTCGAACCATTGGAGGTTCGCTTGATTCACCTCCATCGCGAATCCCTGGGGAATCAGGTAATTCCTGGCATAGCCGGGGGTGACGTTCACGATCTCCCCGAGGGTGCCTAGATCGGCGACGTTACGCTTGAGTAGCAACTTCACGATGGCCATCCATTTCAGTGTCCCCAACGAGGCCGCACTTGCGCCGCCCGCGGAGCATCCCGTTCTTGCCGAGGCGGCTACGTCCCGTACGGGAGCAGAGCCATGAAGCGGGCGCGTTGCACCGCGACCCGCACCTTGTGCTGCGTCTTCGCATCGGCGCCGATCCGCTTGCGCCCGAGCAATTTTCCCTGCGGCGACAGCAGCTTCTGCAAGAAATCGATGTCCTTGTAGTCGATGTAAGGCCGCACGCCGACGATCGACGGGCGCGGTTTCATCGAGCGAAACATTCTTCGTGGTTCCTAACTAGCGCGCCGCGGCGCGCAACGCTTCTTGTTCGCAGTCATGATCGCTCCCGCTAGAACGGCACGTCGGGGTCGGCGGGCGGCTCCGCACCCGGACTCTGAAACTGCTGGTACGACTCGGACCCCTCCGCCGCCTCCGCGGAGCCTCCTTGCTCCGTGCGTGCGCCTCCGGCGCGCGGCATGAATTGGACGCGATCGGCAACGACCCGCAGCCTGCTCCGCTTCTGCCCCTCCGGAGTCTCCCAGGAATCGAACGCGAGCCGTCCTTCGATGAGGCAACCGGAGCCCTTCTTCAGGAACTCGTTGCAGGTCTCGCCTTGCCTGCCCCAGGCCACGATGTCGACGAAGCAAGTGTCCTTGCCTTGTTCCCCATCGGAGCGGCGAAAGTACCGATTCACCGCGAGCCCGAACTCGCAGACTGCTGCTCCGCTCGCGATGTAGCGCAGCTCGGGGTCCCGGGTCAGCCGGCCGATCAAGAGAACCTTGTTGAGATCCATTGCACCGCCTTCGCTCGCTCGTTTCTCCAGTTCGCTCGACGCCAACGCCGTGCCGGCACGCGTGCCGATTGTGTCGTCTCCGCCGCCGGGCGGCGCCAGTGGGGGCATCGAGACCGTGCCATGCGCTTCGCGAGGATGGCCAGGAAGCGAACGAAGCTACCTGAATCGTATCCTCGCATCCAGCCTTGCACCGCCGGCCGCCGTTCTGCTTCCTCCACTCGAATGCGAGCCTCGCGGCCGCGCCCGACCGGCGCTAGCGGCCGTCCGCTTCCGCGCCGCACCAAGCCTTCGAGCATCAGTCGTACTTCCCGGGCGCCTCATCGCCATCGTCCGCCTCGAACGAGCGCCGTTCGCGACGCTCGCCCTCATCCTCCTCGCCCGCATCCGCATCGCCCTCCCAGGGCGCCGGAGCATCCGTACGCGGCGGGGCCTCGGCGACTCCCCGCTCCGCGCGCTGCTTGGCGGCATCGCGCCGGCGCACCATCTCCTCTTCGAGCCACTCCTCCTGCACGATGAGCACGCGTAGGATTCGCTCCGAAATCTCCGCGTCCCGCCGTAGCGAGTTCACCCGCGAGGTCGGAGCGCGAAAGTAGGTCAGGTAGTACGTCCCCTTCGTGACGCCTTTCACGGGAAAGGCGAGCTTCATCTCCGACCAGCGCTCCGCGTATTCGAGACGCGCTTCGTTCTTCGCGAAGAGGTGATTGATGTGGCTCTCGATATCGCTCCAAGAGCGCGACGTCTCGTTCGCGTCGAGGAGAAACATCCCTTCGTACAGTCGTTCCACCGACTCAAGCTCCTTCCGCTCGCCGCAACCGCGGCGGCACAATGTTTTTGTCGACGGTCTCGCTCGGCCTTGCCGGGAAGCGGCTCAGCAATTCGCATCTTCGCTCGGCGTGCCGTCGCCGGGGGTCTCCGCCACCGGCGCGTTGAAGCGCTCCATCGCCGTCTGCACGCCATGCTTGATCCAACAACAAACCGCCTCCACCGCGCGCTCCATCGCCGCTTCCACCAAGGCGGCCTCTTCCGCCTGGAAGGGCTCGAGCACCCACTCCTCTACGGGCCGATTCGCGTCCGGGCGTCCGATGCCCACGCGCAGGCGCGGGAAGCCGGAGCCAATGCATCGGATCACATCTTCCGCTCCGCGATGTCCGCCGCTGGAGCCACGCGCGCGAATGCGCAGCTTCCCCGGCGGGAGATCGACGTCGTCGAACACCGCAAGGACCTGATCTGGGTCCAGGCCGCGCTCCGTGACCACCGCGGCGACGGGGGTTCCGCTGCGGTTCATGTAGAGTCCCGGGCGCAAGCACAGGACCCCGCGGCCCGCCAGCCGTCCCTCGAGGAGCTCGGAGCCACGGACGCGGTGCCGCACGCAGTCTCCGAGGCGTAACGCAAAGCGCTGCACGACCGCGAAGCCGATGTTGTGGCGCGTGTTCTCGTAGCGCCCGCCGGGATTGCCCAGACCGACGACGAGGCATGGCGCTTGGCTCTGCGCCATTCATTCCACGTCCCGTGCGCATGCCCGCGCCCTCTTCGCGCCGATTTCCGCCGCCACGTTACTCCGCGCTCTCTTCCGCGGGCGCGGCCGCTTCCGCCGCCGCCGGCGCTTCCGCCGCCGGCTTCTCCTCTTCGATTCCCTTCGGCGGGTGCACCATCAGCACGGGCTCCTCCGGCTCGAGCGCAATGGCGACCCCCGGGGGCAGCGCGATCTGTCGCGCGCGGATCCCTTGATTGATCAACAGCTCGCCGATCTCCACCTCCAGGAATTCGGGCAGCTCGAGCACCTTGCCGCGCAGGGGGATCTCGTGGTGGAGGATGTCCAGGATTCCACCGGTGGTCACGCCCTTCGGCGTGCCGTGGACGTGGAGCGGAACGGAGGTCTCGATGACTTCATCGAGCGAGATGCGCGCAAAATCCAAGTGAAGGATGCGCTCGCCGAGGTGGTCGTACTGCACTTCCTTGAGCAGCCCGTGATCCTGCGACCCGGGAAGTTCGAGGGTGATCATGTGATGACCTTGTTCGAGCGCCTTCGCCACCTCCGTCTCGCGGAGTTGGAAGTGCACGTTGCCCTCGCCATGCCCGTACAGGTTCGCTGGCACCCAACCCTCTCCGCGTATGCGCGAGACGGCGCGCGCGCCGGTACCTTCGCGCAGAAGTCCTTTCAAAGTCACACGCTTCATTTCGAGGTCCTTTCCGGGCGCCTTCGCCCGCGCTGCAATTCGTTTTCCTTCTCGCTCCGCGCTCTACGCGCCTCCCACGACCGCGATCCCGATCGCCGCCGCATCAGATCGTCGATGAGCGGTGGATCTGCTCGATCGCGTCCGCGAAGAGCCCGGCCGAGCTGAGCACTTTCACCCTGTTCTGCAGGTACTTCCCCGCGATCGGAATCGTGTCGGTAACGAAGACTCCTTTGATCGGGCTCGCTTCGAGCTTTTCGACGGCCGGACCCACCAACACGGGATGCGTCGCCGCGATGTAGATGTCCTTCACTCCATTGTCCTTGAGGATGCGCGAGGCCTGCGCGATCGACCCTCCGGTCGCGATGATGTCGTCGGAGATGAGAGCGTTCCGCCCTTCCACTTCGCCGATCACGAAGCCCACTTCGGTCTCCTCGGCGCTGATCCGGCGCTTGTCGACCGTGGCGAGGCGCGCGCCGAGAGCTTTCGAATAGGCCCGCGCCATCTTGATGCTACCTACGTCGGGGCTCACGACGACCAGGTCGGGAATCTCCAACTTGCGGAAGTGATCGATGAACACCGGTCCGCCGTAGAGGTGATCGACGGGGATGTCGAAGAAACCCTGTATCTGCTCCGCGTGCAGATCCATCGTCAACACGCGATCGGCACCCGCCGCGGCGATCAGGTTCGCGATCAGCTTCGCCGAGATCGGCACGTGCGCGCCGCGCTCGCGCCGGTCCTGGCGCGCGTATCCGAAATAAGGGATCACCGCGGTGATGCGATCCGCGGAAGAACGCTTCACGCAATCGGTCAGGATCAAGAGTTCCATCAAGTTCTCGTTCACGGGCGGGCAGGTGGACTGGATGATGAACACATCCTTCCCGCGCAGGTCCTCGTGCGACTGGACGTGGATCTCCCCATCCGGAAATCGAGAGACTTCCACCTGCCCCGGCTCGCACCCGAATTCCCGGCAAATCCCCATTGCCAGGTCCGGGGTCGCGTTGCCCCGAATCAACACCAGGCTTCCGTCCCGCTGCTTCGGCACTGCTAGCTCCCCCCGCCCGGTTGCCGGCGACGCAGGCGCTGCCGCTCATCCGCGGCCGCGCCGCCCGCGCGCGTTTCGAGTTTGCGCGCCGGAATGCCGACGTGCGTCTCCCCCTCCGGAATGTCCCTGCCCCGCGCCACGACGGCTCCCGCGCCCGTTCGAGCGTTGCGACCGACCTCGACGGGCGCGACGAGGATCGTCCCGCTCCCCAAGGACGCGCCGTCGCCGACCCGCGTCGGGTGCTTTTCCTTGCCATCGAAGTTCGCGAAGATCGTTCCCGCGCCGATGTTGACTCCGGCGCCGACTTCGCCATCCCCCAAGTAGGCGAGATGCTTGGCTTTGCTCCCGGCGCCGAGGCGCGTGTTCTTCACCTCCGTGAAGTTGCCGATTTCGGCGCCCTCGGCCAGTTGCGTACCGGCACGAAGGTGGGCGAACGGCCCGATCACGCAATTCCGCCCGATGCGCACTCCCGCTTCGATGACGGAGTACGGAAGGATCACCGTGTCCTCCCCGATCTCCACATCGGCTTCGATGTATGTGCAAGGCGGATCCACGACCGTGACGCCTGCCGCGAGCAACCCATCGATGATCCGCCTGCGCCGGATCGCGGCGACCGCGGCGAGCTCCGCGCGCGTGTTCACCTGCGCGAGCTGCTCGCCGCGCTCGCCGGGCAGCTCGTAGCCGCGCACCGAGCAGCCGCGGCCGCGCAGCGCGGCCGCGACCGGCGGCAGGTAGATCTCGCCCTGGGCATTCGGCGCCGCTTCCCGCGCGAGCGCCGCCAGTCCCGCCGCGAGCGCTTCCCGCTCGCCGACGTAGACGCCGCCGTTGATCTCCGCGATGCGCTTTTCCACCGCAGTCGCATCGGCCTCCTCCACGATGCGCGCGATCTCTCGTCCGGCGTCGCGCACGATGCGTCCGTAGCCCGTGGGATCGGCGCGCACTTGCGTGAGTATGGAAAACGCGGCGCCGGCGCTGCGATGCGCCGCCAACATCCCTTCGATCGTCTCTGCTTCGAGCAGGGGCAGATCGCCGTTGACGATCAACGCATGGGAACCGCGCGCGGCCGCGGGCAGCGCACGCAGTCCGACGAGAGCCGCATCCCCCGTGCCGCGCGGCGGATCCTGCGTCGCCCAGAGCACGCGCCGCTCCGCGAAGCGGCGCTTCACTTCGTCGCCGCCCGCGCCGATCACCACGCAGATGGGGTCCAAGGAGAGCGATTCCAAGAGGCGGAGCGGGTATTCGAGGAGCGGCCTGCCGAGGAGCGGGAACAAACCCTTCGGCACCCGGGAGCGCATGCGCTTCCCGAGACCGGCGGCCAGAATGATCCCGGCGATGGGTGAAACTCTCGGCATCGAACACTCCAACGTATGGCTCGCGGCGAAGTCTCCCGCCGCTTCGGCCGCGCCCGAGGCGCGGCCACGCGAGTCGTTCCGCGGATCGCGAAGCGCGCGCTGCAGTCGGCCGCTATCGCCAGCTTGCCGCAGCGGCGCCATCGGAATTGGCTACCCGGCTAGGACTCGAACCTAGAACGACAGATCCAAAGTCTGTAGTGTTGCCAATTACACCACCGGGTAATCGCGTTCCGCATTCGTGCGCCGCGCGACTCGACGAAGGCGCGGCGCTGCGGGCATTCCCCGCTAAAGCTTGTCGAGATGCGCTACGAGATCGGGCTCTGGATCCGTGCGTCGAAACGCGGCGCGCAAGTGCCCGGCTCTGTATTGCTGATCCAAGTCGTCGGTCCATGTCGATGGACCATGTTGCAAGTCCCCGCTGTCGGTGCATGGAATCGGCCCGGGATGTCGGCCCGGCCGCTCATGCGGCGAGATACTAGCCGCCGGCATCGAAAAGTGAAAGGTCTCGCGGCGCTCTCTGGGACGACATACAGGCTCAGGCACCGTCACGGCCGCGCGCGAGGCGCCTTCGCAGGAGCTGGGAGGATTCCGGCCTTGGAAGCCGCGGCGCCTGCCGAGACCGGAGTCGCATCCTCCGGTTTCGCGGCGGCGCGCCCGATTCGTTCCGTCACTCCGCGCACGCCGATCGAAGCCGCCAAGTCGCCGTGATAGTCGATGGCTTGCCAGCGAACGATCGAAGAAGCGGCAAGCTCCACCAGCTCCGCATCCTCGGACTCGAGGAGCGGAAGGAGCTGCAGGGCGTCGTCGGGCGCTGCATGCGCGATAGAGCGGATCGCGTGCGCGGCACGGGCGCGAAGCTCGGCGCGCGGCGACGAGAGCAGATTCACCAGCAGATCAAGGTTGGCGCGGACACAAGGCTCCTCCATGTCGCGCAGGGCGCAATGAGCGAGGCGATAGCTCCCGGAACCCAACATCCAGCGCACGAGTTCCTCGTCGCGCAGGCCGCTCCGCGCCGCCAGCACCGCGGCGATCTCTTCTCGGATCTCGCCGCTTGCCTCGCGCCAGATCTCGCGGAGCCGCGCGATGATTCGAGGTGTCGCGACCACGGAGGCCGCCTGCACCGTCTCGGCGAGGAGCGCATCGTTTTCGTTGCGGCAAAGCGCCAAGAGCAGCAGGCGTTCCGCCTCGATTCGGTCCCGCGCGATCACGAACGCGTAGGCGCTCCGCCGCACCCACGGCGATGGATCGGCGCCGAGCCGCCGCCAATGCGGCTCGAGTTCGACATCGCTGCCCCGAAACTCCGCGAGCAGTTCCACGGCCCACTGCCGCTCCCGCTCGTCGCCGCTCTCGAGCAGCGGCTCGAGCGCGGCGAAAATCGTGACTTCCCCCAACTCGGCGATCAGACCGCGAAGCTCCCAGCGAAACGCGTCCAGGCCGACGTCCGCCAAGCGCGCGCCGAATCCGGAGAGCGAGCGCGCGCGCGCGAGCACGGACTGCCAGCGCCATTCGGCTTCTGGCTCCGCGGGTCGCCAATCGACCGGCACGGAACCCATCCATGATGCGCGTTCCCGCACCAGCCACCGCGTCGCTTCCTCGCGCGTTTTCCAATCTTCGTCGCCGAGCGCGTCGATGTGCTTGGCGACCTCGGCCGGCAGGCGCCCGAGCGCGAACTCCTGTTTTTCTTCCGCGCGAGCGCGCGGCACTGCAACGCCGCGCCCTTCGCACGCTAGCCACGCGGCCCCAGCGAAGAAAACCGCGCAAGCGCACGGGACGGTGCGCCGCGTCGGACTCTGCATGGCCACGGCCACGGATGACCTCGCTCGTTGGAGGATCGACGCCGCCCAGTGCAGGTACACGGGGGATCGATGCGGGCTTGCACTCTGGGGACTTGGAGCACGTTTCAAAATGCCGCCTGCCTTCGGTCTGCTGCGGCAGCGCCTGTCTTCATCGAGCTGCCTCAACGTATTTCTCCGTTAATACGCCTCAGCGGCTCTCCTTGACCTCCGGCGCCTCGTTCGACCGTCTCATTGGGGTGAAGCGGGCGCGGCTTCGCCGCGCCCGCGAGGGGGCTTTGCGAAAGCCCCCTCACGACCTCGGGGCGACGTTTCATTCTGAAGCGTGCTCTTGACCTACTACTTGCCGAGTTTCCGCTCACGGCAAGGATACCAAGCGCGCCGAGCGATGCGACCCATGGTCCGATAACCGTGCATTTCGCTTCGAATTAGGTGCCGGCGCGCGCGGCAGGGAATCGAAGGAGGAATCGCTCGACTCGCTGCGGAAAGTGCGCCGACTAGAGCGAGCGGCACGTCCGGCGCGATTTGCTCGGACACCGCGGGCAATGTACTCTTGGCAGGATGTCTCGAAAGGACGGCGATGACCGAGCCACTGTTGCAGCAGGCAGGCCACGATTCCACTCTGCAAGTCGCCGCCGCGCGTCTCGGCGGCGCGGTCGAGGAGCTGGTCCGCGGCGAGATTCGTAAGAGCTACGCGCTGTTCGAGAAAAAACTCGAGGAGCGGATTGCGGAGCTGCCGAAGCCGAGCCCCTCGGTGGCGGTTCCCGACGCGCAAAAGCTCGCGCAGTCGCTTTCGCAATCGGGCGCACTCCGGACGGAGATCAACAAGGCCCTCGAAGAGAGCTTCAAGACGCTCATTCCGCAGCTCATTCAGCGCTTTCGTCAGGACATCGACCAGCGGGTCGGGTCCCAGGGCGGCGGAGGCGGTGGAGGCACCGATGTCCACGCTGTCGTATCTTCGACGGAGTTGAAGGAAATGCTCGAAGAGCGGTTTCGGGCGATGCTGCTCTTCATCAAGCAGGATGTGATTCCGAAGGAATTACAGAGGCGCTAGATCGGCGTTTAGAGCCGATTTCGAGAACTCGCCCGGGGTCTGCCGGCTGCGATCCCGCGCCTTCGCCTACTTCGCCCGCTGCTCTTGCGCGGCGTTGGCGCGAAACGCTTCCTCGAGACCGGTCACTTCGAGGAACTTCTTCAGCCAACCTCCGGTCTTGGTCAAATACAGCACCCCTCCGAGATCGATGATTTTCTTCCGCACGAAGACGAGCGCGCCGAGTCCGGACGAATCGAGATAGGTCAGACCCTCGCAGTCGAGCGCCACCGCGGCCGCCGTCTTTCCCACCGTCTCGACGACCCAAGACTTGAATCGTGCGGCGTCCGATTGGGTAAGTTCGCCGGCAAGGCGCAAGTCCCACCCTGCTTCGGTCCGCTCTGCATTCATCGTCAATTCCACGGCAACCTTCCCCTTCCCGGACCCTGCCGGCGCCGGCCAAGCCTATGCGGATTCGTGAATCGCATCGTGAAATCGGCAGTTCCTGGCCGCCGACTTGACGGCGGTCCGCGCTCGAAATGGAGCGGGCGACGCAGGCAGGAGAAGTACGCAAGAAAAAGAACGGCCCGCACCGGCGAGACCGGTGCGGGCGTTCCCCTCGTTTAGTCCAGGAGCGCCGGTAGCGTTCCCGGTGCTATCCTTGCGATGATTCGGAGTGCGAATGGAGCGGGCGAGGATTATATCCAAATCATGGACATTTACATCTATCATTCTATCCTGATCGCTCCCATCCCCATACGGTAACGGTGGAGCGACCCGATCCGAGCGACGGTGCCGCACGGGGGATATAACCTTCGCGGTGCGACTTTTACCGCGACTCTCGTTCCGCAGAGGAGCGCGAGCGCGGAGAGTGTGTCAGGACTTCATCGGAGAAAGCGAAGTCGGAGTGGCGTCGGAGAGAGTGAGACAACTCGCAGCGTTCATCGCGGCAGGATTCCTCGCGGCCATCGTGGGTTGCACGGGCGAGGAGAACTCGCATGGGATCCAGGCGACCGCGGACACCGGCTCGGCGGAGGATCGCGTTAGGAGCACGGGATCCGCCAACGGCGCCGGTAAACCAGCGAGCGCGACCCCCGCCATGCCGGCAATCGGGAGCGCCGCCGCCCCCGCACCCGAAAGTGGTCCCGTGACTGCAGTGGACCAACCGGCTCCGCGCGCAGTGCCTCGAGGGGTATCCGCAGCGACCGTCGCTCCGGCGCCGACCGAAACTCGAGACCCTGCTCCTGCGCCCGCGCCCGCAAACCCGCCGAGTCCGCCCGCGCAGCCTGCCAAGTCCGCTGCCACGGGGATCGTGCTCGGCGGGGCGCTCGCGGTGACGCCGATCCACGTCGATTTCGGTCCGGTCGGCCACGACCAAAAAGATGAATTCACGATCACGATCTTGAATCGCTCCGATGGTCCGTTGGAGATCACCGACGTGAAGCCTAATTGCGGCTGCATGGAAGCGAAATTCGCGGCCGGGGTCCTCGAGCCCGGCGCGTCACGGCAAGGCACGGTCAAGATCGGCTTCGGGCGCTCGTTCGGGAGCTTTCACAAGAAGGTCGCGATCCACGTCGCGGGCAAGCCCGCACCCGCCGAGATCGGCGTCACCGCGCAATTCCATCCGAATCTGCAGCGCCCGGACAAGAATTCCGTGGAGTTGGCAGGCATTCTCGGGCGCACCATCCCGGAGTCGACCGGCGAACTCGTGCTTCGGCGAAAGACTCCGGGCACGACTCCGATCCGCGTCGAGAACCTGCGCGTCGAAGGGATCAAGGGGTCGCTGGGCCACCTCGCCGTCGAGCTGCAGCCGGTGGATGCGAATTCGGTCAAACTGATCGTGCGGCTCCTGCCGTCGCACCCCGTCGGGCAAGTCACGGGAAAGGCGCTCGCGACCGTGGAGGGCTTGGGGTTCCAGCTTCCAATAAGCGGCAACGTGTACCAAGGGATACGAACCAAGCCGGACTATTTTCAGTTCGACCAATTCTTCGAGAATGTTCCCGTTACGCGCCGAGTCGAATTGATCCCGTGCGATGAGCGCGACTTCAAGATCGTGGACATTGGGGTCGAGCCGCCGGTCGTCTCCGTCGAGGTCCTGCCGCGAGATGGGGGCGGCTACGTGCTCGTCGCTCGCCCGATCGCGCCCTTTCCGGCGCGGGCCAACATGCCCATCAAGGGGAGCGTGAACATCGAAACGGACCACCCGCAGAAGGCCGTGTTCGGATTGAGGGTGATGGGCGTCTTCAGAGGAAAGAAATGAGGGGCCAATGATCGCAACGCTGCTGCTCTCCGCGCTCCTGACCGCGAGCCCCGAGGGCTACACGGTTTCACTGGCGAATGGACGCGAGTACCACGTCGATGAAGCGACCAAGGTCGGCGCCGCCTGGGAATTCAAGGTCCTCGGAGGTTTGATGAAGGTGCCGGCGCGGGAGGTCGCGGCGGTCCGGGAAGGACGCACCCTTCTGCAGACCGCGATTCCCGTACAGCGCGACGCCGTTGCCGTGCCGCGCCCCGCCGCGGCGAAGGAACAGGATCTCGCGCGCGTCGAATTCGACTTGGAGTCGGTTCCGACCGACCTCTCCGTGCGAGGCGTCCCGCTCCGAGCCGGAATTCCCCAGGACGTACACCGCGCGGCCGCCGAGGAAGATGGGATCGTCGCTTTCCTCAGCCAAGACTCTCGCCGCTCCCTCCGCTTCGCGTGGTCGGAGCCGGAGGATTCCCTGTGGGAAATGAACGTCGGGATCATGCGACACCACGAGGAGACCTACTTCGGCTATCGAACGCTCGGCCAGCGCTTCACGGCCTTCGCGGGGCGCCCAGCCTGGCTGCTCACCTTCTCGCACCGCAAGGGTGAGCAGGTATGGATCGAGTGCCAAGCCTTCGTAGTATTCCCGCGCGGCGTCTTGGTCGTGAGCGCCGTCGCGAAAGAGCAGGATCCCGAATACGGCGGCGCGGGACCGGAAAACCTCGTGCGAGGAGTCTGCGTGACGATCGAGGAGCCCGGGCGCGACAGGGCGGGAGCGCGACCTTGAAGACCGCGGCGGAGATCGCGACCGGAATCGGAGCCCAACTCGATGGGGATCCGCGCCGACTGATCGAGCGCGTGCGGCCGATCGAGAGCGCCGGCACTACGGACCTCACGTTCCTGTCGCGGGACAAGACGCCGCCGCCCAAGGAGCAGTTCCGCGCCGGCGCAGTGATCGTCGTCCCGGCGCAAGCCAAGGATGGCTTCCCCGAAGGAACGACCTTCCTTCGAATGGAGAATCCGCACCTCGGCTTCGCGCGGGCGATCGGCCTCTTCTATCCCGCCCAAAATCCACCGCTGAGCGGCATCGATCCATCCGCCCGGGTCTCGCCCGATGCGCAGATCGGCGCCGGGGTCCTCATCGGCGCCTTCGCGGTCGTCGAGGAAGGGGTGACCCTCGGCGATCGCGTGACGCTCTATCCCGGCGTCTACGTCGGCGTCGGCAGCCGCTTGGCGGAGGATGTTACGGCATATCCTCGCGTGACGATATATCCGCACACGACGATCGGGGCGCGCACCGTGATTCACGCGGGAACGGTGATCGGCAGCGATGGCTTCGGCTTCGTGCCGACGGCGGAAGGCGTCGTCAAAATGCCGCACAACGGACGCGTTCGCATCGAGGAAGACGTCGAGATCGGCGCGAATTCGACCATCGACCGCGGCGTCCTCGACGACACGGTGATCGGCCGCGGCTCGAAGCTCGACAATCTCGTCCACATTGGCCACAACTGCGTGGTCGGTCCGCATTGCCTCCTCGCCGGACAAACGGGGCTCGCCGGCTCCTGCAAGATCGGCGCCGGAGTGATCCTCGCGGGGCAGGTAGGCCTCGCCGGCCATTTGGAAGTCGGCGCCGGCGCGCAGATCGGGGCGAAATCGGGAGTGCGGAGCGATGTCCCACCGGGCGCCAAGTACTTCGGCTATCCGGCGACCGACTTCGCGACCGCCGCGCGCGCCTACGCGATCCTCTTCCAGCTTCCGGATATCCACAAGAAGATCGATGAGCTTGCGAAGCGGCTCGACGACATCCTTCCCCCCGAGGAGTAGGGAGCGCGCCCAGCGGCGTCAGTGTCGCGGTGCCGCGGCCGCTTCCTCGAAGCACGCATCGAAGCGCGGCGCCAGGACGCTCCACCGAAAGCGATCCGTGAACGCGATGAGTTGCCTGCGCTCCGGCAGCGACTCATCGCGGGCAACCAAATCGATCGCGCGTTCGAGCGCGAGGGCGACATCGTCTGGATTTGCATCCGCATCCCCCGCGGCGCGGCCGTAGAGGAACGGCGGCCCGCGCAGCTCCGCGGGCAGAAGCTCCGGATAGGCGAGATCCGCCGGCAGCACCGGGAAGAGGCCGCACCGGATCGCTTCCAGCGTGCCGAGACCGAAAAACTCCTGGCGGGCCGTGGAAACGACGACGTGAGCGCCGCGCACGGCGTCCAAGTAGGCGCCGCGCTCCTCCACGAACGGTTGCAGCTCGAGGCGGTCGCCGAGCACTTCTGCCATGCGCCGGCAGGCGTCCGGCACGAAGCGAAAGCGCTGGCCCAGCATCCGCACGCGGAACCGGCACTTGCGGGACACGAGCTGCGCCAAAGCGGCGAGAAAGACTTCGGGCCGCTTGTCGTGCTCCCAACGATGATTCCACAACAAGATGGGCGGCTCCGAACCCGGCGAGCGCGGCGTGCCCGCCTCGGCGTCCGTGCCGAACGGCAGCACCGCGGTGCGCGCCTCGAGAGCGGCGAGCAGTGCGGCGCAATCTACGTCGGGAAACAAGTCGACGATCGGCGGCAGCGCCGCGAAGAAGTTCCGCCGGTGGAATTCGGAATTGAAGAGGGTGCGGGTCGCCGCCAGGATCGAATAGATGTGTATGAGCGCGAAGTGGTAGTCGCGTTCGTCGTATTCGGGCAGCGGATACGTGAGCTGGTTCTCGTGGAAGTAGATTACGGCCGGCGTGGACTTGTGCGCCTGCGGCAGAAGCGCGAGCAGCTCGGCCAGATTCACGAAGTCGGAAGCGAGTAGAAGATCGAACGGAGCCTGCGCGCCGATGCGCGGCGCGTAGTGCAAGGCCGACGTCCGCATGCGCCACTTCCACTTGCGGGCGGGCAGGAGATCGAGGGCGATCGCGTGGCGCGAATGGCGGCGAAGCCCTTCGAGAAACGCTCGGTGCGAGAGCGCCGCGTAGGGTTCCAACGCCATGATCCGTAGGGAATCCCTCGATTCACTCACTCCCGCAACCTCCCGCTTTTTTTGTTGCCCTCGCCCGTCCCGCGGCCTATATATCCTCGTGCGTGCTTCCGCGCGATGCCCCCAGCACGGGCGGAGACTCGCGTCGGTGGAGTTCCTGGATCGATTTCACGGGCCTATAGCTCAGCTGGGAGAGCGCATCGTTCGCAATGATGAGGTCGTGGGTTCAAATCCCACTAGGTCCACCAGCAATCACGAGCGCCCGCGCGATCCGCGCGGGCGCTTTCGTTTTCGCGATGCAGTGAGTGGGAAGGCTCTAGCTACAGGGCGGAGGCGTGCTGCAGTCGAGGGAATCCGCGCCGGCGTCGGCGCCGCAGGTGGTGGTGCCCGGTGCGGGCGGCGCGGCGCCGCCGCTGAACTGCCAAGACAAGAGGAAGAGCGCGTCGATGAGCGCGTTCACTAGGCCGTTGTTGTCGGCGTCCGCGGCATCATCGCATGGCGGCTCCGGTCCCAAGCTGAATTGCCAGCCGAGCAGGTAGAGCGCGTCGATGAGCGCGTTCACCGTGCCGTCGCCCCCGGCGTCGCCGCGGAGGAAGAGCCCGGCCGCAGGCTCGAACGTCAGGGTACCGTCTACCAGCACGGGATCGGTCGAAAAGCCTCCGGTGACGACGACGTTGACGACATCCGGAGTGCCCAACGTCTCGATCCAGGTGAGCTGCGTGACGAACCCCAATTCGTTCCCAGCGAACGCGCTCGCCACCGTTTCATAGTCAGCGCTGAGCATCGGGGATGGATCCGCGAACGTGAGCAGCTCGACATCCAACGAATCGAACACCGTGCCGACGGTGAACCCATCGCCATCGGAAGGCGCCACGTTGGCGAAGAAGAAGAACGGTCCCCCTCCGTCGTTGAGCTCGGCGAGCGCCGGGCTCGGCGTAATGTCTACGACCTGGAGCAAGGCGCCGTCGTGGGCGAGGCCCAACGAAAAGCCCTGGACGAGGCTCGCATCGCCGCCGGACGCTACGTCTTCATCCAGCGTGGCAACGATGGAGAACGAGACCGCGCCGGTCGCGCTGTCGTACCCGATCGTCTGGCTCTCCGCCGTGAAGACGAAGTCCTGCGCCAAGACCGGGTGCGGCCAAGCGAAACTGGCTGCGATGATGAAAAGGACGCCGAGAAGACGAATTCGACGATTCAACGCCATGATGTTGCTCCACGATCTTCGTTGGGGCGAGCCTTCGCCAAGTGTTCGTGCTGGAAAGCCGCCCGCATCGTGCCCGCGCTCCGCTTCGCCGAGCGTGCAACTCGCGAAGGCCTCGGTGCACTTTCCCCAAGTACCCGAATTGTCCCTATGGACCGCCTGGGATTGCCGAATGCACGGCGCCGAGTGCCGCACGCGGACGGCCGCACTCGGATAACCGCACTCTAAGCGCGAACCTCGGTCAGTCCCAAGCCCGATCATCCAAGATAGTGTTTTCTCTCCGAAAGTCGATCCCCTGCGCCCAAGTCGAGGCACCGCAGTAGCCCCGAGGTCGAGCGAGGGGTGCGCGTGTGAGAAGGGCAGGAGAGCGTATTCGCGGAAGACGACGGCGAGGCACGGCGCCGCGGCAGAGGTCATTGCGCTCGCCACTCGAAAAAGCGGCCCATCAAGTGGAAAGAAGCCCCCCCCTCCGGCGCATGAGTGACCCGCTGCGCGACATCCATCGGCATGGGAAAACGCCTGCCCCCCGCGATCGCGGTCCCGGCGAGGTCCCACTGTCCGTCGCGCGACAGCTTCCCGAATGCCAACCAAACCCCCGCCGCGTCGCGCACGCGAATCCAAGGGAAGGTGATCACATCGTTCGAGCAGCGAATGCACAGATCTCCCTCCAGCGATCCCTGCGGGACGCGCACGGGCCACGGTGCGCCCTCCGGCAGGCTCACGTCGCGGAAGTTCAGGAGCGCTTGCCACTCCAGCGTGCCGTTCGGCTCCCAAGTGCCCGCCATCTGGAGGCTGCCGCGCGCCTTGCCGAAAGGAAAAGTGAGCAGGTCGGAAAGCAAAAGATTCTCGAGGCTACATCGAAACGCCATGACGTGGTCGTCCACTTCCACGTCGATGCGTGCGCTCTCCTCCGGCGCGCAAGCACGTTCGATGAGGAGCCCCCTCCCATCGAGATAGCCGCTCCACGTTCCGGGCTCGATTCGAAAGCCGCGATATTCCACGGCATCGACTTTGCCGGAGAACACCCACTTCGCGTCTTGTCTGGAAACGGCGAGTTCGAGCGTGATCGGCTCCAAGCGCGCGCCTGCACCCGCGGTGACCTTCTCGACGCTGATGCGAATCTGCCGCACCGCTTTCCACAGGTCCGTGCCGAGGACTCCGTCCACGCGAATCTCCATCTCGCCGCGTCCCGCGAGCGGGAACTGCTCGCGGAGCGCGTGCCAGAGCCGCGGCAACCCCAGCGCCAAGCCGCGGTCATCGAGAAAATCCCGCAGGAACAATTGTCCGCTTGCCCGGCGCGTCAACAGCTCGAAACTCAACGCGCCATCGACTCGCGTGCGCGAATAGACTCCGCCATCGATCCGCCACGTCGCGCGGTCGCTGCCCATTTCCACGCTGCCTGCGAGGGCCCGCAGCGCCTGCGGGAGTCCCGGCACCGAGAAGGAAGCTTGCAGGTGGTCGACCACGACTTCGGAATGTCCCGCGCCAAGCTCCCAGCGGATGTTCGCGCGTCCGTTGAGGTCGGGCAATTCCACCGGCCATGGAAAGCCGAGCAGCGCATCCAGCTCCTTGAACTCGAATGCGCCGAGATCGGCGTCGCCGATGCGGAGCGACAGCTCCTGCATGCCATCCGCATTGAAGAAGCCGCGAACGTCGCCGTGAAGCCAGATCGGTCGCGGGCGTGCGACGGAGTGCAGCGCAGCGGAGACGCGTATTCCGTCCCCATCGCGGCGCAACTCGGCGCCGCGCAGCTCGACTCCGGTGATCACCGTTCCGCCGCGCCTGCCGGAGCTGCGGACGGACACCTCGACGCGATTCCCCGCGATGAAGTCCGGCAGGTCGGCGAACCACTGTGGAGGAGGCGCTTCCTGGCCGACGCCTGCCGCGGCGCGGAGACCAGGAGCAGCTTCGATTTCGAGGTCGAACTTGCCCGCATCGAAGCGTAGCTCGTGCTTCCCCGCCTTCGCGCCGCGTGCGCCGGACCAAAGCCCATCGTGGGTCCACTCCAGGTCGTTGAGAACGAGCTTTACGGCAGGTCGCCGCCGCGAGTGGCTCAGCTTTTCCGCCGCGAGGGTGTGCAGCCCGGCGAGACTCGGCCGCGCCACTTCGAGCCGGCCATGAGGCCACATGCGCGCGACGCGTTGCGCGAGCTGCCCGTCCGACTCCGAGAGGGCGATGACGGTGAATCCCATGCAGAGCGCAGTCGCGACGAGCGCAAGTACGAGCGCGCCAACGCGCCTCAACGACGCTCCTCGATCCACGCGATGACGGCGTCCGTTGCTGCATCGATGTCGCGAACCTGCACCACGTGCGCGACGGGGATGTCGCGATGGCCGTGGCGGTAGCGCGGGTCGTAGTGCCGCTCGAGCAGGAATGCCGCAGCCTCCTCGGAGCGGTCGGTCTCGATCAGTCGCGTGAGTTCGCGCACTCCATCGGTACCAATCCATGGAAAGGCTGCGAGCGAGGGGAGGCGCGCGAGAATGGCGGTCGCTCCCCCTGCCGCGAGGTATTCGTCGCAGAGGATCCGCACGCGCGTGGCAAGGTCGGCGCGCAGCTCGATGTGCGGAGCGGCGCGGAGCCGCTCGTAGAGCAGGCGCGGCAGTTCGCGGTCGCCGAGGCGGCGCCCTTCCCACTCGAAGAGGCTCCAAGGTCCCGCGAGCGCGCGAAGCGCGGCCGCGAGGCCGCTCTCGAATCGCTTTTGGGAAACCGGCTCGAGACCGATATCGCCCAAGATCGATGAGCGATGTCCGGCGATCCCTTCGAGATCGACGACGCGCGTCGGAAAGCGGCGCCGAACGGCACGAAGCACTAGGGTCTTGCCGGTGCCCGTGAGGCCGTTCAACACGTACGGCGCCGCGGGCGCCGCCGTTTGGAGCGTCGCCCGCACGGCCTCCCGAAACGCGCGATAGCCGCCGCGAAGCTGGGCGATGGAGTGGCCGAGCGCCGCGAGGTGTTGCGCCGCCGCAGCCGACCGTTCTCCGCCGCGCGCGAAACACACGACTCGTGGCCGCGTGTCCGAGGAGATCGCGGGCAGTTCCAAAGCGCGCTCGAGGGCGCAGGCGAACTCCGCAATTCGCGCCCGCACGCGCTCGCCTCCCCAAGCGCGCGCGGACTCCGCTCCCGCCCGGCGGTAGATCGTGCCGACGATGGCGCGCTCGGCGTCGGAGAAGAGCGGCACCGACTTCGCGCCAGGCACGTGGTCTTCACCAAATTCCCGCGGCGACCGCACGTCCGCAACCAGCGCTTGGCCAGAAATTGCGAGCTCGGGCCACGCGACTTGGGGCACGAGAGGAGTTTGCTGCACCGGCGTCCGCCGCGTGCCCGCCACCGACTCTACCGCTGGTGCGTGCATGGGGTTATGACTATGCCGGCAGGCCCACGAGTCATCAAGGCGCGCAACCGCCATGGCTCCTCGGGGTACTACTCATAGGAGGTCGCGTGCCGGGGCGGGATCGGGAAGACGAGAACGCCCGCGATGTCGCCTGCATGCGGCGGTTCGCGGCGGGAGAGCGAGCCGCGTTCGAGGAGCTGGTGCGCGCGCATCTCCCCTTCGTCGTTCGCCACGCGCGCCGCTACACAGGCGACGATGGAGCGGCCGAGGATGTCGCTCAGGAGGTGTTCCTCCGACTCTATCGCTCGGCGCGACTCTTTCGCGATGGCCGCAATTTTCGCGGCTGGCTCCTCACGATCGCCACGCGCATCGCGCTCAACGAGCTGCGGACGAGGCGACGAAAGCACTGGCGCGCGGCTTCCGGCGCCGCCATCGATATGGAGGAGACCTCCGCGGAGGGCGCGGGCGGCGCCGCGCCCGGCGCTTGGCGCCCGATCGCGCTGTCGGACACGGACCCCGAGGAGCGAGCGCTCAGGAGCGAGGCGCTGGAGATGCTGCACGCCGCGGTCGCGCGGCTGCCGGAACGGCAGCGCCACGCGCTATGGCTGCAGCGCTTCGAGGAGTGGGACCTGGAACGGATCGGAGCGGCCATGGATCTCTCCGTCGCCGCCGTGAAGTCTCTACTCTTTCGCGCGCGCGCGACCTTGCTCGAGGAGCTTACGCCGTATCTCGCGGAGAGAACGGCCGCACGAGGAACAGGAACATGAACGAAGAATTCGAACGAGTCGGCTCGGGGCGAGGGGCGCGCGCCGCGGACTCCGCGCTCGATGCGCTGCTCGCGGAAGCGGCCGCCGAAGAGCGGGGCCGCTCCCTTCCGCGCGCGGATCGCTTTCTCGAGGAGTTGCGCGCACGGATCGAGAGCGCGGAGCCGGCGGCAGCCGCCGGTGCCGCGCGGCCGCGCGCGGCGGCGATGGGCTGGAGCGCGGCCGCGCTCGCGCTCCTTGCTTGCCTGGCCCTCTTCTTCTCATCGCCGGCAGGCAAGCCCACCGGCGCCCCCGACAGTGCCCCAGTCGCTTCCTCCGAAAGTGCCGGACTAGAGGCGGCGAGCATCCCCGCCGAGGAGATCTCGTTGCTCATCGACCTCGCCGAAGTCTTCGAAGGGAGCGGCGTGCCCGCGGAAGACTTGGAGGGAATCGACGGCGAGGAGGTGGAATTGCTCGAGGATCTCGAGCTCTTGGAGGATGCCCTGGAGCTGTTGGAGAACTCATGAATGCAGTTGCAGCAATTACGCTCGTGCCGTTCGTCGTGGTCTTGCTCGCGGGACAGATGCCGGCGCCCGCGGCGGCGGCGGCGCCGGAGAGCGCCGTGGAGACGGAAGCACCTGGCGAACGGAAGGGGCGCCGCCTCGACGACCTGCCGCGCGCGAAGCAGGAACGAGTGCGCCGCCTCGCGCACGCGCTCAGGAATCTTCCACCCGCGAAGCGCGCCGAGCTGCTCGAACGCCTGCGGAAGCTCTCCCCGGAGGATCGGCGCGCGGCGCTCGAGCGCTTGCGCGCGCTCCGGCGCCGTCCTCCCGAAGAGCGCGCGGAGTTGAAGGCCCGCCGCGACCACCTCGAACGCTGGATGGAGCGTCTCTCCGAGGAAGAGCGCAGGCGCCTGCGCGAGATGACTCCGGCGGAGCGCCGGGAAGCGATTCGAAGCCACGTCGACAAAGCGCGCAAGCGCTACGTCGAGAATCTGCCCGCGGAAGCAAGGGAGCGCCTCCGCCGGCTCCCGCCGAAGGCGCAAGATTCTTTCATTCGCGGCGAGCGCAATCGCCGGCTCGACGCCGCGTTGCCGCGCTTTCTCGAGTCGCTCTCGCCATCGGAGCGCGCGCGCTTCGACGCATTGCCGCGCCCCGCGCAGAGGCGCGCCGTCGCCGCCTGGCTGGGCGATGCGCGCGCGCCGCCAGAGAGTGCGCCGCGTGGCACCGAGGGAAGCGAACTCCCGCGCCGGCAGGAGCGCCGCGGCAGGTAGATTCCCCGCCCGCCCGCAGCAACCGGAAGCCGCCGCTCAAGAACTCGCCCCCGAGTGCCGATAATCATCGCGCACGTCGCCGCCGCGCGGCGTCTCGCGCAGCGGGCTACGGGAAGCAAGGAGCGCTCGGGATGGAACCGTCGCACTGGATCGTTATCGCCGTGGCCAGCGCGTGCGGCATCTTCGTGAGCCTAGCCCTCCTGGCGCGCGAGCTTCGGTGGGCGGAGAACGCCTCGCTCCGTGCGAATCGAGAGCGCCGGGCGCGCCTGGCGGAGGGAATCGCGAGCGGATTGCGCGCTCGAACGCAGGGAGCGGCCGCAACCGGGGCGCGCATGGAACGGGCAGCCGCGCTCATGAATGCGCCGGCGGCGGCCGGCGCTCCGGCGCCGAAACGCGCCGGGAACAAACTCGCGGAAGCTCCCGCCCCAGCGATCATGGACGAGATCGGCGATCGAGCACGCCAGGATCCGCAGGCCCTGGCCGCCGCGATTCGGAACATGATCGCGGAGTAGCCGCCGGCCAGGCGCTCGCCCGCTTCCAACCTCAGCTCGCGGCTACGCGCGGCCGACGCCTAACCCGCCCTTGACGCATCATCCGCCGCTGGTAACATTCATCGATCCGGCAATCGGCGCCGTCCAGACGAGCCCCAAGCGGCGGTCCCAGATTAGTTCTCAGGTTAGAGCCTCCAAGCGAAGGAACATCCCATGGCGAAGAGTAGAAGGCCTGTCGGCAAGAAGGGCGGCGCAGGATCAAAGCCGCGTCTCACGGCGGCGGCAGATGCTCCCCTAGCGAGCGCGGCGCTTGCTCGTGCCGGCGGCTACGAGATTCTTTGCAGCGAATGCTATTCCGAATTCGCGTTTCGCGGCGGCGCCGCGGAAGGCCAGATCACCTGTCCCGACTGCCTCCACGTCGGCTCGATCGCGGATCCCGAATCGATGAGCAAGATCCTCGTCGCGAAGCGCCGGGAGAAGTCCGCGCTCCTCCTCTCCCTCGTTCCGGCGCTCTTGTTCTTGATCACCGCGTTCGCGTGGATCGCTACGGTCACCTACTCCGCGCAGGCGCCGAGCCAAGGAGCGAATTACACGTTCAGCGGCCTCGCCGCGGTGTTTTTCTTCGCCATGCTCGCGTTCGGGATCAAGTACGAGAGCCACCGCTGCGACGTCTATTTCTAG
>JAKEFC010000208.1 GCA_022616235.1 Planctomycetota bacterium
ACGAGCCGCACGCGCGCGCCGATCGCAGAGAGGATCGGCGCGGAATCGCTCGACGACACCGCCCAGCAGCGCGGCGAGCCGGGCGCGACCCAGCAGATCTCCCCCTCCGCTTTCATGCAGTAATCGATCGCGCGGCGCCACTCCTCCGTCTGGTTCAGGTAGGTGCAGCGGGTATCGAGGCAGAGATTGCCGCCGAGGGTGCCCATGTTGCGAAGGAGCGGCGACGAGATGGAAGCGACGGCGCGCGCGAGCGCGGGGTAGGCCTTGCGGAGCGCCGAGTGCGCGGCCACTTCGGAGAGCGTCGTCGTCGCGCCGATGCGCATCTCCTTGCCCGCGTCGCCGCGCACGCCGCGCAGCTCGCGGATGCCGCGGAGCGCGACGACGCTCGAGGCGCTCTGGTGCCTGCGCTTCATATTCGGCCAGAGGTCGGTGCCTCCGGCGACGACGCGGACCGCTTCCGGCGCCGCGCCCGCGACGAGCGCGGCCGCATCGCGCAGTGTGCGCGGCACATGCAGGCGAAAGGGCGGCAGCCGCAGCACTAGCTCCCGCCCTTCAGCGCTTCCTTGCGCTCCGTCATGGTGCCGATCCCCTTTCGCACTTTCGCTTCCTCTTGGTTGCTCGCCGTGCCGTCGCCGCCCTCATCCGGCGTGCGCACCGCGAGGGGAATGCCGAAATCGAACTCCGGGAATTCCTTCGGCCCGAAGCGCGCTTCCTTCCCCTTCGCCTGCTGGGCGAGCGCGTGCAGGATCATGTGCGGCCCGATCGGCACCTGATCGATCCGCACGCCGACCGCGTCGAAGATCGCGTTCGCGACCGCGGGCATGATCGGGAGGAGCGGCCCCTGCCCCACTTCCTTCGCGCCGAAGGGTCCGTTCGGGTCCGGGTCCTCGATGATGTAGGTCGTCACCGGCGGCATGTCCGCGAAGGTCGGGCTCTTGTATTCGAGGAGCGACGGAAACTTGTGCACGAGCGCGTTCGAGCGCGCGCGCGGCAGGCGGCGAAACGCCTGCTCTTCCATGCACGCCTCGCCAAGCCCCATGTAGACGCTGCCCTCGACTTGGCCCATGACGAGCACCGGATTGATGCACTGACCGACGTCGTGCGCGATCCAGACGTGGACGACGTCGCAGAGCCCCGTCTCTTCGTCGACCTCTACTTCGATCACCGCCGCGCTGAAGGAGTACGCGGGGGACGGCCCCACTCCCGCGCCGCGGTAGCGCCCGGGGGAGCGGGGCGGGATGTAGGAGCCGGTCGTGCCGATCGTGCCCGTGCGCGACTCCGCCGCGGCGACCGCGGCGGCGAACAGGAGCCCGCGCGCGGGATCCTCCACGTCGAAGACGCGCCCCTCCGCGAACGCGAGGCGCGAAGCGGGGACGCCGAGTTCTTCGGCGGCGCCGCGCGCGACGATCTCGCGCGCCCGCTCCGCGGCCTGCACCGCCGCGTTGCCGGCCATCACCGTCACGCGCGACGAATAGCTCCCGAGGTCGACGGGCGTCAGGTCCGTGTCGGCGACGCAGAGGCGAATGTCCTTCAGGTCGACGCCGAGGATCTCGGCGACGCACGCGGCGACCACGCTGTCGGAGCCTTGGCCGATCTCCGTCTCGCCGCAGAAGACCGCGACGCAGCCGCTCCGATCGAGCTGGATCTGCACACCCGACTGCGGCATGTGATTCCAATAGATCGGGAGCCCCGCGCCGCACAAGTAGGCGCCGCACGCGAGTCCGAGCCCGCGCCCGCGCGGGAGCCGCCCGCGGCGCTCGCGCCAGCCGCTCCCCGCGACCACTGCTTCGATGCAGCGGCCGAGCCCTATCGAGCCCACCTTCAGCCAATTCGCCGTGACGGAATTCGCGGGCACCAGGTTCTGGAGGCGCAGCTCCGCGGGATCGATGCCGAGTGCGTGCGCGACCTTGTCGAGATGCACCTCGAAGGCGAAGCGCGGCTGCGGCGTGCCGTGGCCGCGCTTCGGCCCGCACGGCGGCTTGTTCGTGAAGGCGCGGACGCTGTCGAAGCGGTAGCGCGGCAGGCGGTACGTGACCGTCTGCAGCGCGCCCGTGTAGTACGTGCTCGCGACGCCGTAGCTCCCGTAGGCGCCGCCATCGAGCGCCGTCTGCAAGTGCTGCGCGGTCATGGCGCCCGACTTCGTGAAGCCGGTGCGCAGTTTCATGAGCACCGGGTGGCGCCCCCTGTGGCAGTAGAAGACTTCCTCGCGCGTGAGCGTGATCTTGATGGGGCGCCCCAGCTCGAGCGCCATCTTCGCGGCGCAGATCTCGTGATTGAAGGGATCGCTCTTCCCGCCGAAGCCGCCGCCGTTCGGCGTCGCGATCACGCGGATGCGCGCGGCCGGTAGGCCGAGCACCTTGGCGAGCGCGCGATGCAGGTAGTGCGGCGTCTGCGTCGAGGAGTACACCGTGATGCGGTCCGTGTCCTCCGGCACCGCCACCGCGGCGTGCTGCTCCATCGGCAGGTGCGTGTTGCCTTCGTAGAAGACGAGGTCCTCGAAGACGTGGTCCGCGGCGGCGAAGCCGGCCTCCACGTCGCCGAATTCCATCGACACGATCTTGTGCAGGTTGCCGCGGTCCCCGTAATCGTGGATGCGCGGCTCGGGGGTCGCGATCGCTTCCTCGACGCTCGCGATCGTCGCGAGCGGTTCGTACTCGACGATCACCGCGAGCGCCGCCGCGATCGCTTGGTCTTCGGTGAGCGCCGCCACCGCGACCACGGGATCGCCGACGAAGCGGACCTTGTCGGGGCAGAGGACGTGCTCGTCCTGCGACACGGGGAGGATGCCGAAGGGCTCCGGCATCTCTGCGCCGGTGAGGAAGCCGAGCACGCCGGGAAGAGCGCGCGCGGCGTCGAGATCGATGCGGCGGATCTTCGCGTGCGGGACGGTGCTGCGCACGAGGCGCAGGAAGGCCATGCGCGGAAATACGAGGTCGTCCGCGAACTTCGTCTGGCCGGTCGCCTTCGCGCGGCCGTCGACGCGGCGAAACGGCTTGCCGATGATGTTGCGCGCGCGCTCAGCGCCGGGACGCGTTGCGGGAGGAGTGTTCGATGGCGCCGGCTTCGGCGCGGCGCCAGGCGCGCGCTCCTTCGGCCGCGCCGCGGGAGCGGTCCCCTTCCGGCTAGCCATCGCGTGCCCCCTTGGCGCCGTCCTCCGGGGGCGCGGCTCCGAAGAAGGCTTCGCGCGGAGGCGCGTAGCCGCCTTCGCCGCGCGCGATCGCGGCCGCCCACTCGACGGCTTGAACGATCTTGTGATAGCCGGTGCAGCGGCAGAGATTGCCGGCGAGCGCGGCCTTGATCTCATCGACGCTCGGCTTCGCGTTGTGCGCGAGCAACGCCTTCGCGGCCATGAGGATCCCTGGCGTGCAATACCCGCACTGCGCGGCGCCGAGATCCGCGAAGGCCGCTTGCAGCGGGTGCAGCTCGTTCCCCCGTTGCATCCCTTCCACGGTCTCGATCTTCCGCCCCTCGAGTTCCGCCGCCAGCTCGAGGCAGCTCAGGACCGGGACGCCGTCGACGAGCACCGTGCACGTGCCGCACTCGCCCAGCTCGCAGCCGTGTTTCGTGCCGGTGAGTCCGCACTCCTCCCGCAGCACTTCGAGCAGCGTGTGATGCGCCGGGAATACGACGGCGCGATCCTCGCCGTTGATCGAGAGCACGAGGGTCATCATGTCCGTGGTCATTCGCCGCCTCGGGGTCCTGGCATCGGGGTGCCCAAACGGAAGGGTGGCACGGGCCGGCGCGCCGCCGGCGCCGCTCTCTCGGCGCGAAGTCCGCGGATCGGGGCCGGCAGCATGAAGACGAGCGGTGGATTCTGCATCGCCTGCCGTGCGCCATCAAGGCGCTCCGTGCCCTGCCGCGCCCGATGATACGCCGCAGTGCGGTTGTAACGCCGCATTCCTTCCGGCATGATCTGCCGCTCGAAATAGTCGAGCGAGCGTGCGGCAAAGCCGCTTCCCGGGGGGCGGCGCCGCGATTCCCCGACCAGAGTGCGCGAAGGATGCCATGCCGGAAGTCTCGTTTCAGACGAATCCGAACGCCTATCGACATTGGCGCGTCGAATTCGATGGCCCGATCGCCCGCGTGCTCATGCAGGTCGATAAGGACCATCCGCTCCGCGAGGGGTACGAGCTGAAGCTGAATTCCTACGATCTCGGAGTGGACATCGAGCTAGCGGACATCGTGCGCCGGATGCGCTTCGAGCATCCCGACGTCAACACGATCGCGATCACGAGCGGGCATCACCAAGTCTTCTGCGCGGGCGCGAATATCAACATGCTCGGGCGCTCCGCGCACGCTTGGAAGGTGAACTTCTGCAAGTTCACGAACGAGACGCGCTGCGAATTGGAGGAGCTGAGCCGGACGAGCGGCTATCGCACGATCGCCGCGCTGAACGGCACCTGCGCCGGGGGCGGCTACGAGCTGGCGATGGCGTGCGACGAGATCTGGCTGGTCGACGACGGCAACTCCGCGGTCAGCCTGCCGGAGACGCCGCTCCTCGGCGTCTTGCCGGGCACGGGCGGACTCACGCGCCTCGTCGACAAGCGCAAGGTCAGGCGCGATCGCGCGGACATCTTCTGCACGCTAGCGGAGGGAGTCCGCGGGAAGCGCGCCTTGGAATGGAAGCTCGTCGACCAGATCGCGCCGCGGTCGAAGTTCGAGGAGAAGGTCGCGGCGCGCGCCAAGGAGCTGGCGGCGACGGGCGCTAAGAAAGGCGATCGCAAGGGGATCGCCCTCGGTCCGATCCAGCGCGAGGCGGAAGGGAACATCCATCGCTACTCGTCGCTGACGATGGCGTTTCGGCCGGAGAAGCGGACGGCGGAGTTGACGATCGTGGTGCCGCCCGCAAAGGACGCGCCCAGGGACGCCGCGGCGATCTTCGCCGAAGGGGATCGCTTCTGGCCGCTTCGGCTCTGGCGCGAGATCGAGTACGCGCTCCTCGATCTTCGGATCAACCGCCCCGACACGGGGCTCGTGACGGTGCGGACGCGCGGCGATCTCGACGACATCCTCGCGTGGGATGACTTGCTCGTCCGCCACAAGGACTTCTGGCTCGCCGGCGAAACGATCCTGCTCGCGGCGAACGTGCTCCGCCGGCTCGAACGCACCGCGTGCAGCTTCTTCGCGCTCATCGACGCGGAGAGCGCGTTCGGAGGATCTCTACTCGAGTTGGCGTGGGCCTGCGATCGCGCCTACATGCTCGATGCGGAGTCGGTGTCGATCGCGAGGTCGCCGCTCAACGAGGGCGCGCTCCCGATGACGACCGGGATCACGCGAAGCGCGTGCCGGCTGCTCGGCGCTCCCGCGATCGACCGGGAGCTGCAAGGGGACTACTCGAAGATGGACGCCCAGGCCGCGGAAGAGCGCGGGCTCGTCACCGAGATTTACGACGCCCTCGACTTCGAGGACACGGTGCGGATCGCCTGCGAGGAGCGGGTGAGCCTGAGCCCCGATGCGTTGACCGGCATGGAAGCGAACCTGCGCTTCGCGGGGCCGGAGAGCATGGAATCCAAGGTGTTCGGGCGCTTGACCGCGTGGCAGAATTGGATCTTCATTCGTCCCAACGCGACGGGGCCGAAGGGCGCACTTACGCTCTACGGCAAACCCGATCGCCCGGAGTTCGACTTCAAACGCGTGTAAGGAACGAAGCGATGAGCGAAGTGGACCAGAGCGCGAAGATCCCAAACAACGTCGATCTCTCGCACGATCAGCGCTTGCAGCGGGCGCTCGAACATTGGCTGCCCATGTACCTCGAGTGGTGGAACGACATGGGGCCGAACGGATTTCAGACCAAGGACATCTACTTGCGCACAGCGACCTCGATCGACGCGGGCGGCTGGGCGCACTTCGACTACATCAAGATGCCGGACTACCGCTGGGGGATCTTCCTCGTGCCGCACGCGCCGGAGCGCGTGATCGGCTTCGGCGACCACTTCGGGAAGCCCGCGTGGCGCGAGATCCCCGGAGAATACCGCGGGAATCTCCGGCGCATCATCGTGACGCAAGCGGACACGGAGCCGGCATCCGTGGAGCAGCAACGCTACCTCGGCTCGATCGCTCCCTCGCTCTACGACATGCGCAATCTGTTCCAAGTGAACGTGGAGGAAGGGCGCCACCTCTGGGCGATGGTGTATCTGCTGTTCAAGTTCTTCGGCAAGGATGGCCGCGATGAGGCGGAAGAGCTGTTGAACCGCCGCTCCGGCGACGCGGACAAGCCGCGCATCCTCGGCGCGTTCAACCAGCCGTGCGACCACTGGCTCAGCTTCTTCGCGTTCACGCACTTCACCGACCGCGACGGCAAGTACCAGCTCGCGAGCCTCGCAGAGTCGGGGTTCGACCCGCTCGCGGCGACTTGCGAATTCATGCTCACCGAGGAAGCGCATCACTTGTTCGTCGGCGAGTCGGGGCTGGATCGCGTCGTCAGGCGGAGCGCCCGTCTCACGCGCGAGACGGATGGCGACCCGCGCTCCGTCGGCGGCATCGACCTCGACCTCGTGCAGCGCACGATCAACTATTGGTTCACGTACTCGCTCGACCTCTTCGGCGGCGAGATCAGCACCAACGCCGCCAACTACTTCGGCGAGGGGCTGAAAGGGCGCTTCAAGGAGAAGCACCGCTACGAGGACCACGTCATGAAGGAGGGCGGCAAGACCTTGAGCGTCGTCAAAGGCGGCAAGGTCGTCGAGGAGGAGGTCCCCTATCGGAACGCGATCAACGAAGTCCTGCGCGAAGAATACATGAACGACTGCGAGCGGGCGCTCCGCAAGTGGAACAAGACCCTCGATGAAGAGGGAGTGACGGACATCGAATTGTCGCTGCCCAGCCGGCGCTTCCACAGGCACCAGGGCATCTACGCGGAGAACTACTTCAATCCGACTGGGGACCTGATCACGAAGGAAGAATTCGAGCGCAACGTGCCGAAGTGGCTGCTCAACGACGCGGACAAGGACTATCTCGTCTCCATCATGCAGCAGGTGACCGAACCGGGCAAGATGGCGAACTGGATCGCGGCGCCAGCGCGCGGCATCAACGGCCAGCCGATCGAGTTCGAATACGTCCGGCTCTGAGAGCCGCGCCGATTGCATCCGAAGCTGCAAGCGATCGCCGATGAATTCCGCGCCGCGCAGGAGCGACTACGCGCTCTCGCGACCCGCGTCCCGGCGGTCTCGTGGCCGCGCCGCGCGGACCCCGCGCGTTGGTCGATCGCGGAGTGCATCATCCATCTGAATCTCACCTCCGCGGCCTATCGTCCGCTCGTCGCCGCGGCGCTCGAAGAGGGAGAAAAGCTACGCGGCGCGCCGCCGCGCAGCTACCGGCGCGACTTCTCGGGTTGGCTGCTCTGGATGATGGTGGGTCCCCCTGTTCGCATGCGCATGAAGACCCTCGATGCGTTCGTCCCGAGCGGAACCACGCCGCCCGCGGCGGAGATCGTCCTGGAGTTCGAACGGCTGCAAGCGATGCAAATCGCGTGGGTCGCGGCGGCCGATGGCTTGCCCCTCGCCAAGCTCCGCATCACGAGCCCCTTCAACGCGCGCCTCAAGTACAACCTCTTCTCTTGCCTCTCGATCCTCCCGCGCCACCAGCACCGCCACTTCTGGCAAGCCGAGCAGGTCGCCGCCGCGCTCGGCCTCGGGGCGACAGCCTCGCTCTGATACGCGCGCTTAGGATTTTCTCTTGCGAAAGTCGATGCGGCGGCGCGGCGGAGCCTGAGGACATTCCCCTACCGCGCGAAGCGCCAGTGCAGTGCGCGCGTTCCGACATTCCCCCACCGCGCGAAGCGCTCGTGCCGGGGCGCTTTCCGACTTTCCTCTACCGCGCGAAGCGCGGTCGTGGAGTGCGGTGGCTTGACACCGCCTTGCCCCGATTTGACGCGCAGCGACGCGCCAACCGCTTTTC
>JAKEFC010000026.1 GCA_022616235.1 Planctomycetota bacterium
GGCAGAGCCGCGGGGACTCGGTGTCGAGGCGGAGCCTCGACACCAGGGGCTAGCTCCAAAGCCGCGCCAATCGCGGAGCGTGCCAGCGCCTCGACACCAGGGATAGTGATTGGCGCGTCGCTGCGCCTGAATGCGGGGAAAGGCGGTGTCGAGCCACCGCACTCCACGACCGCGCTTCGCGCGGTGGGGAATGTCGGAACGCGCTGCGGCGCGAGCGCTTCGCGCGGTGAGGAATGCCGGAACGCGCTGCGGCACGAACGCTGCGCGCGGTGGGGGAACGATGGACGGCGCCTAGGTCGTGCGGCGCGGCGCTCACGCGCCTACGCGATGCTCCACTTGTCCAACTTGTGGCGGAGCGCGCCGCGGCTGACACCCAGGATGCGAGCGACCTCCGAGACGTTGCCGCCGGCGTAGCGGAGTGCGGCGGTGATCAACTGTCGCTCGACTCCTTCGAGCGTGCAGTCGCCGTGCGCGAAGTCGAAGGGGAGACCGCCCGTCGCCGCCTGCAGCGCCCCATCCGCGCCTAGAGTTTCAGCGCTCGCAGCATTCGCGTGCGCCTCCGATGGCGCCGGGGGCGGCGCGCCGCCCGCGAAGCTGGGCAGCGCGAGGCGTCCTCCTTCGCTCGTGAGGACGAGATTCTCGATCGTGTGCGCGAGTTCGCGAATGTTTCCCGGCCAGTGCCAGCACTTCAGCGCCGCGATGAGCCGCTGCGATAACTGCAATTCGGGCTTCTTGTACTTGCGCCGGCAGCGCTCGAAATAGTGCGCGGCGAGCGCGGGGATGTCCTCCGGGCGCTCGCGCAGAGGCGGCAAGCGCACGCTGAGCACCTTGAGGCGATAGTAGAGGTCGGAGCGGAAGCGCTTTTCCGCGACGGCCAGATCGAGATCCGCGTTCGTCGCCGCGACGATCCTCACGTCGACATGGTGCTCGCGCGTGCCGCCGACGCGCCGGACGCGATGGGTCTCGATCACGTTCAGGAGCTTCGCCTGCAAGTCGTAAGGCATGTCCCCGATCTCGTCGAGGTACACCGTGCCCCCTTGGGCGACTTCGAACAGGCCTTGCTTGCGGTTGCCCGCGCTCGTGAAAGCGCCCTTCTCGTGGCCGAAAAGCTCGCTCTCCACGAGATCGCGCGGGAGCCCCGCGCAGTTCACGCTCACGAAAGGACGATTCGCTAGTCCGCTGGAATAGTGAATGTAGTGGGCGAGCAGGTCCTTGCCGGTTCCCGTCTCGCCGAGGAGCAGGATCGTAGGCAGCTCCGAGGCGCGCGCCAACTCGACGGAGACGATCTGCTGCGCGATCTTGCGAACCTTCTCGAACGCCGGGCTGGCGCCTACCATCTCGTAGTCGTCGGAGCTTGCCTGGCGCTCCCGCCGGTACGCCTCGACCTCCGACCGCAGTCGAGAATTCTTCAACTCGCGCTCGACGACGAGTTGCAGCTCCTCCAAGTCGAGCGGCTTCTCCAAGTAATCGGTGGCGCCTTCCTTGATCGCCTCGACCGCGGAATCGACGGAGCCGTACGCGGTGATCATGAGGACGGGCACTTCCGGCATGTCGCTTCGCAGCCGGCGCAGCACTTCGAGTCCGCTCACGTCGGGGAGCTGGACGTCGAGGATCGCGAGATCCGGGGAGTGTTGCTCGAGGATCTGGAACGCCTGCCGCCCGCTCTCCGCCAGCAAGCATTCGTGCTTGTTGCGCCGAAGCTCCATGGAGAGCGCGTGCAGGAGCGGCTGCTCATCATCCAAGATCAGGATCTGGGCCATACCGCCGCGACTCCTAACGTGCTGCGAAGGGAAGTAAGACCTTCATTCTGCACCCAGCGCCGGGGCTGGAGTCAACACGAATGTCTCCGCGATGGCCGTGTACGATGCGTTGCGTCAGGCTGAGTCCGAGCCCCGTTCCGCCCTTCTTGGAGCCGGCGAACGGGGTGAAGATCTTCTTCATCGTCTCGGCGCCGATCCCCGGTCCATCATCCGCGATGACGATCTCGGCCTTCGCCTCATCCTCCGTGGCGGGCGCGCTGCTCACGACCACTTCCTTGCCCGCCGGCGACGCCTCGATCGCGTTTACGACGATCGCGAACAGCGCCTGATTCATGCGCGTCGGATCGAGCGCGATCTCCGGCAGCTCGGGAGTCAGAGCGAGGCGCAGTCCCACCCCGCGCTTGGCGGCGAATTCTGACGCCGCGTCCACCACTTCGCGCAAGATCCGGTTGATGTCCTGCGGCGACGAATCGATGCGCACGGGTCGCAACGCTTGGAGCAGATCCTTGAGCCACCGATCCGCGCGATCGACGGTCTGCATGACGATCCCCATCGCCTCGCCGACTTCGTTCGCCGGGAGCGCGCCGCGCTGGCAGCCCTGGGCGAGCGCGCGGATGCTCGCGAGCGGATTTCGCAGGTTGTGGGCGACTGCCGCCGTCATCTCGCCCACGGCCGCGAGGCGCTCCTTCTCGATGATCTGCTCCTGGTACTTGTTCAAATTCGCCGCCATCGCTTCCACTTCGCGCGCGAGGCTCCCCAACTCGTCCTTCGTCGCGATCGGGATCGGCGCGAGCGGCTCGCCGCGCGCGATCGTCCGCGTCGCGGCGCCGAGCGTCTCGACCGGCTTCACGAGCCAGCGCCACACGGAGTACGCACCAAGCACGCCGAGGAGGAGGAGCACGAGCGAGTGCCCGGCGATCACCGCCGATGCGAGGCGGGTCCGCTCCAGCGCGTTGGTCTCCGAAGCGCGGATCAGCTCCGCATCAGTGTCGATCAGCTCGCGCACTTGGGCCGTGATCGGGGCGTACATCTCCAGCATGTGCCGCCGCAGAAGGTTGTAGCCGCGTTCCGCTTCTCCTCGCTTGCGGTAGTAGAGCGCGCGCTCCGCGCACAGCGTGAAGCCGCGGACGCCATCCGCGACGGCGCGCACGACTCCCTCTTCGGCGCTGCTTTGGGTGCTCGCCTGGAGGCCCATGAGAAGCTGGTCGATGCGCGCGCGGTGGACGGCGAGGCGTTCGTGCGCTTCCGGCGTGTCGTCGCCGCTCAGGATCGCGGCGACTTCGCTCCAGGCGTGCAGGAACGCGATCTGCAGCTCGAGGGCGTGGATCTGATCGCCGTGCAGCCGCTGCGCTTCGTCCTGAGCGAGCTGCATGCCTCGCATCGCCCAGATCGCGCCCATGCCGCTCGCGGCCGCGAACGCGAAGGCGGCGAAAAAGAGCAGTACGAGCCGCGTGCGAATCGTCACTCGCGCACCTCATCGATGAGGAGGCGGACGGAGATCGGCTCCGTGCCCGTCGCGTCCGCGCGCGCGAGCGAGAGTTCGACTCGATCGCCGGCTCCTGCGCTGAAGGCGCCGCCCGCGATGGGGAGCGGCAGTCCGCCTTTGCTCGCCTCGATCCGGACGAGCGCGCCGCCTGCTGCCGCGCCGACTAGTGAAACGCGATAGGTTCCCGCGCGCCGCGCCCGAAATGTGAGCGCCGCCGCCCGCTCGGTGGCCGCGAGCGAGATCGTGCCCGCCGCCGGCAGTTCTTCGACGACGCCATCCTGCGGGCGAAGGGGAGATGCCGCGGTGTAGGGGAGCACGTAGTCTTCTTTCTCGTCCGCGCCCGTTCCGCTCGCGCTCCCGCTCGCGCGCGCGGAGAGGACGAGCGCCACCGCCGTGCCCGGAGCGATCGGGGCGAGCGCCCGCACTTCGAGCACTTGGTCCCCCTCGCGGATCGTTGCGGTACAGGGGATTTCGCTTGCGCCCGCGTTTGCGCCGGCGCCTGCGCCGCCGCCTGGGCTCGCGCGCAAGACCGCGCCGATCCGGCCGCGCACCGGGTCCGCGAAGCGGAGCATCCAGGTCCCGTCGCCGACGTGGCAATTCGGCGGCGGCGAGATCTCGACCGGCTCCGGAAACGGGGGAGCCCCGCGCGGAGCGCTGAAAGGCCCGATGGCGCCGGCGAGCGGAGAATGCGGCCGCCGCCGAGGATCCGTCGCCGGCGACTCCGCCGCGGACGTCCCCGCGGGCTGCGGCGAGATCAGATAACCGCGCACCTCGAGCGGTTCCCGCCCGGCATCTGCGGCGACTTCGCTGTCGCGGACGATCACGGTCCCGAGTCCGTGCTGGCGGAGCGCAGGGCCGGCGCCGCCGCGCAGGACATCGTGATGGAAGCGATAGACCGCGCCCGCCGCATCTCCGGTCAGGAACACGGCGCCGTGTTCGTCCCGTCCCTCGATGTAGTTGTATGCCACTTCGTATTTGCCCGTCGCATCGCCATCGAGCTGCAGCCCCGACTTGCCGTTGCCGGTGATCTCGTTCGCGATGACGCGCACTTGCAGGTCGATCTCCTCGCCCTCTGGGTACTGCACATCGACGCTCGCGCCGTGGTCCTTGTTGGCCGCGATCACGTTGTCGCGCAGCGTGACCCGGAAGCGGCCGCCGCGGCTCGCGCCGCCGGCCAGCCGGTCGAGATCCACCTCCACGCCGATGTCGCCGCTGTCGCGAATCTCGCATCGCTCGACCAGGAGCTGCGTCTTCTCTCCGGCCGCCACGGTGAGCGGCTTCGCCTCGATGCCTTCCTGGCCGTTGTGCAGGATGCGGGTGTCCGTGACTTCCAAGTCGAGATTCCCCTCGAGGAAGATCCCTTCTCCGGCGTTGTTCTCGACCACCGACCCTCGCACGTGCCCTTCGACCCGCGAATCCGCGAATCGCTTCGAACGCAGCTCGATCCCTTTTCGCTGAAAGCCGGATACGTTCGAGTTCGTAATCCGGATGAGGCATTCCTCGGCGAGGATGCCGCGGCCGGCGCGCTCGCCGCCATCCAATGCGAAGCCGTCGAGCCCGCAGGGAGAATCGCCCGGCGCCACGGTGACGAGGTCGTTGGTCCCCGCCGGCGCCACGATCTGGGACCGCGCCGCCGGCGCGCGCTCGATGGGGGAGAAGTCGCTGCCGAACCCGCCGTAGAGCATCATTCCGTCGAAGATGAGCACGTTCTCCGCGTAGCGGCCGCGAGCTACGTAGATATTGACTCCTTCCACGGTGATCGCGCTGTCGATCGCGGCCTGGATCGTTCGAAACGCGGTGGCGGGGGAGCGCCCGTCGGGAGAGGCCACGGCGATGGCCTCGTCCACGTAGAGCACGGGGTTCGGAGTCGCTGCCCATTCCGTCTCGTTCTGATCCTCGCGTCCAGCCGCATCGACCGCCCGCACGACGACGTAGACCGGCACGCCGCGCGGTAGATTCGCGAGAATTGCGGCGAACGCTCCGGGCTTCGTCTCGAGCGCCGGCGCCGCAGCGAAGTTCTGCGCGCCGGATTTGGCCGCCGTGTACACCCGATAGCGACAGTCCTCCTTTGTCGCGGCGCCATCCGCGAGCGGGCGCCAGGCGATGGTCACTATGCCGTCACCCGCGCAGACCGCGGCAGGTCCCCGGAATTCTTCGAGCCTCGTCGTCGCCGCCTCTTCGGCGCCCGAGACGCGACCGGCGCCGAGCGGCGACGCCGCGAGCGCGCCCGCGAGGATCAAAGGGAGCGCGATCGCTCCCTCCCGCGAGCGCGGCGCTGCCAGGAACGCCCCGCCGCCCAGGTCCCGGCTCGGCGAAGCGGAGCGGCTGATCCTCAGGCAGAGTCGAAACATACGGCATACCTTCCCGCGAAGAGGGGCTCGCGCCGCCGAAGCAGTTCCCGGTGGCTGCATTTGGCCGATGTGGGCGGCCGACTGCAAGCGCTGCGCCGCATCGACGACTCCTTTGCAGGAGCCATCCGTTATGCCATTGGTCTGCCGGTCGCATGAAGTTACGGATTCCCGCGCGCGCGCGCTTCCTTGCGTTGGAGCGAGAATTGCTTCCGAAGCCACCGGCTGCGACCGCGGCAAGGGGCCGAGGCCACAGCGTGCGATCGGGGGCACGGAAGTGCCCCTGATTCTATTTCCCGCATTCGAGAAGAGGGACAGTGTGAGTGGCAGCGCTTGGAATTTAGGAATCGCGACGTTGTTGCTTGCCCTCGCCGGGTTGCTCCCGGGGTGCGGCGGAGGGGGAGGCGGGGGCGGAGTCGCTGCGGCGCCGCCCGGGGGTTCCGGCACGAGCACGGAGATCGTCTACAGCCGCCACCGGAACGCGGCAGGCCAGATCACGCCGATCTTGAGCGAGAGCGGCGGCGGCTTCGATGCGGCGGAGGTCGACAGTCCCGTGGTGGCTGTGGACTCGGGCCGTCCCGCCGGCGACAAGTTTCTACTCTACTATGAGGCGCAGTCGGCGACGGGCGTGAACACGATCGGTGTTTGCTCGGCAAACGAGGAGGACTTCGAAGTCCTCGTCATCTTGCGCACGCTCGCGGTCGGGCTCGGCGCGATGGGGAGCGGCTACGAAGCGGGCGCGACGGATCCCGCCGTGATCGTGGACAAGAGCATCCCATTCGGCACTGGCGGCCGCTATCGCATGTGGTTCGAAGGGCGGAGCGGCGCCGCGGGAGCGGACAGTTCCATCATCCATTGCACTTCCGGGGACGGCATCGCGTGGAGCGGCTTTACTGAGTGCACCGGGCTCGCCGCGTCCTTCGCGTCCGTGCGCATCGCCGACCCGACCGTCGTCGAGGATGGCGGCGACTTTCGGATGTGGTTCGAAGCGGTCGATTCTACGCTCGCCGGCGGGGCCGACGGGCCCGGCGTGATCGGCTACGCCGAATCCCAAGACGGCGTCGACTGGCAGATCCGGGATGCGGCGGGCGCGACGGGCTTGGCGGCGAGCCCCGTGTTCGAGACGAGTGCGGCCGGGACATTCGAAGCGCCCTGCGTCGGCTCGCCGAGCGTCGTACTCGATCCCACGGTCGCCGTGGGATCGGCGCGCCGCTTTCTCTTGTGGTACGAAGCGGCCGACGTCGCCGGCAACAGTACGCACACGATCGGTTTCGCGACGAGCGCCGATGGATTGAGTTGGACGGACCCGCAGCTCCCCGTGCTCGCACCGAGCTCCGATTCGCTCGTGCCGCTCCCCTTCGATTCGGGGGACCTCGAGCACCCGAGCGCTGCGCTCGACATCGCCGTCCCCTCGAATCTCGCGGGCCACTATCTGCTTTGGTACTCGGGAGATGGCGAAAACGGCGCCAGCCCGAACCGCATTGGATTCGCCGCGGGCAGAGACGGCCCGTGATCCGGCGGCGGTAGAGCGGTAGGATGGCGGTTCCGTTTGGAATTTCGTGCTTCGGGAGAGAGGAATGGCGAGAACGATGTTTCGTGCGATGGCGAGTGTTTGGGTGCTCAGCCTGTGTTGCGTCGCGCTCCTTCTTTTTCCGGCGGCCGCTCGCGGCCAATCGTGGGTGCTGAGCGGCAGCGTCCTCGATCCCGATGGCAACGGCGTAGCGGGCGTCGACATCGACATCACCTCGAGCGGCGGAGTGGATCTGTCGCTCTCCGGCGATTTCACGGATGCAACGGGAGCGTTCGCGCTGACCGTCGTGGACGTCGTGCTTCCCGGTTTCTACACGATCGATCTGAACCCGCCGGCGGGGGCCGGGTACTTTCCGGGGTCCGTGGCGGACGTCTTCCTCGCCGGATCGACGGACTTGGGCGCGTTCGAGCTGGAATTCGGCGCCATCGTCACCGGCCGCGTCATCGATGAGAGCGGCGCCGGGATCGAAGGGATCGACCTAGAGATCACGGATGCGGACGGCAACGACTTCGCGGCGAACAACGACGACACGGATGCGCTCGGGTTCTACAGCGTGCAGATCCCGCACGGCACCTGGGACATCGAGTTTCGCCAGGTGCTGCCGGGGACGGTAAGCTACGTGTCCGAGATCGTCGAGAGCCTCGTCGTGACCGGCAACGCCGCGCTCGCGGATGTGACGATGGTGGCCGGGTATCCGCTCGCGGGGCACGTCCAAGATGAATCCAGCGCGCCCCTCGCCGGTGCCGACGTCGACATCGAAGATGCCGCGACGGGCGCGAAGATCCACACGACGAACGACAACACCGACGCCCTCGGAGACTTCGAAGTCATCGTGCCGCCGGGCGACCTGACGGTGATCGTACGGCCACCCACGGGAGAACTGCTGGTGCCGGCGGTCGTGCCGTATACCGTGAACGTGCCTCCGCCCGCGAACGACATCGGGACCATCGTGCTCGCCGCCGGCGTGGCGGTCACGGCCACGGTCACGAGTGTCGCGCTCGCGCCCGTTGCGGACGTCGATGCCGACTTCGTGGTCTCCGCCAACCAGGCTATGGTCGCCACTGTGGGCGACAACACCTCCGCGCTCGGCGAGCTTGCCGTCATCGTGCCGCCGGACACTTACGACATTCAGCTCCGACCGCCGTTCGCGACCGGACTCGCCCCAGTCGTGTTGGCGGACATCGCCGCGCTCGTCGACACCGACTTAGGCACCGTCATCCTCCCCGCGGGGAATTCTCTATCCGGCACGGTGACGGACGCGGGCGACCCCGTCGCCGGCGTGCTCGTCACGCTCTCGGATGCCGCGAGCGGCGACCCGGTCTACGTCTTCGGCAACGCGACGAACGCGCTCGGCGCATACGCCCTGCGCGTCGTCGACGGCAACTACGACGTTCTCTTCACGCCGCCGCCTACGTCGGGGCTTGCCGCCGTCGAGATCCTCGGCGTGGATGTCTTGTCGAACACGTCGCTGGACGCGAACCTCGCGGGGGGCGGGGGACCGACGGAATTCGTCCGCGGCAACGCGGATGGAGTAGGTTCCGTCGGCCTGTCCGATGTGATCGTGATCCTGATGGGACTCTTCGCGAACGGGCCGCTGCCTGCGTGCCGGGACATCATCGACGCCAACGACGACGGACAGACCGATATCTCGGACCCGCTCTGGGTGCTCGTCTTCCTCTTCGCGCAAGGGCCGGCGATCCCCGCGCCCTATCCCGACCCCGGGGTCGACCCGAGCGACGACGCGCTGCCCTGTCCTTGATTCGTCTTCCATGCCAGTCGGATCCTCGGCGCGGGTCAGCTCTGAAACGCGCCGGGGTTGGCGATGGCGTGGAGTAGCTCGTTCTTGGTGAGGTCGGTGCGGATGATTCGATCCGCAGGCAACCCGCCGGCTCCGTCCTCGCCGTTTCGATCCCCATCGCCGCGCCGGGAATCGTAGATCCAATACTCTACGTCGAGGTCCGCCGCGCGGGCGCGGCAATCCGCGAAGTCTTCGGGAAGCGGCGCGAGGATCACCGGGCCTTCCGTGAACTCGCCGAACGAAAACGATTCGAACGATCGAACGCGCGTCTTCACGCGCGGGTACAGCGCCACCTCGGGCCACGTCAAATTGTCGAGATTCGGCGTCACGATCATCACTTCGTGGAGGGGACTGTCATCCTTCGTTTTCCCCTCCGCCTGCCGCAGATCCGGCCCCAGGGACAGCCCCGACATTGCGACAACGCCGCTCTCTATGGCCTCCAGATACTCCAGCCAGGACTTGCGCGTCCGATATCCGCTCGGAATCGCCTCCCAGCGCCCACCTTCCTCGTCATGGGGCAGCGCGAGCCCCTGTCCGAGGCAGCCGCTGACGTGATCGGCAACCCATAGGATCTCGTGGATCGCTCTCGTCGCGGCGTCTTGTCCGCGAATTTCGGAAGGATGCGTTTCGTGCAGACTCACGACGGCGGCGACCATCGCAGGCAAGTTGCACTGTGCGAGCAGGCGCTCGCCGACCTCGACGTGGTCGATGCCGAGATGCTCGCGCTCGAGCGCGACCAGGGGGACGTGCGACGCGGCCGCCCGCTCCCAGATCGGGCGGTACTCTGCCGCGAATTCGCGGAGCAAGAAAGCGACTCCCACGTCGTGCAAGAGGCCGACCGTGGCGGCGAGGTCTTTGTGCGCGGTGGCCAATCGCTGGGCAAGGCTCGAGACGGCGAAGGAGTGCCGGCCGAACGTCTCTTGGAGCCCGCGGTGGTCCTTGAAGTGCGCCATCTGGAGCGTGACGATCGTTCGCGCGAGGCGGCAGACCTCCGCAATCCCCAGCTTCTTGATCGCCTGCGGCACCGACTCCGTTTTCTCTCGGCGGAGGTAGTATGCCGAGTTCGCGACGCGCAGCACGCGCGCGGCGACCTCGGGCTCGGATTCGATGACCCGGGTCACTTCGCCGAACTTCACGTTCGGATTCTCGATCAGATCGTTCAGTCTCTGGATCAGGTCCGCCCCGCGCTTGATGCTCGACGCGTCGAGCAGCGCTCGCAGGATCCTGGCGCGGATGCGGCCGCGATCGCCGGCCTCGGGAGCGTCCTTCGCGCCGGCCGCCGCGGCCGTGACCGCGCGCGCCGCGGCCTCGGCAGGTCTCCGCGCGATGCATTTTTCGATGCGATCGACGAGTCCCTCCGTCGAGACGCGCCCCTTGCAGACGCAGTCGATCACTCCGAGATGCTTGGCTCGCGCTACATCCTCTTCGGTGATCGTGGCGGAGAACAGGATCATGGGAGTGTCGCGCAATTCGGCATTGTCGCGCACCCTGCGGATCAACTGAAACCCATCCATCTCCGGCATCTGCATGTCGATGACCATGATCTCCGGACGAATCGCCTGCGCCTTGAGCAGCGCCTCCTCGCCGGAGCTTGCGATGAAGACGAGGAAGCCGTGCTTCTTGAGGAGGACGTAGTAGGAATTCAGGATCGCCATCGAGTCGTCGACGAGGATCAACTTACGGTGGTTCGACATCATGGCGCCTCCCGAAATGCGATCCGGATCAAGTCACGTTCTCCTTGGATGGGAACGCTGCGTGCGTCATCAGGGTGAGGGCAGTCCGCAGCAACGCGGAGCGATCGATCGGCTTGGTCGCGTAGTCATCGCACCCGGCGTCGATGCATTTCGCGCGATCCGTGGTCATGGCATGGGCGGTCAGTGCAACGATCGGCCCTCTGTAGCCTTTGTTCCTCAGCAAGCTCGTGGCCGCGTAACCATCCAGCTCCGGCATCTGCATGTCCATGAGGATCAAGTCGTAGCGGCCGGAAAGGGCGGCTGCCACCGCCGCGGTACCGGTGCCTACGATTTCGACCTCTGCTCCGGCTCTCTCGAGGACGTAGCGGAGCAGGCGCTGATTGTCGGGGCTATCCTCCGCGAGGAGCACGCGCCCGGAGAGGCGGATCGCGCTCGGCGCGTGTGAGTCCACCGACTTCGAACCTTGGTCCGGATCGAGAGGCGCCAACTGCGAGATGAAAGGCACGCCGGCAATCGGCCCGGTTTGGATCGAGAATCCGAAAGTAGATCCCTTGCCCGGCGTCGACTCGACGGCGATTCGCCCGCCGAGCATCTCCGTCAGCTTCTTCGAGATCGTGAGCCCGAGACCGGTGCCGCCGAATCGTCGCGACGTCGAATCGTTCCCTTGCGAGAACGGGGTGAAGATCTGCTGCAGCTCCTCGGCCGCGATGCCGATCCCCGTGTCGATGACTCGGAACTCCAAAGATGGATCGCCGTCCACCGAGCCCGCATGGAACTTCAAGACGACGCGCACGTTTCCTTGCGCGGTGAACTTGAGCGCGTTGCCGATCAAGTTCGTGAGGATTTGGCGCAGGCGGATCGGGTCGGTGCGGACCGCGGCCGGTACGGGCCCATCGCACACCGCATCGAGTCTCAAGCCCTTCGGCCGCGCACGCACCGCAAGCAGCGAAATCACCTCCATGACCGCGTCCCCCGGCGAGCAGCTCACGAGGTCGATCTTGACGCGCCCTGCTTCGATCTTCGATAGGTCGAGGATGTCGTTGATGATTTGGAGCAGGTTGTCTCCGTGCCTGCGGATCGTATGGACGCACTGCTCGCGCTGCTCCGGAGATTGATCGGGCTCGAGCAAGAGGTCGGCGTAGCCGAGCACGGCGGTGAGCGGGGTCCTGATCTCGTGGGACACGTTTGCGAGGAAGCGCGCTTTCGCCGCGTTCGCCGCTTCCTTGGCGGCGGTGAGCTGCGCGGTCAACGCCCGCAAGTCTTTGTTCGCGATCCCGATCTCCGGCGTCCTCGCGGCGACCATCGCTTCCAGCTCTTCGAGCCGCAGCCGCGCCTGTCGCGACAGGCGCCACTTCTCCGTGAGCGCCGATGCAAGCTGCAGCGCCTCGACCTTGTCGAAAGGCTTCTTCAGGATCAGAAGGTTTTCGTTCCGGCACAGTTTCGTGATCATCTCGTCCCAGGAGTAGTCGGAGTACGCGGTGCAGATCACGACCTGCAAATCGGGACACTCGAGCCAGATGCGCGCCACCGTTTCGACGCCATCCCACCCCGGGGGCATGCGCACATCGACGAACGCCATGGCGTACGGGTTGCCGGCGGCGCTCGCGCGCCGAACCATCTCGAGGCCTTCCTCGCCCTGGTACGCGGAGTCTATGAACACCTCGAACCTCGGCGCGGGCGCCGCGCCGCCGCCAAAGAGCGCAGATTCCAACGTGTCCAGCGCGCCGGCGGCCGGACTCGGGGCGCCGAAGATCTTCCGAAAGTCTTCGTGGATCGCCGGATTGTCATCGATGATCAAGATCCTGCGATTGCTCTCGACGGCGGCGCTCGTCATACGCTCACTTCCTGCAATGCCACGGGCACTTGGAGCGTGAAGCACGAGCCCCTGCCGGGCCCGGCGCTGGTCGCGCTAAGGGTTCCCCCCATCTCCTTCGCGGCAAGCGCACTCGAGTGGAGCCCGAAGCCGTTGCCGTCCTTCCTCGTCGTGAAGCCGAAGGCGAAGATGCGAGTCAGATTCTCCTTCGGAATTCCGACTCCGGTGTCGGAGACCTCGACTTGCAGCCGATCTTTGTCGACCAGCTCGCTCCGAATGGAGATGCGCCCCTCTTTCGTTGCGGATTCCGCGATGGCGGCTTTGGCGTTTCGCAACAGATTGACGAGGATTTGCACGACGCGCTGCCTGTCGATGATCACGGGCGCGGCGACGTCGCAATGGCGTTCCACATGGATCCCGTTCGCGCTCGCGGGGCCGATCCCCATGCGGAGCGCGTCATCGATGATGTCGGCAACGGGCACGACTTCGGAGACACCGGGTACGCGGGCGAGCGCCTGCTGCGTCCCGACGATCGCCTTGATGTGGTCGACGCTCTTCGCGAGCGAAGTCAATTCCTCTTGCGCGCGCCGCCGTTCATCTTCCAGCGTCGCCGCCAAGGCGCACAGGTACTTCGGCGCTTGCTTGCCGCGCTCGTCGTTCGCGAGGAATCCCGCGAGGTCGCCCGCGTTCTGCTCGAACAATTCTGCGACGCGCCTTACTCCGCCGATCTTCGACCCGCGGACGATGTCCGAGAGCACGTTCGCGGAAACGTTCACGCTGTTCAGGGCGTTGCCGGCGTTGTGAAGGACTCCTGTCGCAACCTCCGCCATCCCCGCGCGCCGCGAGCTGTCGAGGAGCTGCCGGTGAGTGATCTCCAACTCTCGCGATCGCGCGGCGACTTCCGCTTCCACGCGCTCGTTCGTCAGTTCGAGCTGGGCGTGCTGCAAGGCCAGGACCCGCATCTCCTGAGTGCCGCGGAGGCACGACTGCACGAGGAAGACGTTCTCGAACAAGACCCAGGCGGCATGCTCGGCGCTTCGCCAGGGGCTCGCGGCCATCACGCCGTAAACGGACTCCGGCCAAAAGTAGCCGCGCGCCAAGTGATCGAAAGCGACGACGATCGTGGCGGGGATGAGCACCCGCCAATCCCGGTAGAAGGCCAAGAACGCCAGCGACCCGAAGACGTGGAAGTGCGTCTCGATGCGCCCGCCCGCGACCTGAATCAGCAGTCCCGAATACGCCATCTGCGCGATTGCGATCACGTACCGATTCATGACCGCGCCGGGAGCGGACCAAACGAGGAATACCGGCAATGCAGTGATGAGCCCGCCCCCGACGAGCGCCGACCACACGTGCACGTGCGTGGAGCTTTCGCGCCCCTCCCACGTGAGCGGCGTGAGGAGCAACGCGGCGAGAAGCGCTGCCGCCCACTCGAGGAGCAGGAGACCCGCGAACATGCGGTCCGTGCGGCACGCGATGGCATGGCCGCGCTCGCGGAGCAGCGCATCGGCACGCGCGCCGAGCACCTCCTTTTGTGCGAGCTGTAACTCCGCCGTGGATGGGTGTTCCGACTCGTCGAGCACGCTATCCGTCCCCGAACAGGGAGCAGCCGAAGACGGGAGTCGCCCCGACCTGCGAGTGCCCGGTGCGAACGAAGGAGATGATCGCGCCGGCGCCGGCGTTGTCCCCCTCGTGGCCGCGCGCCGCGGTGATCCCGCCTGAGAACAGGATCGAGCCTCGCGGATCCACGAGGAACGCGTGGCCGGAGGTGCGCGCCGCGAGCAGTTTCGCTTCGCGGCCGGCGGCGTCCGCAAGGATCCGGACCCCCGGAATCGCGGCCGCCTCCCGCCATAGCGCTGCTTCGTGCAATCGTTCTCCTAGACCGAACACATCGACGAATACGACGATCGCCGCGAGTCCATCGCCGGCCTTCGCGGCCGCGCGCGCCAACTCTCGGATGCTCGCCGCGCTGCAACTGCAACGCGGATGGCAGAACTTCACGAGCGTGTGCCGCCCCGCAGCGAGTGGAATGCCGGAGCCTTCCGGCCATGTCCCGGAATAGTCGCCGTGCACCCCCGGCGTGTGCTCGTAGCGCACGACCCATAAGAACCCGAGCACGAGCAGAACGAGCCAAGGCACGACCAACAGAGCACGGACTCGAAATAAATGGTCTGAAGCAAGCGCCATGGATCCTCGTGACGGCGGCACGAGTCTACTTCGGCTCGCCGGCCGCTGAATCTTCCGCGTAATTCCACGGGGAGTGGGATTCCGATAACCGGCGGCGGCCGCTCGCGCTTAGAGCCGATTTCAAAACCTCGCCTGGCTTCGGTCGGCTGCGAGGCGCTCGCGCGGCGTCGAGCCTCATCGCCGTATTTCTCCATCAAGACGACTCTTCGGCTCTCCTTGCGCGCGCACTTCTCGCTCGACCTCGGGCCAACGGCGATGTTTTGAAATAGGCTCTAGGCGGGGGTCGAGCCCTCGCGAACTCCTTCGGACGCGAGCAGCGCCGCGATGCGCGCGCGGAACACCGGCGCGTCGAACTCGAGCGCGCGCCGGCGCGCAGCCTGCGGGTCGAAGCTCCCCGCATCGCGCTCGAACGCTTCGATCGCGTCCGCGAGCGCGTCCGCGCTCGGATCGTCGAAGAAGATGCCGGTGGCGGCGCCGGACTGGGCGGGCGTGACCACGGTCTCCCGAACGCCGCCCGCGCCGAGGGCGATCACCGGACGCCCCGCCGCCATCGCTTCGAGGGGCGCGATCCCGAAGTCTTCCACGCCGGGCACGAGCAGCGCGCGACAGCGCTCGTAGGCGCGCGCCACTTGGTCGTCGGGGAGCCAGCCGGCAAATTGCGTGTAGCGCCCGGCGCGAGCGCGCAGGCGCGCTTCATCCTCGCCGCGCCCGACCACCACGAGGCGGCGCCGCAAGCGCTCGCAGGCGTCCATCGCGACATCGATCCCCTTGTAGGGGGCGAGGGCGGTCACCATCAGATAGTAGTCGCCCAGCTCCGCCGGGCTCGCGGTGCGGAAGCGCGCGGCATCGACCGGCGGATGGATTACCTCCGCATCGCGCCCGTAATAGTTGCGAATTCGCTCGGCAACGAAGCGGGAGATGGCCACGAAGCGGTCGACGCGCCGCGCGCTCCTTCGGTCCCAGCGCCTCAAGTAGGGGAAGCACGCGCGGGCCGCCGCGCGCGCAAGCGGCGAGGAGCGCTCGCGCGACAGATACTCCTCCCGCTGGTCCCAGAGATAGCGCGCCGGCGTGAAGCAGTAGCAGACGTGACGCGCCGCGCGCGCC
>JAKEFC010000209.1 GCA_022616235.1 Planctomycetota bacterium
ACAAGGTGCACGGTCTCCCGCTGATTCGCGTCGGCTGGGGGCTCGCGCGGCCCGCGCGCGTCGACGCCGCGCGCGCGATCCTCGATGCGACGACGGTGCACAACTCGACGCTCTCCGACCAAGTGGGACTCTTCGCGCTCCGGAAGCTCGATGCGCTGGAGCGGCGCGCGCACGACATCGCGGTCGCGGGGTGGCGCGTGCTCGGGCCGTGGTACCGAGAGCACGGCATCGAAGTCGTGGAGCCCGCGGGGGGGCTCGTGTCGTTTCCGCGCGTCCCGCGTTCGCTTGCCGCGGACGGCGACGAGTTTCGCGCGCGGCTGCTCGCGGCGGGAGTCGGCGTCACGCCGGGACGCTTCTTCGGCGCCCCGGAGCACGTGCGGATCGGCCACGGGATTCCCCCGGCAGAACTCACTGAAGCCCTCGCGCGCATCGCGCGCACGATCGCGGAGGCGCCCGCGCCGCGCCGGTGACCGCGGCGGAGGCAATCTACCGGGCGGATTGCCCGGCAGAGTTCCCTTCGCAATCCTGCCGCTCCCTCCCGCGGCGGGCCGCCGGCGCCGCCCGGCGCCTTGCCGCTAGTGCGCGCGCGGGCGGGACCTCCGGCCTCGCCCGCCGTTCCCGGCGGAGCCGGACCGGATCTTGCCACTCCCAAAACGTCCTGCCACTGCTCGCGACCCGCACCGGTCGCTCCTGGATCTTCCCCCCCTTTCCCCGGGGAGCCCGCACGCGGGCTCCCCGATTTTTTTTCGGCACCGGGAGCGAAGTGCGCGCGCTCCATCAGAAACGGCCGCGCGCGCGCTCCTTGCCGGGGAGGATCTCGAGGCAGGAGGTCCACCAGCCGGTCTCGATCGTGGCAATGAACTCCGCGGGCAGATTCTCCTCGCGCATCTCGGCGGCGAGGCGCGCATGGTCGTAGGCGACGCGCACGTGTTCCGCGCGTACGCCGGCGGCGCGCTCCGGTGCCGCTTCGATGATCGTGTAGCCGACCTCCGTAGTGCCGTCGTTCTCGGGGCGGCCGATGACCCCGGCGTTCACGAACAGCTTGTCTTCCAGCTCGCGCTGCCAGTGAAGCCCCGTGTGCGTGCAGGCGATGACGTCCGCCCCCGTCGCGGCGAACAGCTTGCGCAGAAACGGATCCGGCGTCGTCGATTCCCAGAGGAACTCGTTGGTCCGGCGCGGCGAGCCGTGGCAGAGGTGCACGCGCTTCCCGCCGAGCGAGAAGTCGAGCCGCACGGGCAGGTCGCGCAGCCAATCCTTCCAGCGATCGCTCGTGCGGTCGAAGGTGTAGCGATAGGAGAGGCGCGCGAAGTGGTTGTCGCGCGGGTCCGTGTAGCCGCACGCGCAGTCGTCGCGCCGATTCCCGATCGAGTGGTCGTAGTTGCCCTGGACGACGCGCACGCGGTAGTCGAGCAGGATCGGGAACACGCGGTCCGGATGCGGGCCGAAGGCGCCGAGGTCGCCGAGGCAGTAGCACTCTTCGATGCCGCGGCGGCGCGCATCGGCGAGCACCTCCGCGAGCGCGACGTGATTCGAGTACACGCCGCCGATGAGCGCGGCGCGCGCGCGTTCCCGCTCCTTGGCGTCGCCGGGGGCAGCCATCGATCAGTAACCGGCCGCGTCCGCGGCGACGCGCGACGAGGCGTTGGAGCAGATGGCCCCATAGAGATAGCAGGTGTAGCACGCCTGCGCTTCGAGCGGGTAGGGGACCATCGACCGCGCGAGCGACCGCCCGAGGAAGCCGCGCGGATCCTCCACGAGGATTGGGCACACGTGGACGCCGCGCCTGGACACCATGCGCGCGGAATGGCAGAGGAGCTGTGCCGCATCGTAGCCCTCCATCATCTCGGGCGTGATCCGCTCTTCCGCCGCGTAGCCGCCCGTGCGCTTCTCCTCGGCGCCGATCTTCAGGCGCGGCAGGATCTTCAGCCGCGGGCGCGCGTAGCCGCGCGCGCGCAGCTCGCGAAAGAAGCCGCCGACGACCTCGCCGTCGCGTTCGGGCTCCCACACTTGGGTCGCCGTGATGATCGGGAGGAAGCCGCGCTCGACCAGCGCCGCGACGCCGCGCATCGCCTTCTCGAAGCTGCCCGCGCCGCGGATCGCGTCGTTCGAGGCGGCATCGAAGCCGTCGATCGAGACTCGGAATTCGAGCGTGTAAGGCACCGCAGCCGCGATCTGTGCGTAGCGCGCGGCGCGCGCCTGGGTCACCAAGGTGCCGTTCGTGAGCACGCTCACCGGTCCCTGCCTCAAGATGCGCGCGACGATCGCCTCCAGCTCCTTCACGATGAACGGCTCGCCCCCCGTGAGGTAGTACTCCTTCACGCCGAGCGCTTCCGCTTCCGCGAGATACGGCTCGATCTCCGCGAGCGTCATCAGCGGAAGGGACTCGTTCTCCGGCGAGCAGGAGATGAAGCAATGCTCGCAAGCGAGGTTGCAGAGCGTGCCCCCGACCTGGAACCAGAGCGTATCCAGCTCGCCGGGGGGAAGGAGCGCGGCGGTCACGAAGCACCACCCGGTCGCGGGCGGGAGAGATAGCGCGGCACCAGCTCTTCGATCACGCTCTCGACCTGCTCGCAGCCGGAGCGGAGCAGATAGTGCGCGAAGCGCCCGTAGGACTTGCTTCCGACCACGAAGAGCCCCGGCTCCGGGTTCTGGAGCGCAGCGGTGCCGCCGCTCGTCGCGGTCAGGCAGTCGGCGCCCGCTCCCCCTTCCGCGAGGAGCGCGGCCGAGACCTTCATGAGACCCTCGGTCGCGTAGCAGTAGTGCACTTGCAGCTCGCGCAGGAGATCGAGCGCGGGGCGGTAGCCCGTGAGCGCGAGCACGCGGTCCGCGGCGATCTCGCTCTCCGCTCCCGCGGCGAGCACGCGCACCGCGATGCCCCCCTTCTGGAGGCGGAATTGTTCGATGCCAGCGCCGCGCACGATGCGGATGCCGCTCGCGCCGGACGCCGCGAGCGCGTTCACCTCCGCCGTGAGCGCGCGCCGCTCCGGGAGCGGATCGCCCGCGATCGCGCGAAGAGGGGCGCCGTCAGTGCGCCGAACGAGCCAAGTCGCGCGCGTGCTCGGCGCGTCTCGCGCGAGCGCCGCCAAGTCGCGGATCGCGGTCGCCGCGGAGTAACCCGCGCCGACGACGATCGTGTGGCGCCCCGCGAAACGGCGCCGGTCCGCTCCCAACACATCGGGCAGGTGGCGTTCGATGAGGTCCGCGGCGTCCAGCTCGCCGGCCGCCGGGATCCCTCCCGATCCGGCGAGCGCCGGCGTTCGATAGACCCCCGTCGCGTCGATGAGCACCCGGCATTCGATGCGGCCTTCCGTCGCCTTGCCGCCCGCCGACTGCCGGCGCCAGAGCACGCGGAAGGGAGCGTCCGCGCGCCGGTCGTCGCCGATCGCATCGCCCTTCAGCGTGTTCGCGCGCGCCGCGGCGACCGCGGTGACTCCCGTGTGGATCGAATTGGCGAGGGGGGCGGAGCGCGCGAGCGGGAGCAGGTATTGCTCCACGAACTCGCGCCCCGTCGGACAGCCGTCGCCGTCGGGAACGTGCTCGCGCTCGCGCTCGAGCTGGCGCCGGCCGAGGACGGAGCAATTCATCCGCCAGGGAGAGAAGAGCCGCACGTGTCCCCAGCGGAGCACCGAGTCGCCGGTGGTGCCGGCCTCGAGCACCGCGACCTCGTGGCCGGCGATGCGCGCGGCGAGCGCGGCTTCGATCCCCGTGGGGCCGGCGCCGAGAACGACGATCTCGCTTCGCTCCGGAACAGGAGATGTTCTCGCCATGGCGGGGTCACGATCTCGGATGGTCGGGTAATGAAGCTGTCCCGCGCCATCGCGGCGCGACGCGCCATTACAGCCGATAGGCCAGATCCACCGCAACCACAGGATGGAGCGCCTTGCCCCCGCTAGGCGCGAGCAGCCCTTCCCAGCGAAGCAGACAGCCGGGGTTCCCGCTGATCACGCCCTCCGCGCCGGATGCTTCGAAGCGCGCGAGCGCCTCGCGGCCGATCGCGCGCGAGAGGCGCGCTCGACGCAAAAAATAAAAGCCGGCGGCGCCGCAGCAATGGTCGGGCGCAGGCATTTCCGAGCAGCCGCGCTCGAGCGCGGAATCGAGCACGGAGCGCGCCAGGCCTGGGTCGGCGGCGGGGCCGTGGCGCTCGTGGCAGGGGAGCGCGAGCGCCCAACGGCCGGGGAATTTCTTCCGCGGCGGTTCCCACCCATCGCGTGCAAGGAGTGCGACC
>JAKEFC010000210.1 GCA_022616235.1 Planctomycetota bacterium
AGCGCTCAAGCCGATTCGGGCTCGGTTTCCAGCTCGAGGACGGCGGCGATCTCTTGCAGGAATTCGCCGAGGCGAAGCGGCTTGATGAAGACCTTGTGCGCGCCGAGCGTGGCCATGAGCTTCTGGCCCGGCTCCGAAAGCTGCGTGGCGGTGACGAGGAACACCGTCATCGACCCCCACGCGTTGCCTTTGCCCAGCTCGACGAGCAGCTCGTCCCCTTTGAGCCCTGGCATCATCCAGTCGAGGATGAGCAAGCGCGGAGGGGATTGGAGCACGTGCTCGAGTCCGGCGGTCGGACTCGAAAACGCTCGCACTTTGACCCCGTGCCCTTGCAGCACGGATTCGATCACCATACGAAAGATGGGATCGTCATCGATAACGACCACGTCGATCGGGTCGCGATGCATATCGAGTTCCCTAACGGATTTCGCGCGATTCTCGAGTGAGCCCTCGCCGTTCACGACGCCGCGGGCGCGGCCGGCTGCCGCGCGGAAGGGAAACGCGGTGCCCGGAAAAGTCTACAACGAACCGGGAGAAACGGCGTCACGGCCGATATCGAGCAGATAGACCTCGCGGCTCGGATCCAGTTGCGACGTTCGCAAGTAGACGTGGATCCACTGCTGCCGGTTTATCGCAACCGTCTGGCCGTCCTCGATTACCGCGCCTTGCGCGAGCAAGTAGTGAGCCGTGTTGTATGCCCAGGCGAGGATCTCATCGCGCGGCGCCTTCGAGTCCACGACCTCGATCTCGCGCAGACCGAGCGCGTCGAGCCCGCGCGTAAATAACGAACACGGGCCATCTTCTTCGCCGCCGGCGAGTCGGAAATCGATCCATAGGCGAAGCGGCAGTTCCCCCGGTCGCATCGCGCGCGCCGAAGCACTGAAGGCGGCGGCAGAATGCACCATCGTGGAGCCGTCCCAGTAGACGCCGAGATAGCCGAATGATTCGCCGATCGACGCCGCCGCGCGCGTGAGGAGCAGGGCTTTCGCCATGAGCTTACCGGAGCTTCGCCGAACCACGAGCTGCGCGTGGCACGCGTGCCCCGCCAGTATTTCGGCCGCCTCCGGCCAGTACCACGCCGCGGCGCAGGCGCGATCGATGAGGTCCCACGGAATCGGACGCGACTGCGGCACGGCGAGCAACTCTTCGCCGGCGATGCGAAGCCTCGCGTGGGGCGGATCATCGAGGCAGTCGACCTCCCCTTCGCCCCCCACCGCCGCCGCCAGCGCGCTGGCGAGATCCGTGAGGCGCCATGCGCCGAGATCCGGTAGTGCAACGAGTGCGATCAAGGTGGATCTCCATCGATTGCCGACTCCACGCGCAACATAGCGCGCCATTCGCGGTACGACTAGCATGTGGCCGCTGCGCGGCCGGCGCGCGCACCCCTCGGAATCGAAAGGACTCGCCCGCACCATGCGACGACCATGGGCGCGAACTCTGATCGTGGCGGCCGCCCTCCTCGCGGGGATCGCCGCGCACTTGCGGGCCCCGAGCGAGCAGGAGGCGCCCCCCGCGCCGCCTCGCCCGACGCCCCCTGCCGCTTTGCCGCCCGCGGAGAGCGCAGCCGCCGCGGCGCTCGCGCGCTTTCATTGCGGCGTCTGTTGGGTGGGACGCGCGGATGATGCCTCGATGGAATACCTGCGCGCGCGCGGCGCCGACTGGATCTCCGTCACGCCGTTCGGCTACGGGCAAGAGGACGCCGGAGCCCCACCCACTAACGGCTTCCAACACTCGCGCTTCCGCGGCGAATCGATCGACGGCATACGCGACGTAGTTCGTGCGGCGCGGCGCGCCGAGATGCAAACGCTCCTCAAGCCGCATCTCTGGTTCCATACGCGGGACGGCAAGTGGCTCGGCGACATCGCCATGGAGAGCGAGCGGGACTGGGAGCGGTGGTTTCGCATGTACTGGGATTTCCTCCGCCCGTTCGTGGAGATGGCGCGCGACGAGGAAGTCGCGCTCCTCGCGGTCGGCACCGAGCTGGGCGGCACGGTGGCGCGCGAGCGGGAGTGGCGCGCGCTCATCGCGCGGGTCCGCGCCACTTACGGTGGCGCGCTCACCTACGCGGCGAACTGGGACCGCGAGTACGAAGCCGTGCCCTTCTGGGACGCGCTCGATGCGGTCGGCGTGCAGGCTTACTTCCCGCTCGCGCGCGAAGCGAACGCCTCGCTCGAGTCGCTTGCGGATGCTTGGCGGCCTTGGACCGAGAAGCTCGCCGCGCACTCCGCGCGCGCCGGACTCCCGGTGCTGTTCACGGAGCTGGGGTATCGCCCCGTCGCGGACGCGGCCGTGCGGCCGTGGGAGTGGTCCGGGGGGGAGCCGGATGTCGCGGCGCAAGAGCGCGGCTTCGCGGCGGCGCGCCGCGCGCTCGCCGAGTGCAAATGGCTGCGCGGCGTCTACGTTTGGAAGTGGTTCGTGCCCTACAACGGAGTCGCGCCCGGCGCGGCCGCCCCGCGCCATCCGCACGACGGCTTCAGCCCGCAGGGGCGCCCCGCGGAGCGGACGATCTTCGAGTGGTTCGAGGAGAAGAAGCGCGGCGGGAGCGGCTAGTAGGCGGCTAAGAGCCTATCCCAATAACCCCATTTGGTGGTAGACGACGATTGCACACGCGAACTGCACGAGCCCGAGGTAGTTCTCGACTTTCTTCGCCCACCGAAC